>CALSAF010000233.1:0-5905 GCA_943372805.1 Rhizobium sp. Q54
AGGCTGCAGGCCGCTGGAGGTGGGCGCGAGGCGGGCGGCTTCGACGATGCGCTCAACTTTGTCTTCGGACACGCTCTTGCTCGGGTCCATCTTCTTGGTGGCATAACGCCATTCCAGTTTTTCAATCAGTGCGGACATCAGTCTCATCCTTGTTGCATCAGTCCCTCATGCCCGCGACCTGGGAGGCGTTGCGCGGCATCAGGACCTGGTATAGATTAGTAACAAGGCCTAGGTATGTAACTTGCTGCAATGTGCAAGAAGGCACATCGATGATACCAGGTCATACGGAGAGAACCGTCATGTGCGACAATTACGATCCGACCAAATGCCAGACCGTCAGCGAAATGCTGGCGAGGCTGGGCGACAAATGGACGGTTCTTGTCATCATGATGCTCGGCAACGGGCCGCAGCGCTTCTCCGACCTCAAGCGCTCCGTGGTCGGGATCTCGCAACGCATGTTGACGTTGACGCTCAGGGCCCTGGAGCGGGACGGCATCGTTGAGCGCACCGTACACCCGACCGTGCCGCCGAAGGTGGAATATGCGCTGACCGATCTCGGTCGGTCCTTCGGCGAACCGATCCGGGCGCTGGGCGGCTGGGTCTTTACCCATCACGACCGCATCCAGTCCGCCCGCGCGGAGTTCGACCAGCGTAACGAGCTGGACGCTGGCAACAAGTTGATCAAGCTCGGGTGATGGTGGCAAATGGGGCTTACGCCCCGCAGCCTCAGTCGGGCTTGAAGTTGCCCTTGGGAAATTCAAGCGCCAGATCGCGATACCACTTGCCGCTCTTCTTGATGGTGCGAACCTGCGTGTCGTAATCGACATGAACAAGGCCGAAGCGCATCTTGTAGCCTTCTGCCCATTCGAAATTGTCCATCAGCGACCAGGCGAAGTAGCCCTGCATCGGATAGCCTTCGGCGATCAGGTCGGCGACCTTGTCGAGATGTTCGGCATAATAATCGAGCCGCGCCTGGTCCTCGACCTCGCCACCCTCGACCTCCATATTATAGCAGGCGCCATTCTCGGTGATGTAGCAGACCGGCAGGTCGTAGCGGGCATAGAGCCGCTCGACGAGCGACTTGAGTGCCGGCGCATAGACCTCCCAGCCGATATCGGTCTGGACCTTGGAGACCGGTGGTGCACCAACGGTCGCCGGGAATTCGGCACCCGGCGTCGGATCGTCGGCGACGCGCATCGGCGTGTAGTAGTTGAGCCCCCACCAGTCGAGAGGCTGGCTGATGATCGAAAGATCGCCCTCTTCGATGACCGGCATGCGATGACCAAGCGCCGAGAGGAATTCCGCCGGATATTCGCCCTTGAACACCGGATCGAAGAACACACCATTGTGGAACTGATGCGCCCGCTCGGCAGCGGCGCGGTCTTCAGCGCTGTCCGATCCCGGCAGCGTCTCATGGGCGTTCAGCACCAGCCCGACCGGCACGTTCGGGGCAATCTCCCGGATCGCCTGCACGGACAGTCCATGCGCCAGATTGGTATAGTGCAGGGCATGGAGTGCCGCATCCATGCTGCGCTCGCCCGGCGCATGCACACCGTAGAGATGGCTGAGCCAGACCGAGCACCAGGGCTCGTTGAAGGTCGCAACGGCATCGAGCCGGTCGCCGAGGCGTTCCATTACAACGCGCGTATAGCGCTGAAAAGCCTGCGCCGTGGAGCGCGCCGTCCAGCCACCCTCGCCCATCAGGGCCAGCGGCAGATCCCAGTGATAGAGCGTCGCATAGGCCTTGATGCCGCGCGCCTTCAAACCGTCGACGAGGTTGTCGTAGAAATCCAACCCCTTCTCATTGATCGGCCCGGTGCCCTCAGGGATGATTCGCGGCCAGGCGATCGAGAAACGATAGCCGGTGACACCCATGTCCTTGATGAGATCGAGGTCGCTTTCCCAGCGATTGTAATGATCGCAGGCCAAATCGCCATTGTGCCGACCGAAAACCCGGCCCGGCATGTTCGAAAACGCATCCCAGATCGAGGGCTTGCGCCCATCGGCCTTCGAGGCCCCTTCGATCTGGAAGGAGGCGGTGGCCACACCGAACAGGAAGTCACCTGGAAAACGCGAGGCGAGTGCCTTTGGATCGATCATGGGAAGTCTCCTTCGTCAGGGTCGAGGCGGAAGCGACCGCCGCTTGCAATGTTGAAAGCGGTTTAGAGCAATCGGCTGGCGGGGTGAAGACATCGGGATCAAAAAACTGCAACGTTGCAGGAAATCCACCTGCCTAGATTTGGCGTAAGACCCCAAGGCGTAGTTGAGCATCTGTAGTGCGAAGTCCCCGCTCCCTTGCAGCATGTGGCGGGGTCACGGCCAGTCCAGTGCTCGGTGGCAGCCGCCGACGTTGCAGGTGACAGCAGCGCCCGTCCAACGGTCGTAGCGAGCGAAATTGACGCCGTCGTAGGCTTGAACATCATAACGGAAAAACCACGCGAAGAGCGAGGCCCAGATGACGCCTACGACGATAATGGCCTTTGAAATGTCCATGAGCTAGCCCCCGTAGTTCCGATTCCCCTTACAGTCGCGACTCTCTGGGCAAGGTCAAATGACGGGACCGATCGGCAAGATCGATAGCTGAGACGCTCAAAGTAGGAACCAATTCAAAACCCACTGCGGGACGCCAAACAAGAGGCTCCATGCACCAATTGGCGCAGTCAATATTGCTGTCGGTGGGATTACCCCCACTACAAACATCCAAAAATTTCCGAATTGGATTGCCAGCCACAGCCAGTACAGCCAACCGAGGGGCAGAACAAAATACAGCGGCAACATCGCGATCGCGAATGCTCCACCGAATAATGATTTTACGAAGCCCATCCTACCACCGCCCCCATGTAACCCAAGCGTTGAAGCTAGCATGTCTGCAGCACGTGGCAAGTGTGCGCAATGTTGCCTTCATCCCATCACTCGCAATGATGCAAGTGGGCTTACACCTTCACCCAACCACCATTCTTCTTGCCCGACTCGATGCAAGCCGTGACGAACGCCACACCCTTCACCCCGTCATCAACCGTCGGATAAACCACCGCTGCATCAACCGCCGCCCCCGTCCGCGCCGCCTGAATGGCGACCGCCGCTTCCGAATAAATCGTCGCAAAGGCTTCGAGATAACCCTCAGGATGCCCCGACGGAATGCGGGTAACCCGCGCCGCAGCCGAATTCGCCCCTGCCCCGCCACGGGTGATCAGCTGCTTAGGCTCGCCCAGCCGCGTGAACCAGAGATAGTTCGGATCGGCCTGCGTCCATTCGATGCCGGCCTTGGTGCCGTAGATGCGGACCTTCAGCCCGTTCTCGTTGCCGGTCGCCACCTGGCTGCACCACAGCAATCCCTTCGCGCCGCCCTTGAAGCGCAGCATCACATGAGCGTTGTCATCGAGCCGACGCCCCTCGACGAAGGTGTGTACGTCGGCGGCCAGTTCATCCAGTTCGAGGCCGGAGATGAACGAGCCGAGATTATAGGCATGCGTGCCGATGTCGCCGGTCGAACCGCCGGCACCCGACTGCTTCGGATCGGTGCGCCAGGCGGCCTGCTTCTGGCCGGTCTGCTCGATCGGCTCGGCCAGCCAGTCCTGCGGATATTCCATCTGCACCAGACGCAGATCACCAAGCTCACCGGAGCGGACGAGCTCGCGCGCATGCCGCACCATCGGATAACCGGTGTAATTGTGGGTGAGGATGAACAGTGCCTTCGCCTTGTCGGCAACCGCCTTCAGCGCCTTGGCGTCTTCGAGATTGGAGGTCAGCGGCTTGTCGCAGATGACATGGATGCCGCGCTCCAGAAAGGCCTTGGCTGCCGGGAAATGCACATGGTTCGGCGTGACGATCGACACGGCCTCGATGCCGTCAGGACGGGCCGCTTCCTTCTCCGCCATCTCCTCGTAGGAGCCGTAGCAACGTTCTGGGTCGAGCCCGAGTTCGCGACCGGAGGCCACCGACTTTTCCGGTGTCGAAGACAGCGCACCGGCAACAAGATCATACTGATCATCGAGCCGCGCTGCCATGCGATGCACCGCGCCGATAAAGGCGCCCTGCCCGCCGCCGACCATGCCCAACCGGATCTTCGCTGTCCGCTCGCCCGACTTGCTCGCTTCGATCGCCATGATGTTTTCTCCCTTGCTATACTTGAAGACCCCCTCTGGCTGCCGCCATCTCCCCCACAAGGGGGGAGAGCGATCACCGCAACCGTCTTTCCTCCTGTTTTGGCATATAGCACCATAGAGGAAGGCTCACAGGTCGGCGGCAGAGCCCCTCCCCCTTGTGGGGAGGGGTTGGGGAGGGGAATAACTGCTGATTAAAGCCCCAGCATCCGCCGGTTCGCCGCATCATCCGTGCCGCCCGACGCAAAGTCGTCGAACGCCTTTTCCGTCACCCGGATGATATGCGCCTTGACGAATTCGGCCCCTTCACGGGCGCCATCTTCCGGGTGCTTCAGCGCGCATTCCCATTCAACAACGGCCCAGCCATCGAAATCATTCGCTGCCATCTTCGAGAAAATCGCGCCGAAATCGACCTGGCCGTCGCCGAGCGAGCGGAAACGCCCTGCCCTGTTCACCCAGCCCTGATAGCCGCCATAGACGCCCTGCCGGCCGGTCGGATTAAATTCCGCGTCCTTGACGTGGAACATCTTGATCCGGTCCTTGTAGATGTCGATGTTGTCGAGATAGTCGAGGCACTGCAGCACATAGTGCGAGGGGTCGTAGAGCATGTTGGCGCGCGGATGGTTCTTCACCCGCTCGAGGAACATCTCGAAGGTCACGCCGTCATGCAGGTCTTCGCCCGGATGGATCTCATAAGCGACGTCGACGCCCTGCTCATCGGCATAATCGAGGATCGGCGTCCAGCGGCGCGCCAGTTCGTCAAAGGCGGTCTCGACGAGACCGGCCGGACGCTGCGGCCAGGGATAGATATAGGGCCAGGCGAGAGCGCCCGAGAAGGTCGCATGTGCCTTGATACCCAGATTGCGCGAGGCCTTCAGAGCGTACTTCACCTGCTGGACGGCCCATTCCTGGCGCGCCTTCGGATTGCCGCGCACTTCCGGCGCCGCAAAGCCGTCGAAGGCTTCGTCGTAAGCCGGATGCACGGCCACCAGCTGACCCTGCAAATGGGTGGAAAGCTCGGTAATCTCGACGCCGTTCTGGCGTGCCACTCCGGCGAGTTCGTCGCAATAATCCTTGGATTCGGCCGCCTTTTTCAGGTCCATCAGCTGGCCGGCCCAGGTCGGGACCTGAACACCGACATAGCCTTTTTCGGCCGCCCATTTGGTAATCCCATCCCAGGTGTTGAACGGTGCGGCATCGCCGGCAAACTGGCCGAGAAAGATCGCCGGCCCCTTGATCGTCTTCATGAATTCTCCTCCCTGAGCATTCCTGCAACGTTTCCGTTAACGATTACAGGAGATGGAATTTCGACACAACGGCAATGATGCCCGAGACGGAAATCTGCCCGGGAAAACCCGGGCAGACTGATTTTGCTTCGCTTTCGGATCAGAAGGGCGAATCCGGGAAGTAGTAGTTCTTCGCGTTCTCAGGGGTGATCAGCGTTGCATCGAGCGTGTAGGTGCCGTGGACCGGAACCGCGTCGTAGATCGCAGCCGCCGTCAGTTCCATGGCCGTCCCGACCATCGACGGCGGGTAGAGAACGTTGACCGGAACCATCTTGTCGCCGTCCATGACCTTCTTGATCATGTCCTTCGAACCAGCGCCGCCGATGATGTACTGGATGTCGGTACGGCCGGCCTGTTCTATAGCCTGGAGAACGCCGACTGCCATGTCGTCGTCCTGGCACCAGACCACATCGATCTTCGGATATTTGGTCAGGTAGTCCTGCATCACCTTGAAGGCATCGTCGCGGTTCCAGTTGCCGAACTGGCGGTCGAGAACCTTGACATTCGAGCCGGCGA
>CALSAF010000234.1:0-5803 GCA_943372805.1 Rhizobium sp. Q54
ATCCGCCCGCCAAACGATCCGGGCGCGGCGGTCTCTCGTGGTCGACACGGACATAACGCCCGGCCCAGTCCCGGGCGTTATGCCGTCCTCCATACCCCATAATTAAATGGTATATTTTTATAGTACGATATTTTCAGGTGCTTAAAGTCATCTCAATCTTTGGCGATGACACTCTGTCGTAATTCTTCGGCGCATGACGTGCCGATCTCGTTCGCTTGACCCTTTTCCCGGCGCCCGAACCGCTCGACAGACGAAAGCTCCCTTCGCCATGAAGAATCTCAGGATCTCGCTCCAGCTGATCGTGTTGATCGGTGGTCTCATGGCGGCCTTTGCCGCTGCCACCTATTTCCAAGTTCGCTCTTCAACCACAACGATCTACCAGCAGCGCTATGAACTGCTGCGCACGCAGGTCGAGACCGCGCTTTCCGTGCTCAAGGACTTCAATGATCGCGCCGTGGCCGGCGAGTTCACCGTCGAGGAAGCCAAGACCCGCGCCTATGACATGCTGAACAAGATGCGGTTCGAGCCGGATGGCTATTTCTTCGGCTACGACTACGACGTCGTGATGATCTTCCATCCGACCTCGAAGGATGTTGGCAAGAGTAACAAGGGCAAGCCCGACGCCAACGGATTTGCCTATCGCGACGAACTGGTTCGTCTCGGCCAGTTGGGCGGCGGCTTTGTCGAATTCATCGGCCCGAAGCCTGGCAAGGATCCGGAAGACCGCTCCTATCCGAAGGCGTCCTACGGCAAGGCCTTCGAGCCCTGGAAGATCGTCATCGTCACCGGCCTTTACACCGATGACCTGAAGGCAGAGATCCGCTCCAGCGTGATCAAGACCATCAGCTGGTCGACGGGCATCTTCGTGCTGGCCCTGGTCGCGGCCTTCTTCGTCATCCGCAATATCACGACCCCGCTCAAGGCGATCCATGATGCGCTGGAAGCCGTGGCAGATGAGAATGTCGATATCGCCATTCCCCATACGGACATGAGCAATGAGATCGGGATGATGGCCCAGGCGACCAAGAGCCTGCAGGACAAGGTGCGTGAGCGCCATGCACTCTCCGCCCGTCAGGAAGAACAGCAGCGCGAACTTGACAGCGAGCGCAGCCAGAATGCCGAGGCACAGCTCGCCGAAGCCCGGCAGCAGGCGCACGTCGTCTCCACCATCGGCCAGTCGCTGGAACAGCTCGCACATGGTGACCTGACCGTACGCTGCGCCGATCTCGGACCGAAATATGCCGGACTGCGCGACAACTTCAACGATGCGCTGGCCCGTCTCGAAGAGGCCATGGCGCGCGTCAACCTCAAGGGCAACGATATCGCCGTGTCGAAGGAAGAGATCCGTCGCGCATCCGGCGAGCTTGCCACACGCACCGAACGCCAGGCCGCAAATCTGGAAGAGACCTCGGCAGCGCTGGATGAACTGACCGTTGCCGTGCGCCAGACGGCAGATGGTGCGCGCGAAGCGGCCAACCGCGTCGGTACCGTCAGTGGCGAAGCCCGCCAGAGCGACGAAATCGTCACCAAGGCCATCAATGCCATGAGCGGCATCGAACAGTCGTCTGCCGAAATCACCAAGATCATCGGCGTGATCGACGAAATAGCCTTCCAGACAAACCTGCTGGCGCTGAATGCCGGCGTCGAGGCGGCGCGCGCCGGGGAAAGCGGCAAGGGCTTTGCGGTCGTTGCGCAGGAAGTGCGTGAACTTGCCCAGCGCTCGGCGGCCGCCGCCAAGGAAATCAAGGACCAGATCGCCCGCTCTTCCTCCCAGGTTGAACAGGGCGTGCAACTGGTCGGCCAGGCCGGTGAGGCGCTGAAGCGCATTTCCGACCAGATCGCCAGCGCCAACGACATCGTCTCGAAGATCTCGCACAGCGCGCAGGAGCAGGACACGACCCTGCGTTCGATCTCCGCCTCGATGAACCAGCTTGACCAGGCGACCCAGCAGAACGCCGCGATGGCGGAAGAGACGACGGCCTCTGCCGAGGTTCTGGCCAATGATACGGGCGACCTCTTGAACCTGATCCGCAGCTTCAAGACCGGCCAGTCCGGCGGCGGCCAGCAGGCCTACCGCATGGCGAGTTGAGCCGGAAGCTCGGGCCATCCTGGTAGTGCGGGCATGGCCAAGGCTCAGCCCAATGGTATCGACACAACGCCCGGGGTTTCCCGGGCGTTTTTTTTCATGGGTCAGCCATCACATGGCCGTCTCACTCAGGAAAACACCATCATCGGCTGGGCCAGCCGTTCGGCGGGACCAATCCAGGCATAGGCGAGAAGACAGGGGTCCCTTTCGCCGGTGGTGATGCGATGCTCGTAGCCGGGGGGATTGTAGATCAGGGAACCCGGCATATAGACCGCGCTGTCGTTTTCAGACCAGGCCCCAGCCATGGAAACGTAGCTCTCCTCGATTCCGGCATGGTTGTGCTCAGGGTAGGTCGTGCCGGGTGCAAACAGCACGAAGCCCAGGATCAGCCCGTCAGACTGGATCGGCCCCTGTGGCCCCAAAATCTCGCAATAGGCATAGTTGCGCTCGAGAGAGAGTGGAACCTGCTTGTAGCCGTATTCCCAGCTTAGCTGGTTTTCGAGCCGTGACAGAACCCTGCTCATCCCTGCCATGGCGCCACACCGCCCCAGATCAAGAGTGCGCGGCAGATGCGCCACGACAGGCTTGCTTGCCGGTTCACGCGCCAGCATGGGCGCGTCTGCCGCGATGACGCCCGCAAGGGCTTCGCGGACACGATCCTGGTGACTGCGGATGACCTTGCTGCCCCCGGCCGAGCAGGAGCTATAGAAGGTGTCGAATTCCTGCAGCAGATAGCGCCAGTCCGGCGCATCACTGAGGCGTCGGACTGGCGCCCCGGCCAATCGCTCATGGTTTGATTGCCCAATCTCCATCAACCAGATCTCCTCAACCCAGCATCGGATTGATGGGGACAATGACGCGACCGCGCACCTTGCCTTCCAGGAAGGCCGGCACTCTGTCGATCACATCTGCCAAGGGGAGTTCCGTGGTCATGGCTTCAAGCCTGTCCATATCGAGTTCCTCGGCCAGCCTGCCCCAGGCCGCCATGCGGACGGGCTTGGGACACATGACGCTGTCGATGCCGGCGAGCGTTACGCCGCGCAGGATGAAGGGGGCAACCGTGGTGGGCAGATCCATGCTTGCGGCCAAACCGCAAGCGGCAACTACGCCACGATAGCGCATGGCGGCAATGACATTGGCGAGGACCAGACCGCCGGCCACATCCACGGCGCCTGCCCAGCGCTCCTTGGCCAGCGGTCGGCCCGGCTGGGACAGTTCCGCCCGGTCGATGATGGCACTGGCGCCAAGGCCGGTCAGGTATTCGGCCTCGGATGGCCTGCCTGTGACCGCCGTAACCGTGTACCCCCTGGCGGCGAGGAGGGCGACAGCCACGCTGCCGACGCCCCCGGCGGCACCCGTTACGACGACATCGCCACTCTGCGGCCCGATGCCGTGATGCTCCAATGCCATGACGCACAGCATGGCCGTATATCCCGCCGTGCCGATGGCCATGGCCTGGCGCAGGCTGATCGCCTCTGGCACAGGCACGAGCCAGTCCCCGTTCACCCGAGCCTGACCGGCAAGCCCGCCCCAGTGCTTCTCACCAACGCCCCAGCCGTTCAGGAGGACGCGTTGGCCGGCTATGAATTCCGGGTGGCTGCTCTCCCTGATCACGCCGGAAAAGTCGACGCCGGGGACCATCGGAAAGCTGCGGACCACGGGCGAGGCACCGGTGATGGCAAGCGCATCCTTGTAGTTCAGGGTCGAGAAAGCCACATCGACAAGCACATCGCCCTTCGGCAGGTCCTGCGTGGCCAGCTGGGTCAGCCTGGCGGTCTGCCCGCTTTCCGGCTTCTCAATCACGATGGCATCAAACATGTCTCTCTCCCGTTTCAGTTCAGCATGGCGAAAAAGCCGTCGGCGAAGATCGTGAGCGGCTCAGGCCTCTGTTCCAGCTTGGCGCGCAGCACCGCACCTTCCCAGCCGATCCAGAAGATCGCTGCCAGGTGTGCCGGATCATGATGGGCGGCGATCTCGCCGTCCGCCTGGGCGCTCTCCAGGCAGGCGGTCGTGCGCTTCTGCCAATCCTCCAGCGCGTCGATGAGCTTTGCCCGATAGTCCTGTGGCAGGGCGCCCATTTCCTGGCCGAGATTGCCGACCAGGCAGCCGCGCGTAAATCCGTGGCGTTCCATGCCCATCCGGGCATCCGCGACAAAGGCCCTCAGACGCTGCAGCGGCGACAGGCTCTCCTCTGAAAAGCAACGATCGAGCTTGTCGACAAAATAGGCGTGGTAGGCATCGATGAGCGCGCTGCCAAAATCGGCCTTGCTCTGGAAGTAGTGGTAGAAACCGCCTTTTGGGACGGATGCTTCGCGCAGGATCTCATCAAGACCGACGGCGGAATAGCCCTTCTGGGTCAGGAAGATCAGGCCGGCGCGGAGCAGGCGCTGCCGCGCCTCGGCATCCTCAGGCGCTCGTCTCGGTCGACCCCTTGGCCTTGCGGCATCTCCTGCGGTGTCTTGTTTCGGACGCGCTCTTTCGTTCATGGACATTTCATAGACTGTTCAGTCTATGAAATAAAGCGGTCTCATGGGCCACTGGCGACTGCGTTGTCTCCCAGGCTGGCGAACAGTAGATCAATCTGCCGATCCGAAAAGACGCTGATGCCGGCGGCCCGCATCAGGGCCGCCCTGACGCCGAAGCCCGGATGGCGGATGCCGGAAAACGAGCCGTCATAGATGAAGCCGGAGCCGCAGGAGGGGCTGCCGTCGATCAGGAGTGCGAAGTGGCAATCCTGTTCCCGGGCAAAGGCGACGGCCTTCTTTCCACCCTCGACGAATTCTGCGGTCACATCGCCGCCCGTCACCTCCAGGACGCGGGCACGTCCCGCGAGAACGTCGTCCCCGTTCATGCCGCCTTCGACTTCCGCAGGTGGGCGCGGCGTGGGCAGGCCGCCGGCCTGTTCGGGACAATAGCCAATGAGCCGGCCCTCGGCCTTCCAGCGCTCAATACGGGGATCATGCAGTGGCTTGCCCTTGCCGTCATAACGGACGGGGCGACCGAGCAGGCAGGCGCTGATGAGGATCTTGGGGGGCATCAGAGTTTATGCCGCCTTGACTGCGATCTGAACGCCGGTTTCGTCCTGCAGCAGGCGGATGACCGCGAAGAAATTGTCTGCACGCGGGTTCCCGGAGGGACCGAACATCCGCATCAGGCTCTTGGGCGGCAAGCCGGACTTCTTACCAAGTTCGATGAAGCCGATGGTGGCGTTGATGTAGTCGCGCAAAAGTGAGCGACCGGTTTCAACGTCACCCGACAGCAGAAGCTCGATCGCTTCGCTCATCAGTGCTGCCCGAAATACCGGGTCTGCCTGTGCTCGATCTCGCACCGTTTCCTTGAAGTCTCTCGTTAAAGCCATGTCAGCCTGCCTTCCGCTTCCTGTACTCCACCCAACGGGCTTGGGCCATCTTGATGTCGGCCTGTTGTCGCTTTTTGGTACCGCCGCCGAACAGGATGATCAGCCTGTCACCGTCCCTGCCAAAATAGATGCGGTAACCAGGGCCATAGTCGATCCGATACTCCAGGACACCTTCCCCCACACCCTTGGCATTGGAGAAGTTTCCTAGCGACATGCGGGTGATGGCCGTCGTGACCTTGATCGCAGCCATGGAGTCCAGCCCTTCGAACCAGAACCTGAAGGGACTGCGTCCTTGATCGTCGAGGAACTCACGGATCTCCATAGACAAATGGTACCACATAGGACACCATTATCAACAT
>CALSAF010000235.1:0-5764 GCA_943372805.1 Rhizobium sp. Q54
TTGTTCTCCTGTCTATCCCCGCTCAAATTCACGTCATTCTTTCAGTCATGATTGCATCCCCCTCCAGCCACAGCTGGACCGGATGCCCCTTCAATTCTGGATCCATGTCGTCGGTCATCGCGTAGACGCCGTCGATTGCAACCAGTTCGGATTCGAACTTACGACAGAAGATCCTTGCGTCGGCATTGCCGACGCATCCGGCGAGCGCTCTGCCGCGCAGCGCGCCGTAGATATGGACGGAACCGCCGGCGATCACTTCGGCGCCGGACTGGACCGAACCGATGACCGTGACATCGCCCTGGGTATAGATGACCGACTGACCGGAGCGGATGGTTTCGCGCACGATCATCGACGGGGCAGAAACCGGGCTCTGTGCTACCGTCACCTGCGGCGCTGCCTGCTCTGTCGGCTGCTTCTCCGCCTTGCCCTTTGGCTTGGCGGTCGACGTTTCAGGCGCTTCCTCGCTCGGCACCTCGTAGTCTGCGGCGGGCTTGCCACCCTTCAACTGCGGCGGCATGCCCGGCTCGACCAGCGACGGGCGACCGCCCTCGATGCCCATGATCGAGACGTTGCGGGACGCCAGTTCGGCGATCAGCGCCTTCAGCTGCGGACGGTCGATCTCAATCTCGGAGACGTCGAGAACGACGGGACGACCGAGGAAGAAACCGGCCGACCGGGCCGCGAGATCGTCGAGCCGGATGAGCCAGTCGTCGAACGGCAGATCCGGCGTCAGGACGACGGCCAGGAAGGATCTGCCCTTGATGCGGATGGAGCGGGGTTCGGTTAGCACTTTGGTCATCTACGTAAACAAATCGTTGATGAAAGAAGTACCGTCGATATGGTTAACAAATGGTTAACGCGGCGGTTTTGCCGTTAGGAAACAGGCGGATCGGGCGCACGAAAAAAAGCCGCCCGCGGCATGGTGCCGGGACGGCTGGATGTTAACCCTTTGAGGCCTCGGGCGGAAGCCGGATCAGCTGTTCTGCCGCTCAGTAATAGGGCGAATAGCACTGCTGACGGGGGCCGCTATACGGCTGGAAGGTGTTCGAATAGCTGTCGTAGGAACGATAGCGGGCACTGCACCAGTTGTAGTGACGCGGGTTGATCCCGGCAGCACGCGGCGCAGGCGCAGGACGTGGCTGCGAAGCGATTGCACCGCCTATGATCGCACCTGCCGCAAAGGCGGCCAGCGGATACCAGTAGCCGTCGTGATAACGATATCCGGGGCGACGTTCGCTATAGCCGCGATGGCCGTTCCAGTAGCGGGCACGCTCGTAGCGATCATAGCGGTCGTATCTGTCATACCGGTCATACCGGTCGTAGCGGCGCTCCCGGTAGATGCGGATCTCGCCGTCGATATACTGGACCTGTTCAGCATCCGTCGTCGTCGTGACCGGCGCGACGGGGCGGATGATCTGCGCCTGGGCGGGGACCATGCTCGTCACGGCGAGGATCGATGCGAGAGCTGCGACGGCTGCCGTCTTCAATGCGCTCTTCATGATGTTTCTCCCTGCGTGTTTCCTGTGGCCTCGGGAAGCGGACGAGCCGCCCGATCCCTCGACCTTGAAACAAAGGTTAACGGTGCCAGCCTGAACCCAGAATTAACGCTCAGTTCATAGTTCGCGTGCGACGCGTGGCGGGTTAAAGACCGCACGGGCGCGCCAGCCCCCGTCAACGGGGATCCATGGATTTTGTTCCCGTGACCAGTATCAGTAGTAGGGCGAATAGCACTGCTGGCGGGGTCCGTGATACGGCTGAAACGTGTTGCTGCGCCAGTGATACGAGCGATAGCGATTGGCACACCAGCTGTGGTGTTTCGGATTGATGCCAACCCTGTAATGAACGACCTGCCGGCGCGGAATAGGCCGATCGACGATCACGCCTGCGCGCAGGGAGCGCGGCGAGAACCACTGCCCCTGGTGATAGACATAGCCCGGGCGATACACACGATAGCCCTTCGCCCTGTAGCCGTGATGGCGCGACAGGATGGTGACGCGCTCGTAGTGGCGGTAGCTGGTGTGGCGTTCGTAGATGCGAACTTCGATGCCACCCGCATTCGCCGCAGTTCCGGTCATCATGAAACCGGTCACGGCAAGGCATGCGGCGGCGAGAGCAGAAACAAGCTTCATGCGTGATCCCCCTTCGGATGAGCCTCCTCTCGCCTGCGCCGGCCATCATGGCCGACATCGGACCGGACCGCAGTTCGCGGCCGGAGGCTCTACCAGAGGATGCTAATCGGGGCTCTCTTGACCGGCAAGAGCCCGCGCAAGGCCGCAGACCCGCAGACGCGAAGAGAGGGCGAATCCGGCCCGGAATCGCCCTCTTCTCACGTGCATTTGATCGCCGGTTGGTCGCTTACGCTTCGATCTCGATGTCGCCCTTCGGCCGCGAACAGCAGGCGAGGATGTAACCCTCGTCGATCTCGTCATCGAGAATGCCGCCATTGTGGTCCATCTCGACCTCGCCCGAGAGCTTCATGACCTTGCAGGTGCCGCAAAGACCGGATTCGCAGGCAGCGCCGATGCGCACACCGGCGGCGCGGGCCGCCTGCAGTACGGTATGGCCGGGCGCGCAGAGACCGTCCTTGCCGGACATGGCGAAGATGACCTTGGTCGGCTGTTCGCCATCGGCATAGACAACGACTTCCGGCAGCTCCTGCTTGACCGGCTGGAAGGCTTCCTCGTGATACTGCTTCATGTCGAAGCCGGCACCTTCGAGCGCTTCGCGCACGGTCGCCATGAAGGGGGCCGGTCCGCAGCAGAAGACGGTGCGTTCGAGGAAGTCGGGGGCCAGAAGCGCGATCTTCGCCTTGTCGATGCGGCCCTTCAGGCCCGACCAGAGCTGGCCGCGCGAGACCTGCTCGACGATGAAGCCGAGCGTCAGATGCGGCATCTCGCGGGCCTTGGCCTCAAGCTCCCAGCGGAAGATGATGTCGTCGGGCGAGCGCGCACAGTTCAGGAAGGTGATGTCGCTGTCGGGCGCCCGGTCACTCATGTCGCGGGTCATCGACATCATCGGCGTGATGCCGGAGCCTGCCGAAATGAAGAGGTACTTCTTGCCGGGATACTTGGCATAGGAGAAGTCACCCAGCGGGCCGAATGCCTTCAGCGCCATGCCGGGTTTCAGGTTGTCGAACATCCAGCGCGTGCCGATACTGTCCTTCTGCGCCTTGACCGTCACGGCGACCGTATAGGGGCGCGAGGGGCTGGAGGAGAGCGTATAGGTGCGCATGACAGGCTCGGGGCCTACGGGGATCTCGAGCGTCACGAACTGGCCCGGCATGTAGCGGAACCACAGGTTCGGCTTGTTGGGCTTGAAGGTGAAGGTCATCACGTCGGCGGCTTCCGGCGTGACGGCGACGCATTCGAGCAGATGCTCCCGGTCGGACCAGGGGCGCATCTCGTCAACATGGCGATACTGGGTGACGGCGATGTTCATGGTCACGCCACCGCAGACAGGCGGGCCTTGTCGCCCTGCAGGCGGCCCGTCATGAAGTTGGAATACCATTCGACGAACTGCATGACGCCGCCTTCGTGATCGACGGAATAGGGACCGGGTTCATAGGCCGGCGAGCGGATGCCGAAGGCGTTTTCCTCGACGATCGAGCGATCCTGATCGTTGGTCATGTTCCAGACATGGGTCAGCTCTTCGAGGTCGTAATCGACGCCTTCGACGGCATCCTTGTTGACCAGCCAGGTGGTGGTGACGGCGGTTTCCTCCGCCGAGATCGGCAGGACGCGGAAGGAGATCGCGTGGTCGCCGAGGATGTGGTTCCAGGTGGTCGGGTAGTGGAAGAGCAGCATGGTGCCGATATGGCTGATCGGCACGTCGGCTGAGAGCGGCTTCTTGACAGCGCGCTTGCCGGACATGGTGTAGCTTTCGGCATCCTGGATCAGCGGCATGCGGGCGGTGCGGAACTGGCCAGACGGATCCATCTTGAACTCGGACGGCAGACCAGCGGCCTCGCAGCGTGCCCAGTGCTCGGAAATGAAGGGGTCATCGCCTGCACCCTGGACGCCGGTTGCGGTCGGCGCTTCCGGATAGGTGCGGCAGAGCTCCGGATGGTTTCCGGCGCAATGGTAGCATTCGCGGTTGTTTTCCCAGACGAGCTTCCAGTTGCCCTTCTCGATGATCGTGTTCTTGTGGGCGACCTTGGCCTCCCACAGACGATGCGGGCGCAGATAAGGCTCGATCGAGGCGCGGAGCGGGGCGAAATCGGCAGGCTCATTGGCGAGGCAGATGAAGATATAGCCGCCGACGCTTTCGCAATGCACGGTCTTCAGGCCGAACTCGGCCTTGTCGAACGTCTCGCCCATCTGGCGGGCGAAGACCAGCGAGCCGTCGAGGTCATAGGTCCAGTTGTGATAGGGGCAGACGAGCTTTGCAGAGGCGCCCTTGTCCCTGGTGCAGACGCGGTGGCCGCGATGGCGACAGGTGTTGTGGAAGGCGCGGATGACCTGATCCTTGCCGCGCACCACGACGACGGGATAGTCGCCGATCTGGGCTGTGAAATAATTGCCGGCGCGTGGGATCTCGCAATCATGGCCGATGAACAGCCAGTCGCGATACCAGATCATCTCCATGTCAAGCTTGAAGTAATCCTGGTCGATATAGAAGGGCTGCTCGAGCGAGAAGCCTTCGCGGCGGTTCTTCAGCTGGCGCAGTACGGTGGCCTGCAGGTCCATGTCGTCCTCGTTTTTCCAAAACTCGGAGGAGAAGAGAGCGCAGCCTGAGGACGCCCCGGGAGCGGGCGTTCATGGCTATCTCCGGTCGCCCTCCGCAACCTCAAATGTCCGTCTGCCGAGGCTGGTTTCCGGGCTCAGGAGCATCCTTGCGGATCAGACCGACGCCTTCCCAGGACTCCCCCCAGTGGCAATTTGTCGGGCCTTAACTCCACCACCGTTGCGGGGGCAGCGCCGGATTTCGACCGGCTTCCCGATTTCCGCCCTCTAGAAAGGCGGCACCTCGAGCTTGCTTCCATCTAATCACAGGACTGAGGTCTGCGCTGCATTGCGATACGACACGCCCGAAATCGTTTGCGACATCGCAAAGGCGACGCGCAAAAACGACATTCCGGCAAATTTCTTATTGTTTTCCGTCATCTGCAGCAACGCTCACAACCCAGCGCCTAAAAATGTGGCGCAAACGAGCAACCGCAGGCAGTTTCTGAGATTTGCGCTGCGGCAAGCCTCGGGAAACCTCCATCCGTCAGAATACCATCAAATCATGATTAACCATACTGCGCTAAGCTCAAGCAGTCAGTCCGGGTACCGTCAGAGCGTCAAGATGCAGAAATTGAGATACTACGCGGCTCCGAAAACGGATGCGAAGACAGCGCCGTCTTCCAAGGCAGTCCATACCGAGTTCCTGAGAACCGGTCGGATCTCGCGCAGCCGCGAGGACTGGCTGCCGGACGAACGCCGCTATCTGACCTACGAGGAGGTGGCCGCACGCACAGGCCGCCGGCTGGAGCGGGCCGCCGAGACGACCCATGAGCGGATCAACGGCTTTCACCGCTCGATCAGGTTCCCGAAGATTATCTTCCACCGGACGCTGAACGACAGCCCGCATCTGGGCTACTGTCACGTGACGGCCGCGCGAACCAACTTCGCGCAATATGCGGATGTGAAATGGGCCTTCTACATCGCCAATTTCTTTGCCGAACTTGGCGGTCAAGAGGTTTTCTTCGAGCAGATCAAGCAGAACTATGGACGGATGTATTTCGCCGTGGCGATCAAGCCTGAGGCGGAGGCCAAGTCGATGG
>CALSAF010000236.1:0-5709 GCA_943372805.1 Rhizobium sp. Q54
TCAAGCGCCGACCGCAAGCAGAAATCGACGAGGCGACCGACAAGGTGGCGGGCACGCTGGAGATCGGCAACCTGCTCGACCGATTGCCGAAGCAGCTCTCCGGCGGTCAGGCACAGCGCGTGGCCGTTGGCCGCGCCTTGATCAAGAAACCGCAGGTCTTCCTCTTCGACGAGCCGCTCTCCAACCTCGACGCCAAGCTGCGCGCTTCAATGCGCGTGCGCATCACCGATCTGCACAAGCAGCTGAAGGCCGACGGCATGGCCGCGACCGTCATCTACGTCACCCATGACCAGACCGAGGCCATGACCATGGGCGACCGCATATGCGTCATGAAGGACGGGCACATCATGCAGGTGGCCGATCCCGTGACACTCTACAACCGCCCGGCCAACGCCTTCGTCGCCGGCTTCATAGGCAGCCCGGAGATGAACCTCATCGCGGCCGAACTCACCGGCGGCGGCGAACTCGTGACCGCTGGCCAGACCTTGTCGATCCTGGATGGCCTGGCTCAGCGCGTCCATCGCGATGCGCCGCGCGAGGTCACGGTCGGCATTCGTCCGCAGCACCTCAGGATCGCGCCGCCGGAGACAGCCGGCACGCTATCGGGGCACATCAGCCATGTCGAGTTCATGGGCCACGAAGTCTATCTCTACGTGGATATCGGCGGCGAACGTGTCATCGCCGTCGTGCCGTCCAGCCAGTACGACCGGTCCGCGATCCGCGACGACCGCGTCTGGCTGAGCCCGGACATCCGGTCCATGCACATCTTCAACCGCATGACGGGCGAGAACATCTCGCTCGCCGACTGAAGCCGTCATCGTTCTAACTTGGGAGGAGCCAGAATGAGAACCTTGATCATGACCGCCGCACTTCTTGCGGCAACCAGCCTGAGCACAGCCTATGCCGCCGATCTTCGCATGTCCTGGTGGGGCAGCGACGACCGCCACAAGGCGACGCAGGAAGCCTTGAAGCTCTGCGGTGGCAAGTTCGGCCACACCATCTCGCCGGAATTTACCGGCTGGACCGGCCACCAGGAGAAGATCACCACCCAGCTTGCCGGCAAGACCGAAGCCGACATCATGCAGATCAACTGGCCGTGGCTGCCGATCTTCTCGAAGAGCGGCGACGGCTTCGTCGACCTGACCCAGTTCAAGGACATCATTGACCTCAGCCAGTGGTCCGAGACGGATCTGAAGAGCGGCAGCGTCGACGGCAAGCTGAACGGCCTGCCGGTCTCGACCACCGGCCGCGTCTTCATGTTCAACAAGACGACCTATGACAAGGCGGGCCTTGCGATCCCGACCACCTGGGACGAACTGCTCGCCGCAGCCCCCGTCATGAAGGAGAAGCTCGGCCAGGATTACTATCCCTTCGAAGGCACGGCCCTCGACGCCCGTCTCGTCGTGATCCTGCGCACCACCCAGAAGACCGGCAAGGACCTGATCGACCCGGCCACCAACCAGGTCGCCTGGACCGTCGAGGAACTGGCCGAGGGCCTGAAGTTCTACCAGACCATGGTCGACAAGGGCGTCATCAAGTCCTGGAAGGACGTGGCCGCCGGTGGCAATGCGCCGCTGCACGAGAACCCCGAATGGGCCAAGGGCAAGATCGCCGGCACCTATCAGTGGGACAGCACCTACGGCAAGATCTCCGGCCCGATGGAAGACGGCCAGCAGCTCGTGCCGGTCAAGCTCCTTCAGGTCGAAGGCGCGACGACCGAAGGCGTCTACCGCAAGCCCTCCATGCTGTTTGCCATCTCGAAGAACAGCAAGGAGCCGAAGGCAGCTGCCGAGATCGTCAACTGCCTGCTGAACGATCCGGAAGCGATCAAGATCCTCGGCGCCACCCGTGGTGTGCCCTCAAGCAAGATCGCGCTCGACGAACTGACCAAGGCCGGATCGATCAAGCCGGTGCAGGTCGAGGCCAACAAGATCGTGCTGGATGGCACGGGTGTCGGCGTCTCGCCGCTGAACGAACATCCGCGCGTGACGGATGTCTTCGACAGCACCTTCGAAGCCTTCGCCTATGGCCAGGCCTCGGCCGAAGACGCTGCCGCCGAGATCATTGACGGCATCAACAGCGCACTGACCGGCATCTGAGGAGGACGATCTTGACCGACGGCCCCATCCAGCTGCTGCACCGGACTTCCAGGACGGCAACACTCACGATCGAGGCGGACGCGCATCTGTTCGCCCTCGACCGGGCATTGCCCTGGGTGCTGCAGCTGGGTGACGGTACGACGGTCAAGACGGGCAGTGCGACCTCGGTCGTGCTGTCCCTCGACGGTCTCGAACCGGACAACGAGTACCGTTTCTCGACCGCGATCGGTGGGACATCCTTCCGAACAGCCAACGAGACGGCCCTCATCGATATACGCGACCACGGAGCGCGACCAGACAGCAAGGACAATACCACGGCGATCCAGTCTGCGATCGCCGCGGTGCCGGCGGGTGGAACACTCCGGCTGCCCGCCGGCTCCTGGTACTCAGGCCCCCTGTTCCTGAAGAGCGACATGACGCTTCTCATCGAGGAAGGGGCGACGCTTCTCGACATCGGCTCTCGTGAAAACCGCAGGATCCTGCCCGCCCGCCACCCGGACGGCCGCGTGCTCGGCACCTGGGAAGGCGTCGCGGAAGCCTGTTTCGCGAGCCTGATCACCGCAATCGATTGCGACAATCTCACCATTTGCGGCAAGGGTGCCGTTGATGGAGGCGGCGATCGGGGTGACTGGTGGACTTGGCCGAAGGACACCCGCGACGGAGCCCGGCGCCCGCGCACGATCTTCCTGTCGGGCTGCGGTCATCTGATCATAGCCGGCATCACCGTCCAGAATTCACCCTCCTGGACCGTCCATCCCGTGCTCTGCGAGGACGTTCTCGCCGCAGGACTGACGATCCGCAACCATCCTGATACCCCGAACACCGACGGGCTGAACCCTGAGTCCAGCCAGAACATCCGCCTGATCGGCCTCGACATTTCGGTTGGCGACGATTGCGTGGCGATCAAGGCCGGCAAGCGCGATCCGCGCGGCGGCCCAGATCGGCCGACCCGCAATGTCGAGATCCGCAACTGCCTGATGCAGCGCGGCCATGGTGCCGTGGTCATGGGCAGCGAAATGAGCCAGGGCATCAGCGATGTCACCATCAGTCGCTGCCATTTTATCGGCACGGACCGGGGACTTCGCATCAAGACCCGTCGCGGCCGTGGCGGCGCGGTCTCGAACATCAGCGTCCATGACTGCCGGATGGACGACGTCGCGACCCCGATCGCCGTCAACGCCTTCTACTTCTGCGATGCCGATGGACGCTCCGATTATGTCCAGTCCCGCGCCGCCCTGCCCGTCTCGGCCACCACGCCGAAGATTGCGGGGATCGACATTCGCAATCTCGAGGTTTCAGGCGCCGAAACGGCGGCAGCCGTCTTCTACGGGTTGCCGGAATCCGCAATCGATTCCGTTTCGATCGATGGCATGAGCATTGCCTATAGCGCCAATGCAAAACCCGCCGTGCCCGAGATGGCGTGCCACCTGCCGGAACTGCGCCATGCCGGCATCATCGCTGAAAACACGACGTTCAGTCGTCTCACGCGCCTCTCACCCACTTCCATTCACCCGGACCCATGAAGACCGATGCTGATCTCCTATCTCGACGACTACGCTCGCGACTACGAACCCTACAAGGCCGGTGCCTGGTGTTATGAGGACGGCTGCCTGTATCGCGGGCTGATCACGCTGCATGAGGCGACAGGGGACCGGCGCTGGCTCGACCACCTGACCCGTCTGGTCGATGCCCAGGTGGATGCCGACGGCGGTCTCGCCGACTACCGGATCACCGAATTCAACATCGACAACATTCAACCCGGACATGCGCTGCTTTATCTCCACCGTCTGACCGGTCAGGCCCGCTATCTGGATGCAGCACGACAGCTTGGTCTCCAGTTGACCCACCATCCCCGCATCGGCACTGGTCCCTATTGGCATAAGCTGCGTTATCCCCATCAGGTCTGGCTCGATGGCCTCTACATGGCCATGCCGTTCAAGATCGCACTAGGACTGAAGCTCGACGATCCGGCTCTGGTAGAGGAAGCCATCAGCCAGTTCACGACAGCCCTTGACCTGACCTTTGACAAGGCATCCGGCCTCTATCGCCATGGTTACGACGAGTCGCGCCTACAGGATTGGGCAGATCCGGATACGGGTCTCTCGCCAGCCCATTGGGCACGATCGATCGGCTGGCTGGCCATGGCCTTCGTCGACGTGATCGAGCATCTGCCGGAGGGCGAAAGTCGCCGCGATCTGTCGAAACGCCTAGCCTTTCTGAACGAACGGCTTGCCGCCCTTGTCACGAGCGACCATCGCTGGCTGCAGGTCATCGATGCGCCTGATGTGAAGGGCAATTATCCCGAAAGTTCGGCTACCGCGATGTTCGCCTACGCGCTGCAGAAATCGGAACGGCTGGGTATCGACCGCCACGGCGATCTCGGGCGGTCGGCGCTCAAGGCTCTGACCGATCTGGAGGTCCGGCCCATCGAGGGCGGACGGCCACAGTTGCAGAATGTCTGTTGCGTTGCGGGCCTTGGCCCCTTCCAGGGCATCTATCGCGATGGCAGCATTGCCTATTACCTCACCGAAGCCATCCGCCCCGACGACATCAAAGGTGTTGCTCCACTGATGATGGCAGAGGCCGAGCGTGTGCTGGCGGAAGGCCCCGCCCTCAACCGACAAGGCGAGGCACGGCGACTGCAGGCGGTGAACGCGGTCTGATGCGCGACGGATGGACCGCCGGCGGCGGGCCGACGGTCCTGCCTTAGGCTCAGCTCGCAGCCTTGTGCTCGACGCCCGATGCGGCACCCTGCAGGACATCCGCCCAGCCGAGATTGCCGGCATAGCGCCAGGCCATCTGACCCTGCTCATCAAACGCAAAGAGGTGCAACCAGCCATTGTCGAAGAGCGCACGCACCTGCGCATGCCGCTTCAGGATATCGCTGATCGCCTCCTTGGGAGCCTCGACGGCCACCGTCAGCCTGAGCGGCTCGTGGACGAAATCTTCGCCATCGTGAACAGACTGCCAGGGAAGGCCGGCACGCAGATTGCCGCCATTGCCCTCGACCACACCGATGCCGCCGACGACATTGTGCAACAGCTTGTTGCCGGCACCGAAGAGCGATGGCGCAACCGAGGAGCCGAAATACTGCAGGCTGATCCAGCTGGCGACGACGACAGGGGCGGTCAGGATCAGCTCGAGGATCTTGAAGCCCTCGTCCTTCTTCCAGACATAGTCATGCAGGAAGGCCTGGCCTTCCAGCGACCGACCCGTCGTGCGGACCCGCGGTGCCGCGATGAAGGCGCGGCAGCCGGCCAGACCGAGTTCGGGCCGCACTTCCGACCAGTCCCGGCTACGCTCAATGACGCTGTCTGCCGTGGCCCGCGGCAGCCGCCGCGCCCGTTCCGCCCGCGTCAACCGACCGGCCTGGGCCAGCCATTGCCGGATGCGGACAATGTCCTCCGCCACAATGTCGTTTTCGAGATCGTCTTCGAACAGCGTGACCGTATCGGTCGTCGTATCGTGCAGGGCGCCGAGGAAGACGGTATCGGCAGGAATGTGGATGCCGTTGGCCACAAGCTTTTCCCGGACCATGCGATCATTCAGCAGATCAGCCAGCAGGCGCGCATTCACATCCCCCGCATAGCCGCCGCAGGCGCCGCAATGG
>CALSAF010000237.1:0-5704 GCA_943372805.1 Rhizobium sp. Q54
GGTGATCGACGATGACGAGGCCCGCGTCGAACTCGTCGAGCAATGCCTTCACTTCGGCGATCTTGCCGGATCCCATCAGTGTTGCCGGTCGTGGCTGGCTGACTGTAACGATCAAGCCCTGGACGATGGTGAGATCGATGGCGCGGGCAAGGCCGATCGCCTCTTCGAGACGCGCCTCATTGGAGCGGCTCGGGGCTGGCGGCGCGCCTTCGGGAAGTGGCTGCGCCTTTGCCTGCTTCAGGACAGGAACGAGCACGAGTGCCCGCATGTCATCCCGGCGCTTTTCGTCCTCCGGGATGATCGATTCGTTCTTTGTATCGCGGCTGGTGATGATCTCAGTCCTGTCCGGAAGAGGCTTCGTCGTTCTCGAACATCGTCATCGGCTGGCCGGGCATGATGGTCGAGATGGCGTGCTTGTATACCAGCTGGGAATGGCCGTCGCGACGCAGGAGAACACAGAAATTGTCGAAGGATGTCACGACACCGGTGAGCTTCACGCCGTTGATCAGGAAGATCGTCAGCGAAATCTTCTGCTTTCGTACGGTGTTGAGGAAAAGATCCTGCAGATTCTGAGAACGTTCCGCCATGGCGCCGCTTCTTTCTTTTTTGCCGGTGCTTTGTCGACCGGTGTGATTATTGTTTGACAGCTGGTCCGCTTGGGGAACTGGCCCCTCGCCCCTCCGCCGAAAAAACGTGGTATCAAATCACCGTCTTTTCCGCAACGTCGAAAAAGGTCGAACGGATACGCTCGGCCATGACACCGGGATGACCGTTGGCGATCGACAGCCCGTCGATCTCTACGATCGGGAAGCAGATGCTTGTTGCAGCCGTGATGAAGACTTCCCGGGCCGAGAGCATTTCCTCACGGGAAAATTCGCGCTCCTGGACGGCGATGCCAAGTTTTGCGGCCACATCCATCAGCCCGGTACGGGTGATGCCGCGCAGGATGCCGTGTTCAGCCGGACGCGTCACGAGCAGACCATCCTTGTCGACGATCCAGACATTGGTCGCCGCCCCTTCCGTGACCATGCCGCGAGAATCGACATAGATCGCTTCCTGCGCACCCTTTTCCTTCGCCGCCTGGCGGGCCATGGCATTGGGCAGGAGGCCGACCGTCTTGATGTCGACCCGGTCCCAGCGATTGTCCGGCAGGGTGATTGCCTTCAGGCCGGTCTCGTTCTTCGTCGCGATGACAGCGGGATCGGTGATCTTGGCAGTGATCACCAGGCTCGGCTCGGTGTCCGGCGACGGAAAGACGTGGTCGCGACGGGCGACGCCGCGTGTCACCTGGAGATAGAACAGGCCGTTCCGGACGCGATTGCGGCGGGCGACCTCGCGGATGACCTGGGTCAGGGCCGCCCGGCTCATCGGTCTTCTGATCGAAAGTTCCGACAACGAGCGATCCAGGCGGTCCAGATGGCGGGTCAGGTCGACAATGACGCCATGGCGGATCTCGCAGACCTCGTAGACACCGTCGGCGAATTGGTAGCCGCGATCCTCGATATGCACACCCGCCTCGGAATGCGGCAGATAGCGGCCATTGACGTAAGCAATGCGGGGCATCGGGATCTGAACCTTCAGAAATACTGGATCGAAACGCGGAAGAGCTGTTCGACATGGCGAACGGCTTCGGCGGCGGCGAACAGGACCACGCGATCCTTCGCCTTGATCCTGGTCTCGCCATTGGGACGGATTACGGTCTTGTCGCGCAGGATGGCGCCGATGCGAAGGCCGGGCGGCAATTCAAGCTCCCGGAAGGGCTTGCCGACGAGCGGCGAGGTTTCCAGCGCCTCGGCCTCGATCACTTCGGCCTTGCCCTTCTGGACGGCATAGACGGCGCGAATGCGGCCCTTGCGGACATGCTGCAACACGCGGGAAATGGTGACGGCACGCGGGTTGATGTGCGCATCGATCCCGATCGACGTCGCCAGTTCGTGGAAGGACGGGCTGTTGATCAGCGCCATGCCGGACTTGCAGCCAAGGCGCTTGGCCATGGCGGCACTCAGGATATTGGTCTGGTCGTTGTTGGTCAGCGTCACCATCAGATCGGCATCCTGGATGTCGGCCTGCTGGAGGATGTTCTGGTCGAGCGCCGATCCGTGCAGGACGATGCCGTCCTTCAGCTGGTCGGACACTGCAAGCGCGCGCTCACGGTCGTTCTCGATGATCTTCAGCCGGGTCTTCGGCTGCATCTCCTCAATGGCACGGGCGACGTAGTAGCCGATATTGCCACCGCCGGCGATGACGATGCGACCGGCTTCCTGCTCTTCATGGCCGAAAAGACCGAGCGTGCGGCGGGCGTGGTCGCGCTGGCAGATGACATAGGCGAGGTCGCCGACCTGCAAGTGATCCTGAGAGCGAACGACATTCAGGCGGCCGTTGCGATAGATCGCGCAGACCGTCGCCATGAGATCGGGAAAGAGCTCACTCAGCTGATTGAGCGGGGTATCCACGACAGGGCAGTCCTCCATGCATTCGATGGCGAGCATGGCGATATGGTCGTCGGCGAAGCGCACGATGTCGGTGGCACCGGGGAAGGAAATGCGCCGCAAGACCATCTTGCCGACCTCGATCTCCGGCGAAATGGTCACGTCGATCGGCAGGTTGTCACGGCTGAAGAGGTCGGAATACTCCGGCCGCAGATAGTTCTGCGAACGAATACGCGCGATCTTGGTCGGGACGTTGAAAAGCGAATGCGCCACCTGGCAGGCGGTCATGTTGATTTCGTCATAGAGCGTGACGGCGATCAGCATTTCGGCCTGATCCGCACCGGCGCGGGCAAGAACATCCGGATGGGCGCCGTGGCCGACATAGCCACTCACGTCGAGTGTCTCGGTGATGTGTGAGACAAGCGACGCCGAGGTATCGATGACAGAGACGTCGTTGCCCTCCTGGGAAAGCCGCTCGGCAATGCCGTAACCGACCTGGCCCGCGCCGCAGATAATGACTTTCATGGTATGCTTCCCGCCCCAGGATCGGCTGTTTACCGGACTCGCTTCGACCGCTTATACGCCAAGCGACTTCAGTTTGCGATGGAGGGCCGAACGTTCCATGCCGACGAATTCCGCCGTGCGCGAAATGTTGCCGCCGAAGCGGTTGATCTGCGCAATCAGGTAGTCCCGCTCGAACATTTCACGCGCCTCACGCAGGGGAAGCGTCATGATGTGCATGTCGTTGCGGGCCGAGACCTTTGGCAGCATGTCAGAGAGATCCTGCGGCAACATCTCGGCCGTGATCGGCGCGTCAGGGCTGTCGCCTTGGGCAAGGATCATCAGGCGTTCGATGTTGTTGCGCAGCTGGCGGATATTGCCCGGCCAGTCATTGGCCTGGAGAACCGCCATGGCATCCTCGCCGATCTTGCGCTGGCGGATGCCCGCCTGTTCCGAGACCTGGCGCATGAACATGTCGACGAGGAAGGGAATGTCCTCGCGACGCTCCGCGAGCGCCGGCACCTTCACCGGCACAACGGCCAGGCGATGGAACAGGTCCTCACGGAACCGGCCTTCTGCGATCAGACTTTCCAGATTGTAGGCACTGGAGGAGATGATGCGGACATCGACCTTCACACGCTTGGAGCCACCCACGCGCTCAAACTGCTGTTCTACCAGCACGCGGAGAATCTTGTTCTGCGTTTCGCGCGGCATTTCGCCGATCTCGTCGAGATAGAGGATACCGCGATGGGCCTCTTCCAGCGCACCGATGCGTCGGGGCTGACCAGGCGTGCCTTCGGTGCCGAACAACGCCATCTCCATGCGGTCCGGCGTGATCGCGGCCGCGTTCAGCGACACGAAGGGCCCGCCCGATCGGGCCGATCGCTTGTGGAGCATGCGGGCCACCAGTTCCTTGCCGGAACCGGAGGGGCCGAAGATCATGATGCGGCTGTTGGTCGGCGCGACTTTCTCGATTGTCTGGCGCAGTTGCGAGACGGCAACCGAAGTACCGATCAACTCGATCGCATCACCCGTACGGCGCTTGAGCTCGGACACCTCGCGCTTGAGCTTGGAATTCTCAAGCGCGCGTTCGGCGATCAGAATGAGACGGTCGGCCTTGAAAGGCTTCTCGATGAAATCGAAGGCACCACGCTTGATGGCCGATACTGCCGTCTCGATGTTGCCGTGACCGGAGATCATCACGACAGGCAGGTCCGGATGACGGGTCTTGATCTCGTCGAGCAGCGAGAGGCCATCAAGGCGGCTGCCCTGCATCCAGATATCGAGAAAGACCAGACGCGGCACACGGTCAGAAATGGCGGCAAGCGCACTGTCGGCGTCGTGGGCGGTGCGAGTCTCATGCCCCTCGTCGCTCAGGATGCCCGAGACGATCTCGCGAATGTCCTCTTCGTCGTCGACTACCAGAATGTCAGAGGCCATGGACCTTTTCCTTATCGCTTTCAGTGACCATGGCGGGGGCGTCTGCGCGCGGCAGGATGATTCGGATCATCGCCCCCCTGCCCCGGTCGAAATCCACCGGTGCGTCGTGCAGCTCAAGCTGCCCGCCATGCTCTTCAATGATCTTCTTGACGATGGCGAGACCAAGGCCGGTGCCCTTCTCGCGCATCGTCATGTAGGGTTCGAGAATGCGGTGCCGGTTCTCTGTCGGCAGGCCGCGACCGTTGTCGATCACGTCAACCGTAAAGCGGTCGAGTTCGGGATCGAATGAAGAGCGGACCAGGATCTTGCCGTGGCCACCCAGTTCTTCCTTCGGCACAGCCTCGATCGATTCGACCGCGTTCTTGACGATATTGCCGACTGCCTGAGCCAGCATGCGGGCGTCGAAGCTGCCCTCCAGCGGCGCATCGCCGAAGCTGCGCTGGAACTCGATGTCGGCGCTGCCGATCTCGCGCAGGAAGACGGCGTCCGTCAGGATTTCGCGCAGGTCGGAACGCTGCTTTGTCGGCTTGGGCATGCGAGCGAAGGCCGAGAATTCGTCGACCATGCGGCCGATGTCCTCGACCTGGCGCACGATCGTGTCCGTGCACTGGTTGAACACGGCCTTGTCATCCTCGGCAATCTGCTTGCCATAGCGACGCTTCAGCCGCTCCGCCGAGAGCTGGATCGGGGTCAGCGGGTTCTTGATCTCATGGGCGATGCGGCGCGCGACATCCGCCCAGGCGGTCGAGCGCTGGGCAACCACCAAATCGGTGATGTCATCGAGTGTGATGACATAGGAATCCACGGACCCTCGGGTCTCCTCGCGTGTCACCTGGACGTTGAGGGTGCGCTCCTTGCCGCCGCGGATCATGTTGATCTGCTCGCGATACTCGCCACGATGGCGCACGGCCGCTTCGGCAAGCACACGGTCCACTTCGGGAGCTGCGAGGGCCAGCTTCTGACCGATCAATTGCTCGCCGGGCAAAGCCAGGAAGTATTCCGCTGATGGATTGACGATGGTGATGATGCCGTCGTCCTCGACACCGATGACCGCAGCCGTCACACCCGACAACACCGCTTCAATGAAGCGGCGGCGATCGTCGACCTCGTCCTTGGCTTCCAGGATCTCGTCCCGCTGCGAGCGGATCTGCGAAACCATCTTGTTGAAGGTGCGCGAGAGGCTGCCGACATCACCATCGGCGGCGCGCACGGGTACGATAACGTTCAGATTGCCGGAGGCGATGCTGTCTGCGGCGCCGATCAGCAGGCGGATGGGCCGTACGATCCGGTCTGCGACGGCGATTGCGGTCCAGATGGCGGCAAGCAGGACGATC
>CALSAF010000238.1:0-5618 GCA_943372805.1 Rhizobium sp. Q54
TGACGACGCCGCCCTTCTTGAGCTTGCCGAACAGGATCTCGTTGGCGAGCGGCTTCTTGATGTGCTCCTGAATGACGCGGGCCAGCGGACGAGCCCCCATCTTTTCATCGTAGCCGCTCTTCGCCAGCCACGCGATGGCAGGCTCCGACAGGTCGAAGGTCACGTTGCGTTCCGAAAGCTGCGCTTCCAGTTGCATGACGAACTTCTGTACGACCTGATGAATGACTTCGGTCGGCAGCGGCGCAAACGGGATTGTCGCGTCGAGGCGGTTGCGGAATTCCGGCGTGAACAGGCGGTTCAGCGCCTCTTCGTCTTCGCCGGTGCGCTTCGACGAACCGAAGCCGATCGCCGACTTGGCCATTTCCGACGCGCCCGCATTGGTCGTCATGATCAGGATGACGTTGCGGAAGTCGATCTTCTTGCCGTTGTGGTCCGTCAACTGGCCATGGTCCATGACCTGCAGCAGGATGTTGTAGATATCCGGGTGCGCCTTCTCGATTTCATCGAGCAGCACGACACAGTGGGGATGCTGATCGACGCCATCGGTCAGCAGACCGCCCTGATCGAAGCCGACATAGCCGGGAGGTGCACCGAGCAGACGCGAGACCGTGTGCCGCTCCATGTATTCCGACATGTCGAAGCGCAGCAGCTCGACGCCGAGCGACGAGGCCAGCTGCTTTGCGACTTCCGTCTTGCCCACACCGGTTGGGCCGGAGAAGACATAGCAACCGATCGGCTTGTTCGGTTCGCGAAGGCCAGCGCGGGCAAGTTTGATCGAAGTTGAAAGCGCCTCGATGGCCTTGTCCTGGCCATAGACGACCGAGCGAAGTTCCTTTTCGAGATTGGCCAGCACCATCTCGTCGTCCTTGGACACCGTCTTCGGGGGAATGCGGGCCATCGTGGCGATGGTTGCCTCGATCTCCTTCTCGGTAATCAGCTTGCGCCGACGCGAGGCCGGCAGCAGCATCTGGGCCGCACCGGTCTCGTCGATCACGTCGATAGCCTTGTCCGGCAGCTTGCGGTCAGAGATATAGCGGGCCGAAAGCTCGACAGCCGACTTGATCGCCTCGTTGGTGTAACGGAGCTTGTGGTATTCCTCGAAATAGGGCTTCAGGCCCTTCATGATCTCGATGGCATCATCGATGGAGGGTTCGTTGACGTCGATCTTCTGGAAACGACGGACGAGTGCCCGGTCCTTCTCGAAGAACTGGCGATATTCCTTGTAGGTGGTCGAGCCGATGCAACGGATCGCCCCCGACGAGAGCGCCGGCTTCAAGAGGTTGGAGGCATCCATGGCTCCGCCCGAGGTGGCGCCGGCGCCGATCACCGTGTGGATCTCGTCGATGAACAGGACAGCGCCTGGATAGTCTTCGAGTTCCTTGACGACCTGCTTCAGGCGCTCCTCGAAATCGCCGCGATAACGCGTGCCGGCAAGCAGCGTGCCCATGTCGAGCGAGAAGATCGTGGCATCAGCCAGCGCTTCCGGCACCTTGCCCTCGACGATGCGCTTGGCGAGGCCCTCGGCAATCGCCGTCTTGCCGACGCCGGGGTCACCGACATAGAGCGGGTTGTTCTTGGAACGGCGGCACAGCACCTGGATGGTGCGGTTGACCTCGTCATGGCGCCCGATCAGAGGATCGATGCGGCCGGTCTTGGCCTTCTCATTGAGGTTGACGCAATAGGCCTTCAAGGCCTCCTGCTTGCCCTTTGCCGCACCTTCCTCCGGCTCACGGCCCTGTTTCGCCTCGGGCTCGCCCTCTTCCGCACCACGGGGATTGCGGACCTGCGACGCACCCGGACGCTTGCCGATGCCGTGCGAAATATAGTTGACCGCGTCGTAACGGGTCATTTCCTGCTCCTGCAGGAAATAAGCAGCATTGCTCTCGCGCTCGGCAAAGATCGCGACGAGGACGTTGGCGCCGGTCACCTCCTCGCGACCGGACGACTGGACGTGGATCACGGCCCGCTGGATGACGCGCTGGAAGCTCGAGGTCGGCTTGGAGTCCTCGTCATACCCGGTGATGAGATTGGCGAGATCGTTGTCGACGAAGTCGCTGACGGTCTTGCGCAGCGCGTCGAGGTTGACATTGCAGGCCCCCATCACGGCGGCGGCATCCGCGTCGTCGATCAGAGCGAGCAGCAGGTGCTCCAACGTCGCATATTCATGGTGACGCTCGTTAGCGTAGGTCAGGGCCTGATGCAGCGCTTTTTCGAGGCTGGGAGAAAATGTTGGCACGTCTGATCCTCACTTCTTTTCCATGACGCATTGAAGCGGATGTTCATGTTGCCTGGCGAAATCCATCACCTGTGAGACTTTGGTTTCGGCGACTTCATAGGTAAAGACACCGCATTCGCCGACTCCATGATTGTGAACATGCAGCATGATGCGGGTGGCGGCTTCCCTGTCCTTCTGGAAGAAGCGCTCCAGGATGTGGATCACGAATTCCATCGGGGTGTAGTCGTCGTTCAGAAGCAGGACGCGGTACAGATTCGGCTTCTTCGTCTTCGGCTTGGTGCGGGTGATCACCGAGGTGCCACGATTGGCGTTTTCCCCGTCACCCTGGCTTTGCATGAAGACCGGCTTGGCAGTCATTTCAGTTCATTCTCCGTTGTCCGGCCGGTTTGCCGTTACACATCGGTGCGGACGAACACTCAGCACAGTAAGGTAGTTCATTATGCGGTGATTTTAAGCCCCCCAGGCCTCGGTGACGACAATTTGTCACGAAGCCCGGAAAAGCTAAGAAATTGAAGGAACAGGTTATACCAGCAGCCACAAATGACAAGACCGGCCGCGCAGGGCACGGCCGGTCTTGCAGGTTACGCGCAAGCTTCAATCAGGCTGCGGCAGACATCGGCGCCATGACCTTGCCCATTGTGGCCTCGTAAGGCTTGTAGGCCATTTTCGCGAGGTCGGCATACATCTCGCCCATCTTGGTCGCCTCGGCGACGAAGCCCTCATAGGAGGACTTCATGAAGGAGGTCTGCAGCTCGAAAGCTGCCTCGACGCTCTTAACCGAAGTCATGGCTTCCATGAACGAAGCGAAGTCATGAAACGACTTCTTCGAGTAGTCGGTCGCTTCAGCCGCGATAGCCTGGAAACCCTTGGTCACCTCCGAATAGTTCTTCAGCATGGTGTCCATGGCTTCCTTGCTCTTCTTGCTGGCGTCATCGATATTGAACATGCGAGCACTCCTCCTTCTGTGTGACATATGAGAGATCCAGAAAATAGCAGCTGCACAAAATTGGTCAAGCGAATTTGTGCAGCGCACAACAATTGTCAATTGTAGAGACGGCAACGAAAAAGGGCCGCGTCCCGAAGACGCAGCCCTTTCTTCTTGATCATTACCGCCAATCGACTTGCTCTCGACAGGCGGCTCAATCGGCCATCTCAGAGATCGACGTCGAGGATCGCCATCGAGAAATTGTAGGAGAGATCGCCGTCTTCCTCGTCCTTGAAGACGACGCCGAGAAACTCGTCACCCACATAGACTTCAGCGGAGTCGTCCTTGCGCGGACGAGCCTTCACGCTCATCGTCGGGTTGAAAGTGCGCTTGAAATAGGCGTCGAGTTTCTTCAGTTCTTCGGGCTTCACACTGCGTCTCCGTGGACTGTTTCTTGGGTGCGCGCTTCTCGCACGGGCATTCCGGACCTGTAAAGACGCGAAAGTAAGTTTGCCCAACGAAGCCGGGCTCAAACCTTGTCGCTCACATGATCGTGCTGTCAGTCGTCCGAGGCAATCATCTGGTCCATCGAGCGTGCAGGCTCGGCACACCCCGCCTCCCCGACAACGCGTGCGGGAACGCCGGCAACCGTTGTGCATTTCGGCACGGGCTTCAGAACGACGGAGCCTGCGGCGATGCGGGAGCAACTGCCCACCTCAATATTGCCGAGCACCTTTGCCCCTGCCCCGATCAAAACGCCATCTCCTATCTTCGGATGCCGGTCTCCAGTTTCCTTCCCCGTACCGCCCAGGGTTACACCCTGAAGAATCGAGACATTCTCGCCGATCACCGCGGTCGAACCAACCACCAGCCCCGTGGCATGATCAAGGAACAAACCTTTGCCGACACGCGCAGCCGGATTGATATCCGTCTGGAACATATTCGAGGAGCGGCTCTGCAGATAAAGGGCAAAGTCGCGGCGGCCGTTGTTCCAGAGCCAGTGCGCCAGACGATGGGTCTGTATGGCGTGAAATCCCTTGAAATAAAGGACCGGCTCCATGAACCGGGTGCAGGCCGGGTCACGGTCATAGACGGCTTGAATGTCGACGCGAAGAATAGAGCTCCATTCCGGCCAGTCCCTCATCATGGCTTCGAAGGCCTGGCGCAGGACAATCGCTGGAACGTCGGAGTGGTCGAGCCGCTCGCAGATCCGGTAGATCACACAATCCTCCAGCGAACGGTGGCTGAGCACCGTAGAATGGAAGAAGGCCGCCAGCATGGGATCGCGATCAGCCGCCACACGGGCTTCGTGCCGCAGGCTGTCCCAGATGGGGTCCATGGACTTGACGGTTTCAGTCTTGAGGACGTCGTTGTGTGCGACCATTGCCGGTCTCCTCGTTCGTCTTGGAATGGCATTATATAGTCGAAGACAGACCGAACTCAAATGGGGCACCGCATGAAACAGTCGAACACCCTTGCCAATGGCTTTATCAAGGCTTTCTGCGAGGCAGGGACGGGTCTGCTGGTGATCGACAATCCGCAGCGGAAGAACGCGGTGACAGCTGCAATGTGGCGCGCCATACCCGAGGCCATTCACTGGCTGCATGCGGATGCCAACGCCCGGGTCATTGTGCTGACAGGCGGCGGGACCTTGGACTTCAGCGCCGGCGCAGACATTTCGGAATTTACCGAATTGCGCAAGGATGCTGCGACCGCAAGGATCTATGAGGCCTCCAACAGCCGTGCCTTTGCAGCCGTTCGCCAAGCGCCGGTACCTGTCATCGCAGCCATTCGCGGCATCTGTTACGGCGGCGGATTCGGGCTCGCTGCGGCTGCCGATCTGCGTCTCGCCTCGTCGGACGCCGTCTTTGCCGTACCGGCTGCGCGGCTCGGCCTCGCATACCCGGCGGATGCCGTGCAGGATTTCGTTCGCGGGCTCGGCAGTCAGATGGCAAGGCGCGCCCTGTTTACGGGGGCCGCGATGAAGGCTCGGGAACTTCTCGCTTGCGGCTTCCTTTCGGAGGTGACCGAGCCAGAGGAACTGGAGCAACGGGCGCAGATCCTGGCGGACACGATCGCGGCCAATGCGCCCCTGTCCCTGCGCGCTTCCAAGCTTGCCCTGCGGGCGGTCGAGCAGGCCGACGACGACCTGCTGCGCGAGGCCGAAGTCATCGGCGCCTCGACCTTCGAGAGTGAGGATTACCGCGAGGGCCGGGCAGCCTTTGCCGAACGGCGGAGGCCGGTCTTCACCGGTCGCTGAGGCTCAGCGGGCTTCCAGCTCCGAGTAGAAATCCAGCGCCGCCTTCTTGAACACGCGGTCCCCGACGGCAAGCATGTGGTCGCGGTTTGGGATGTCGAGGGCGAGCGCACGTGGCATCAGCGCTGCGAGTTCGTGCGGCGAACCGGCGATGTCATCTTTCGTGCCAACGCCGATCAGCGTCGGGATCTCGACCTTTG
>CALSAF010000239.1:0-5545 GCA_943372805.1 Rhizobium sp. Q54
GTCTCACTCCGATTCTCAGGTTCATGGAAACTTCGCTCTACCTTCCCGTCAAAGGCTTCCTCGAAGGCGCCGGCTACACCGTCAAGGGCGAGGTCGGCGGTTGTGATCTCGTCGGCCTAAGTGACGAAGATCCGCCTGTCGTCGTGATCTGCGAGCTGAAGCTCAGCTTCAATCTCGAGCTCATCCTGCAGGCCGTCGATCGCGCCTCGGTCGCTGACGAGGTCTGGATTGCCGCACGCGTCTCGGCCAGGGGCAAGGGTCGCGAGAGCGACAAGCGCTACCGCGATCTCTGCCGGCGGCTCGGGATCGGCATGCTTGGCATTTCCGACAAGGGGGATGTCAGCGTCATCGTCGGCTCGGTGACACCGATGCCGCGCACCAATCCGAAACGGCGGTCACGGCTGATGCGCGAGCACCAGCGGCGCAAAGGCGACCCCGCCGTTGGCGGCAGCACGCGGACACCGCTGATGACAGCCTATCGGCAGCAGGCGCTGGGCTGTGCGGTCGCCCTGGCGGCAGGTCCGCTTAAGGTGCGGGAGATGAGGTCGCAGGTGCCGGAAGCCGGCAAGATCCTGCAGGCGAATGTCTATGGCTGGTTCGAACGGCATGACCGCGGCATCTATGGCCTGACCGAGGCGGGGCGCGACGCCCTGCAGCGATGGCAGCCGCCCGGTGGGTGAGTGACTGCCTTGCGGCGGCGCAAGGCGCGCCCTGCCGCATCTGTCGGGAAAGGCTGCGGCGCTCACGCCACAAGTGAGCGCGTTGCCCCACCTTGCGATCAGGCCTGCGTGGCGTCGATCCGCCTGACCAGCAGCTTGTCGACGCGCCGGCCGTCCATATCGATGACTTCGAAGGACCAGCCCTTGGCGGTGAAGCTGTCCCCGAGCGAGGGCAAGCGCTTGATCTGGTCGATGACAAAGCCGGCGACGGTTTCGTAATCCGGGTCACCGTCGAGCGCGAAGCCCATCTCGTCGGCAAACTCGTCGATCGGCATCCAGCCGGCCACGAGAAAGGACCCGTCCTCGCGTTCCAGGAACGGAGGCTCCTCGCCGTCCTCCTCCTGGAAGACACCTGTGATCGCCTCCAGGACGTCACCTGATGTGACGATACCTTCAAAATGGCCGTATTCGTCATAGACGAGCACCATGTGCGCCGGCGAGCGGCGGAGCGACTGGATGACATCCATGGCCCCGGCACGGTCCGACATGACAGGGGCATCCCGCATCAGGCCGCGGATGTCGAGATTGGTGCCCTGCAGGAAGGCATCGAGCGCGTCCTTGACGAAGACGACACCGAGAATTTCATCCGAGGCGCCGTTGCGCACCGGCAGGCGCGAGCGTTGCGAGTTGCGCAGCTGTTCGCGAATTGCATCGAGGTCATCCTCGATATCAATGACCTCGACGTCGCGGCGTGGCGTCATCAGACCGCGGGCGGTCCGGTCTGCAAGCCGCATGACGCCAGAGATCATTTCGGATTCCTCTTCCTCGATGACACCTGCGCTATGCGCCTCGGCGAGCACCGTGCGGATCTCCTCGTCGGTCATTTTCTCCTGCGTCTCACCCTTCTGGCCGAGCAGCGCAAGCACCCCCTTGCCGGAGGCATTGAGCAGCCAGACAAGCGGGAGGGCGACCTTGGAGAGCAGAGACATGGCGGGAGCCACCTTGGCGGCCACAGCCTCCGGCGCGCGCAGCGCGATCTGCTTGGGTACGAGTTCGCCGACGATCAGCGACAGATAGGTTATGGCGACGACAACTGAGCCGACGCCGAGGCCATCGGCCATGGTTTCGGACAGGCCCTGGACCTCAAGCCAGCCGGCGAGGCGCGCACCGAGCGTGGCGCCGGAAAAGGCGCCCGAGAGCACGCCAACCAGGGTGATGCCGATCTGGACGGTGGAGAGGAAGCGGCCCGGATCTTCGGCGAGCATGATGGCGATGGCAGCACCGCGATTGCCCTGATCGGCAAGGAGCTTGAGACGGACCGGGCGGGAAGAGACGACGGCGAGTTCGGACATGGCGAGAACGCCGTTCACAAGCGTCAGAAAAACAACGATGGAGATTTCGGTTAACACGAGAGGTCCATTGGTTTCGTCGGGGTGCTTCGAAGCCAGGCGGCTGCGCGACCCGGGATGCCGATCAGCCGGCCAGTCCCACCGTTCCTGACCAGCGCCAGGAGGGCACTGCAGCAAACGTCGACAGCCCCATATAAGGCATCAGGGCTTGTCGCTGCAACCGGAGGCGGGATCAAAGTTCCGCGTCCGGACCAGAGGCCCGGACATTCGAGGCCGAGGGGCCGCGTCTTCGCGGGGGTCTCCGCCCTGCCCTTACAAGGCGCTGCCCGAGCCGCACGCCTGCTCCACAATCAATGCAGCGCCGCACTGGCCGCCAACCGCTCGTCCTTGTCGTGCAAGGCGTAGCGATCGACCATGTCGGCGCTTGCCTCGTTGAAGCCGAGGACGTCGACCTCCACCCCGGCCTTGCGGTATTTCAGCACGATCTTGTCCAGCGCACCGACGGCTGTGATGTCCCAGAGATGGGCGGCGGTGACGTCGATGACCACCTTCTGGGCGACGTCCGAGAAATCGAAGGCGTGAATGAAGCTCTCGGCCGAAGCAAAGAAGATCTGGCCCGTGACGCGGTAAGTGACCGTGCCCAATGCCGCGTCGGCATGGCGGGTGACATGGAAGAGCTTGGCCACCTTGCCGGCGAAGAAGATGCCGGACAGGAGCACGCCGACGATGACGCCCTTGGCGAGGTCGTGGGTCGCCACGACCGTGACGACGGTTGCCAGCATGACAACCGAGGACTGCCAGGGATTGCGCCTGATATCGAGGATCGAGCGCCAGGAGAAGGTGCCGATCGAGACCATGATCATCACGGCGACCAGGGCTGCCATCGGAATGATGCGGACGAGATCATCGAGCACGACGATCAGGAAGAGCAAGAAGGCGCCGGCAACGAAGGCCGACAGGCGTCCACGCCCACCGGAGGTGACGTTGATGACCGACTGGCCGATCATGGCGCAGCCGCCCATGCCGCCGATCAGCGCCGAGGCGATGTTGCCAGTGCCCTGGCCGATGCATTCCTGGCTCTTGTTGCTCGGCGTGTCCGTCATGTCGTCAACGATCTGGGCTGTCAGCAGCGATTCCAGCAGTCCGACGGCGGCAAGTGTCACCGAATAGGGCAGGATGATCTGCAGCGTCTCCAGGGTCAGCGGCACCTGCGGCAGCAGGAAGACGGGCAGCGTCGAGGGCAGTTCGCCGAGATCACCGACGGTGCGCAGGTCCATGCCCGTCCACCAGGCAAGCGTCGTCAGGACCGCGATGGCGACCAGCGGCGACGGGACGGCCTTGGTGACATAGGGGAAGAGGTAGATGATCGCGAGGCCGCCGGCGATCATGGCATAGGTCAGGCCTGGTACGCCGATAAGTTCCGGCAGTTGCGCCATGAAGATCAGGATGGCGAGCGCGTTGACGAAGCCGGTGATGACAGAGCGCGAGACGAAGCGCATGACCCGGCCGAGCTTCAGGAAGCCGGCGAGAATCTGGATGAGGCCCATCAGGATCGTGGCGGCGAACAGATATTGCAGGCCGTGTTCCTTGACCAGCGTCACCATGATCACGGCGGTGGCAGCGGTAGCGGCCGAGATCATGCCGGGGCGGCCGCCAACAAAGGCAGAGACGCAGGCAATCGCGAAGGAGGCGTAGAGGCCGACCTTGGGGTCGACGCCGGCGATGACGGAAAAGCCGATGGCTTCCGGGATGAGGGCGAGCGCCACGACGATGCCAGAGAGGATGTCGCCACGGATATTGGAGAACCACTCGCGGCGGTAATTCGAGAGCGTTTGCATTGTTGATTTTTCACAGTTGTTGCAACGGTCCGAGCGGGCCTCGGTCCAGGATCAGAAAATGGGTTGCGTTGCTGTGTTGTCTGGCGGATCGGCGGCCAGAAGAGCCACCCGGAATTGCACCGGGTCCTTGTGGATGACTTTCGTGTAACCGAAAGCCTGACGCGGTGCAACAATACAGGGCTCCTTGCAGATACCGCAGCTCGCCAGAGGTGGTGCAAAACAAGAAAGGCGGCCCTTGCGGAACCGCCTTTCTGCCTCGGGAGGAGCCGCCCGTCAGGGGCGGTAGATCTGGTCGAAGACGCCGCCCTCGCCAAAATGTTCGGCCTGCGCTCTGCTCCAGCCACCAAACAACGGGTCGTCGATGGTGACGAGATCGAGCTTTGGCAGCGCCGGGCCGGAGCCCGATGGCACGAGCTCGGGGCGCGACGGGCGGTAGAAGTGTCTGGCCGCGATCAGCTGGCCTTCCGGCGAATAGAGATATTGCAGATAGGCTTCGGCCTCCTTGCGTGTGCCCTTCCGGTCGACATTGTGGTCAACCACGGCGACCGATGGCTCGGCGAGGATCGAGCGCGACGGCATGACGATCTCGAAGCTATCGGCGCCGAATTCCTCGCCGGCGAGATAGGCCTCGTTTTCCCAGGAGATCAGCACGTCGCCGATCTCGCGCTGGGCAAAGCTGGTGAGCGAACCACGCGCGCCGGTATCGAGAACCGGGACACGGCGGTAGATCTCGGCGATATAGGCGCGGATCTGCTCCTGATCGCCGGCAAACTCCCGGTCGGCCCAGGCCCAGGCGGCAAGATAGTTCCAGCGGGCGCCGCCTGATGTCTTTGGATTGGGCGTGACGATCTGGACGTCGCCCTTGACCAGGTCCCCCCAGTCCTGGATGCCCTTGGGATTGCCCTTGCGCACCAGGAAGACAATGGTCGAGGTATAGGGGGCGGAATTGTTGGGCAGACGCTGGCGCCAATCCGGCGCAACCAGCTTTGCACGCTCGGCGATGATGTCGATATCGCTCTGCAAAGCGAGCGTCACGACATCGGCGTCGAGCCCTTCTATGACCGCACGGGCCTGACGGCCGGAGCCGGCATGCGACTGGTCGATCGTGATGGTCTCGCCCGTCTGGGCCAACCAGTGCCGTGCAAAGGCGGCGTTGTAATCCTGGTAGAATTCACGCGTCGGATCGTAGGACACGTTGAGAAGCTCTGTCCCTTTTGCCGGCATCACCAGACCGGTCGACAGGCTCAGGCCAACCAGGAATGCTGCAAGATGTTTTCCCATGCCCGTCATCGTCGGTGCCTCCTCGCTGGCGTTAACGATTTTAGACTACCGAACAGGTCGTCTTAGTCAACGTGGCCGGGAAAATAGCAAAACGGTTCTCCACGCGCCCCGCATCAGCGATACGGGCATGCTCCGCCCTCGGGTCATGTCGGGCAAGCGCTTCTGCCGAAACCCACTTCCGCAGAATTTTATGAATGAGGCCAGAGGAGGCGGACGGGCGAGACTCACCGCTGCGGAAAAATCGGCACATGCCTCCGCAGCGCGGCTCAGAAGGAGGCAGTTTAATCCCTGCCCGGCCCCCAAAACATCCGCCGAACAGCCCCTCTCGCGATGAAACAACAGTCACAAAAGGGTGATTGCAATAAAAAACGATCGTTATGCAGCATAGTTAAATGACAGCAAATTTCCGCCCTAACCC
>CALSAF010000240.1:0-5489 GCA_943372805.1 Rhizobium sp. Q54
GGTCTCGCCATGCGTACCCTCCGGACCGAAGGCCCGGGCATGCCGCTTGGCCAACTCGACGCGTTGCGGCGCATTGGGGTGGCTCGAAAGGAAGTCGAGGCTCTGATCGGCAGCTGGATCGACCGAGGTGAACTGGCTGTATCGAGCCATGGAATCGAGGAAGCGGGCTGCAGCGTAAGGATCATAGCCGGCCTCGCCCAGGGTGCGTACGCCGATAACGTCGGCCTGCAACTCCTGCTGGCGCGAGAAGGCGGCCAGCCTCAACTTGCCGCGGGCGAGCGCCTGCTTGCCCGCGAGATCGCTGGACAGAACTTCTGCAACGACACGGCTGGCAATCACCTCCGCCTCTTCGCGGCGCTGGCGCTCGATACCGTGATTGGCAGTCACATGCGCCATCTCATGGCTGAGAACGGCTGCCACTTCCGATGCATCATTGGCAAGCGCAAGCAACCCGCGCGTAACGTACAGATAGCCGCCTGGCAGCGCAAAGGCGTTGATGGCAGGCGAATTGAGGATCGTGATGCGGTAGGACTGGTTGGGGTTCTCTGAGACGGCTGTCAGGGCACCAGCAATACGCGCGACAAGGCGCTCTGTCTTGGCATCCGAATACTCCCCGCCATAGGATGCGACGATGCGGGGATGCTCGCGGGCGCCCATCTGAGCCCGAGGATCACCCTTCTGGACCTCATCAACGATCTGCGGATTGCGCGATGGCGCGACAGAGGGTTCGTAAGCCTGTTCAAACAGCGACTGGCAGGAAGAGAGCACGAGCCCGGCAGCGACCACAACGGCGACGCTCGCAATGAGCCTGACGGGCCGGCGCCGCCGATCCGCTTCGGCAGCCATCGCGCTGTTCCAGCTCAAAAACTGCATCCTGCCCCTTCACCCTGTGCCCGATGACCATCGTCCCGGGTCCAGCATCCACGCAAATCGCGGCGACCACATGATCCCCGCCATTCCATAATGCGAAACCATCACATGCACTAGAACATAGTCCCGTCATCAGGAATGACCAAGGGTCTTACCCGAGGAACAACTATTCCCAAGGCGCATGGCAGGCGCGGACGACCAAATTAAGGCGATTGCTCCGGAACGACTGTTTCGCCCAGGAAGTCACGCACAGCCGCAAGGTCGCGCCGCTCAAGGAACATGCCCTTCTCAACAGCGACAAGCACCCGACCGTCTTCGATGAAAACAACCCGGTCCGCCAGTCTGACAACGTCGCGGGGATCGTGGGTGACAAGCAGGATGGTCGCACGGGTTTCGGCATGCAGATCCGCGAGCAGCTCGACCATCGCCGCGCGCAATCCAGGATCCAGCGCAGCGAAGGGCTCATCGAGCAGGAGTACGGGACGGTGGCGCACGAGGGCCCGCGCAAAGGCAGCTCGTTGCCGCTCGCCGCCCGACAGGGAGCCCGGAAGCCGACGTTCATAGCCAGGAAGCCCCACCCTGACGAGGGCATCGGAAATGGCCTTGCGGTCAGCGGGCGAAAGCCTCATCGCCGGATGGATGCCGAGCCCGATATTGGTGAACAGGTCGAGATGCGAAAACAGGTTGTTGTCCTGGAAGATCAGGGAGACAGGCCGCTCGGCCGGTGCTAGCTCGGTTACGTCCACACCGTCGATCAGCACACCGCCGTTTTCCGGCCGCTCGAAGCCTGAAACGAGGTTCAGCAGTGTCGACTTGCCTGACCCGGAAGGCCCGACCACGGCCGTCAATCGACCACTTTCGAATCCGCAGTCGAAATGAAACGCACGACTCCCGAGGTTGAGCCGCACGTCTTGGAGCTCGATGGTGGCTGAAATATCAGGATGCATGGCGCATCTCCCGGTCTCCTGGCGTGGGGCGCCTGCCGGGCGCGCCGAGAAGGGCCAGCACCAGACAGATCGCGCCCAGGATGAGAGCGAGCCCATCCGCATCATCGTTGCGATAACTGCCCATTCTGGCATAGATGAGAGCAGGAAGCGTCGAGATGTTTTCCGAACCGAACAGGGCGACAGCTCCCAGATCGCCCAGCGACAAGGCCATGGTGAAGGCGAGCGCCGTCAGCACAGGTCGCTTCAGCACGGGCCAGTCAATGAACCGCAGGCGTTGGACGACGGAGAGCCCAAGGCTTTCGGCAAGCCGCGCCGTGCGCGCACGATGCTCGGCATGAGCAGGCCCCAGGACACGCACCGCAAAGGGCAGGGCCATCAGTGCATTGATCCCGGCAACGACGAAGGGGGCAAAGTCGGCAACATCACCGCGGGGCCTGACCGCCAGAAACCAGCCTGTTGCGAGCACGCTGGTCGGAACAAGAAGCACCAGCGACGAGACGGAAGCGAGAGCAACGCCGAAAACCCGGCTACGAAAGGTTTGCGACCGGGCTGTAGCAAGCTGCCCTTGGGCCGCAACCACCCCATAGGCGAGCAATGTCGCGACGAGGCCAGCAGCGAGTGCCACGCAGAGGCTGGTGACCGCCGCCACCTGAAAGCTGGGCTGCAACAAGAGCCGACCAAGATCTGCCTGAAGTCCCGACACGACGACCTGGCCAAGCGGCAGAATCAGAAAGAGAGCGACCGCGAGCAGCAGCAGTCCATCGGCAAGTCGCACCAGCGGGCGGCGGCCGTCGTATCGCGGAAAGCGACGTCCACTGATGGCTCCTGTATCAGTGGCGGCGGGCAGAAGGCTCAGAAACGCCAGGATAGCGCCGGTCACGATGATCTGCAGCAATGCCAGCGAGACGGCACGCTCCGGATTGAAGTCGAAGCGCAGCGCCTGATAAATCGCGACCTCTATCGTTGTCGCTGCGGGACCTCCGCCAAACACCAGGACGAGCGTGAAACTCGTCGCACACAGCATGAAGACGAGACCCGCCACACCCGGGATGATCCGGGCGAGCGCCGGCCATTCGATGAAGCGGAAGGTGGAAAGCGGCGAGAAACCAAGGCTCGCGGCCATACGCCAGTATTCGGCTGGAACCCGCTCAAGCGCCGAAAACAGCAGCCGGGTCGCCAGGGGCAAATTGAAGAAAACGTGGGCGACAAGGATACCTGTCAGCCCATAGATAGAAACAGGCTGGTCGAGCCCCAGTCCCATCAGCACGTCGTTGACGATACCATTGCGCCCGAAGATGCCGATGAGGCCAAGTGCACCGATCAGCACCGGCAGGCCCATGGGTATGGCCATAAGGCGAACCAGCCAGTTACGACCCGGAAACTCCGGTTGGCGAGCAAGGGCGCCGGCGATCGGCAGCGCTAGACCGACGGAGATGAACGTCGAGAGAAACGCCTGCCAGAGCGTGAAGGACAAAACCGAGCGCACCACCGGATCGGCAAATGCCGAAAAAAGCCCCCCCGAAAGCCGGCCCGCGAGCAAAGCAGCAATCGCGAACCCGACGAACGCCACCACGACCACCAGCACGAAAAGGCCACCCGCGAGCGCGGGTAGCCTTTCTCGTCTTGATTGGTTAAGCGGTCGGCTCATCCAGAGCTACTTCAGCGTCATGGCTTTCAGCCACTCGTCAATCCAGGCCTGACGGTTGGTCGCGACGTCTGCCGGGTCCATCAGGAAGGTGGTCTTCGGCTGCACGAGCTTGCCGAAGGCCTGCGGCAGGGGCTCGGACGTGGCGGCGACCGGCATCATCCAGTTGTTGGTCGGGATGGTGTCCTGGAAACCGGGCTCAAGCATGAAGGCGAGGAACTGGCGGGCGAGCTCCTTTTCCGGCGCATTCTTCAGAAGGCCCGCGACCTCGATCTGGATGTAATGCCCTTCGGAGAATTCGGCAGCCTGGTAACGGTCGGTCTCTTCGGCGACCATGTGGTAGGCCGGCGAAGTGGTGTAGGATAGCACCATCGGCGCTTCACCCTTGGTGAACAGCCCATAGGCCTCCGACCAGCCGGGGGTGACGGTCAGGACGCGGTCCTTGAGCTTGGCCCAGGCTTCCGGCGCCTTGTCGCCATAGACCGACTTGACCCAGAGCAGCAGGCCAAGACCCGGCGTCGAGGTGCGTGGATCCTGGATGACGATCTTCTGGGCCGCATCGCCCTCGACCAGGTCCTTCAGGCTCGTCGGTGGCGTCTTGATCGTCTCGGTGTCGTAGATCACGGCGAAATGGCCGTAGTCATAGGGCAGGAAGACATCGTCGCTGAAACCGCCCGGCACCTTGACCGCCGAGGCATCAACGCCATGCTCTTCGAAGAGACCGGTCTGCTTGGCTTCCTCGACGAGATTGGTGTCGAGGCCGAGAACGACGTCGGCCTTGGATGTCTCGCCTTCGAGCTTGAGACGGGTCAGAAGCGCCACACCATCGGCGACGCCGACGAAGTTGACGGTGCAGTCGCAGGTCTTCTCGAAGGCTTCCTTGACCTTGGGGCCGGGACCCCATTCCGAGACGAAGCTCTCATAGGTGTAGATGGTCAGCGTCTTGCCTGCGGCCAGAGCCGGCGAGACAAAGCCGATCATGGCGGCTGCAGCGCCGCCGATAAACATGGAAACAGTTGTGGGTCGCATGGCGCCCTCCTCCTTCATCATCATTGCTTTCGGGATAGGGCGCTTTGCGATCGACGCGTCTAATCCCTCCGCCGGTGTTAACCGGATCAGGTTCCGCGGGTTGGCATTGCGCCTCTCAGCATTCCGGTCACGAAAACCGGAAGGCACCCCGTTAGAGCAAGCTTGAGATAGCGCGGCGGCCTTGCGAGTGCAAGGTGGGGACAATTAACCGCATCGTCACTCGTGTGAGGAAACTGACACTTTGCTTGTGATACAGAGATATCGGGATATTAGAGAACCGGTGCGCATGGCAGGCTTGCAGTCGAACGGCATGAGTGAAACGGATCGCGTCGTCGCCGAGGTCGAGGCCAGTCTCAGCCGTCAGCTGGCCATGGCCCTGGACAGCTTCTGGAAATCCGACGCCCGCAACCGCATTCTCGGCTTTGCCTTTGCGCTCGTTATGGTGATCCTTGCCACCGTCTATGGCACCGTCCAGCTCAATCACTGGAACGCCCCCTTCTACAACGCGCTCGAACGTCGTGATCTGCCGGCTTTTCTGACGGAGCTGCGCAACTTCGCGATCATTGCCGGCGTGCTGCTGGTTCTGAATGTCGTGCAGGCCTGGCTGAACCAGATGACGGCGCTCTACATGCGCGAGGGCCTGTCGCGTGACGTCGTGGATCAGTGGCTGAACGGCGCGCGTGCCTACCGGCTTTCGGTGTCGAGCGCGCTTGGCGTCAATCCGGACCAGCGGCTGCATGAGGATGCGCGCAAGCTGGCGGAGATGACGACGTCGCTGTCGATCGGTCTGTTCAATGCCACGATCCTGCTCGTCAGCTTCATCGGGGTTCTCTGGGGCCTGTCCAGCGAGTTTACCTTCAAGATCGGCGACTGGAGCTTCCAGATCCCGGGCTACATGGTCTGGGGTGCGCTCATTTATGCGCTCGCCGCGTCGCTGCTCAGCCAGCTGGTCGGACGCAAGCTGTCGCGGCTGAATGCCGATCGCTATGCCCGCGAGG
>CALSAF010000241.1:0-5486 GCA_943372805.1 Rhizobium sp. Q54
CGCTACCATGCGGCGTTGCGCGAGGCGAAGTTGACACTCGGCCTGGTCCGACACGCCGCGATGCGGATCGGCGGCCAGCCAACCGGCGATGTTCTGCGCCTCGCGGAAGGCTTCGAGGAAGCCGTTTCCGTCACCCAGCTTAGTGACGGAAAATTCAAGGTGTGGGGCGCTGGCGGCATTCGCCGCTATGGCCTGATCGCGATTCCGGAACGCATCCGCAAAATCGTCATCTACTCGCAACACGGCCAGGAAGCTGCACAGGCCATAGAGGACGCGCGCGACCATCTCACCGCCAACGACCGCGAACTGAAAATCATCCTCCCGCCGGCCCCGGCGCCGATGGACTGGAACGACATTCTTCAGGAGAGAGCCAGGTGCTGATCCGAGGTTTCAAAAAATGGCCGCGAAATCAGCAAATCGCGTTGCCAATTCTCTCTGTTTTCGCCTTCGGTGCGCTGTTCAATCAGATGCAAGCAAGGAATAGCGAGCCAGTTTCGATCCACGTCGAGAACCCGCGCATTATCGACGGCGATACGCTCGAAACGCTCGATAAAAAGCGGGTGCGGTTGTCGGGAATCGATGCGCCGGATGAGGACGGTAAGGGCAATGTGCCCAAGATCGCAGCGCAGCTCTATTTGGCCCAGTCGGCCCGAAGCTGCGATTTTGGCCATGTTGAAGAACAAAGATTGAACATGGCGATCTACCAGGCTCGCTCTTGTCCTCCAATCTCGTAAACATCGGTCTCGATCGAGCACCTGTAGCTCTCTGCGATGTTGAACATCTCTGTCTGGAGAGATGCGATCTCATCATCGAGGCTGACGCCATCGGCACCCTGATCATAGGCGACGGTCAGCGTGTAATCGCAGTTCCCGGTCTTTTGCATCTGGTAATCCCGCTCCAGCATCGCCTCAATGCGCTCGCGAGCGGGCTTTCTGCCACGACCATGCTTGTTGAAGTTCTCGATGGTCAGATGCAGGGCGATGGTGACAGAAGGCGGCTTTTCCGGCAGCCCGATCCTTGAAGGAATGACGTCAAGCGCCCGATAGACGGTCATTCTTGAGATCTTGAGGTCGCGCGCGACGCTGGCCTTGCTCGCGCCGGCGGTGATCCGGCGTCGGATTTCATCGTCATCGATGTTTTTCTTCCGGCCTTTGTAGACGCCTTCGGCGCGCGCCGCCTCGATCCCGGCGCGCTGCCGGTCCTTGATGAACGTCAGTTCCATGTCCGCGACCATGCCCAGAATGGTGATCACCATCCGCCCCATGCTTCCGGCCGTCGTCACCTCCGGCTCAAGCACCCGCAATGAGGCTCCCTTCTGGTCGAGTTCATGAACCAGATTGAGAACATCGCGTGTGGAGCGACCGAGCCGATCGAGACGCAGGACGACGAGTTCGTCATCGGCGCGCAGGAACTGCATGATCGTCTCAAGCTCCGTGCGTCCAGTGCGCGATGCGCCCGAGCCTGTTTCGGAGCGGAGGATTTCACAGCCCGCTGCCTTCAACCGGGCAACCTGGATGTCGAGATCCTGGTCGATGGTGCTGACGCGGGCGTAGCCGACGCGGGTCATGGGCAAATCCGTCACATTAGGGTGGCTTTGCCCTCGTACAGTAACATTGGTGACGGAACCACCCTTTTGTGACATGTCGTATATGTCACTTCCGATCGTCACGTTCGGGTGCACCCAAATGGTGCGAGCGGAAAGGCCCCGGTCAGGCAGCAAGCCGCCCAAAATCGATCCGGCTATTCAGATCGAGGTCGAAGCGGCCATAAGGATTGACGTGGCTGTAAATCAGCGGTGTGAGGCCGCGATAATCATCCGGCGTCATCCGGCCCGTCCATTTCGGTTCCACCAGCACGCTCTGAAGCATTCGGGTGTTCACATAGACAAGCGACGCTTGCAGCAAATGTAGCGCCAGGACCGAGAGCTGCTGCTCATCGATGCGGTTAGTGGCGATCTCGCCGCCCTTGCCGAAGAAAACGAACCCATTGGCACTGTTCCAGTTTTCAACGACATTCAGGCCTTCATGAATTTCGCGGCGGAAGGACTCCTCGCGCAGATACCGGCACAGGAAGATCGTCTTGACCGCGCGGCCCAGCTCACTCAACGCCTTGTAGGTCGGGTGCATCACCTCGGAGCGGCTAAACCGGCGCAGGATCGCCTCCGGGTCGGCGGTTTTTGTCTGCATCGCGGCTGCATATTTGACCATCTCGTCATATTGCTGCTCGATCTCATCCCAGTTGATCGGACTGGAGAGGATCGGCTGCAAGTGGGGAAGCCGCGTTCGCATGCCGACATCGGGAAGAGCCAGCTTCTGGCGAGCGATCGCTTTCAGGCGGGGTGCAAGCTCAAATCCGAGAAGCCGGCAAAATGCAAAGCCAACCGCGCTTTGGCCATGACTATCAACATATTGTCGCTGGATTTCCATGTCGGTGCAATGGCGCAGCACGCCCTCGATCATGGAGGCGACCTCGGAGGAAGAGCAGCGCTTGAGCTGGGAATAGACGCATGTCGCGCGTCGTTCGACATGCCAGTAGATCATGACGCCCCGTCCACCATAACGCGCATGCCATTCCGTCATCAGGTTGCGATCCCAGGCTCCGAACTTTGTGGAATCTGACGCACAGGCCGTGCCGGCGTCCCCCCAGACTGCAGCATTGCGGATTGCCAGGGTCGCATTCGCAACCCTGGCACACGCCTCCTTGAGCGCCGCGGCATGAACGAAGCGGCGATGGACATGCAGCAGCTCTTCATAGCTGACATCGGGGGTGGCGCCGGCGATCCGCTTGAGCCCGGCATTCGTTCCCAGGCCGTAGAGGCATAGCAGGAGACGTTGATCCAGCGCGGTTTTCGGCAGTGCAACACGCGAGGCCGATGTTTCGAACGCTTCGAGAAGTCCCGTATCAAGGGCAGCCTCCTTCAGTACGTCGAGCAGCCCGGTCATCGGCCAGCGTTGGCCGATCTCGGTCTTGATCGAGGCGAGACCCCTGGGTTCGGGCAAGGGTTTGAACGGGGTGAGAGATATACGGTTCTCGCCGCGCCACAGCAGCCGAACCTTGTCGTTCCGGGGAATATTGGCATTGAGGAGCAACAGTTCCTGAGCAAGCTCTTCCCGGATGGCGCTTGAAAATGCACGCGCATCCGCCGTCAGGTTCAATCCTGTGTAATATGCTTCTCGCCGCGCATCGAAGTCCTTGGGAAGATCGTCATCGGGATTGCGGTATCGGTCCGCCCCGACAACCCAGATTTCCTTAGAACGGATGCGATCGCGCAGTTGCGCGAGGACACAAAGCTCATAACTGATCCGGTTTACGCGCCCCTCTTCATCAATGACGGAACTGCGCCATCTCGCCGGAATGACCTCGTCGACCGGCACTGCGTGCGGCGGCACGTAGCGGCATCCATCATCCACTTTGCTTCTGATCCAGTCCAGGGCCGCCAGCACCGGACGCCACACGGCGTTGTTCGACCGGAACTCCAGTGCCGAAAGCAGGCTTGGCAGCATACGGCGATAATGATTGGCCCATGACCTCCGCATCACCTTGTAGATCCGCCGATCCAAGGCGCCCTTTGCCTGGCTTTCCTTGATGATCGCCGCCAGTTTGTCCTTGCCGGCGATTGGGAAAATGACATCGCAGATGCGCCCGGATGGATCGTCGATCGAAGCGCTGGCAATCTCGACCAGGAGTCGCTCCTTGCCATAGACCCGCTCGATGTCTTTCGCGATATCGCCCACCACCTTGCGTTTCGAGCGCGATCCGATCTTATGGACCGTCTCGATCAGCAGGTCGACCATCGCATCCGTAAGCTGAGCTTCCCGCGCCATCAGATAAACGGCATAGAGCCCGAGCTGGCGCGCCGGTACATGCCGGCGCATCTCCGAGGCTTTCTCGCCGGCAACCCGGCGAACGATCTGATCGACCCATGCCTTGCCCGTGACCGATAGGAAATCTCGGGGAAGAGCAAGCCGTTGGATAAAGGCGAGTTTGGCGGTCACGCCAAGAATGTTTTCGAGCGTCGCCTGACCTGCATCCCCCTTCATCGTGTTGAAGCCGGTCGGGCCATCGGGATCGGCGAGCGAGGCTTCCAGCAAGGCGACCGCATCCGGCGCAAGCCGATCGCGGACTCGGGCCAACAGGGCCTCCAGATAGAGGTGTCGTTGCGAACGGACGAGGCGTTCCAGCTCCTTGCGCGACGGCCCATAGATACGGCGGTCGCGGCACCACAGGAAAACATGCTCGAGCATGGCATTGATCGGCTGCCCGCCCGCACAAAGATCGTCGGAAATCCACCTCGACAACGCCCTGCGATCCGTCTGCGTCATACGGCGGAACCCGAGATGCCGCAAAATCTCCGCGCAATGCCGGCGGGCGGTGCGCCCGGAAAAATCATAGTGGTTCACGGATTTGGCATCGAGACCAAGTTGCTCCGCCAGATACAAGACACCGTCGGAGGGTATCGACGCATGATCCGGCACAAAGAAGCCATGCCCGGCGAAAAATCTAAGCTGAACCGCCAATCCCAGTCGTGCCGTCTCCGCTTTGCCGGTCACGAACGCGATGTCCGAAAAACTCAGGCTCCAGGAGCCGATCAGATCCCCACTCGAAACGCCAAGGCTCATAACGCCGCTCCCTTATCGGAGCGGAACGTCGTTCCTCGCATGGGCGATCGTCAACAACAACCAGCCCGTTCCCGACGTGTTCTCCAAGATGACCAAAATCGCAGCTTCGGGCCGACTGGGCCTATAATGACGCGATCCGAACGGCGGCTCTTCCTCGTCGATCGGCTACCCTTCGCCGGCGTCGAGCGCGCGGCTGACGGTGAACTGAATCCAAGCGCTGCGACTGATCCCGCGCCGCTTCGCAGCGCTATCGACCTTCGCCAGCAACGCGCGATCAAAGCGCAGCATGACCGGCGCCTTGCGCGGACCATCCTCGGCCGCCGCCTCGATCACCGGCGTCGCCGGCTTGGCGGCACCAGCAATGAAGGCGTCCGCCGCATCGTCATCGCCAGGGGACTTGGGCTTGCTGTTCGGTTTACGAGCGATAGCCATTACGATTCACTCCGCTATCATCATGCTATACAAATACCGCGCCGATCAGCGCGGTAAGCTCGTCGATCGCCTTGGCGTCGCGCGGGGATTGCTCCAGCACCCCCCTGCCCTCAGCCGCCGCGTTCGGAAAAGCCTTGCGGCGCACGATCGACGTCGACAGCACCTCGATCCCTTCGATATCGCTGATCATCTGCAAGGCCGCCTCATTGTCGCCGCCCTGCGGGTCCGCGCCGTTGAGGATCACGACGGCGCGCAGGCCCTCGTTGATCTCGCGCGCCTCGGCCACCAGCGCCGCCACCTGGTCGAGCGCCCACACGTCGAAGCTACGCGGCTGCACCGGCACCAGCAGCGTATCGGCGACGGTGAGCGCGGCGCGCAAGGAGCCAGTGTCGCGCCCGCCTACGTCGATGATGATATCGTCATATTTGGGCGCGA
>CALSAF010000242.1:0-5315 GCA_943372805.1 Rhizobium sp. Q54
GAGGAGAATGGGATTGTCGACCCAGTAGACACTCACGGCGCACAGGATGCGGTTATGACAATTGTCGGCGAGACTTTCCATGTGGCGATCCCAGGTGGGGAAGCGCTAATCGAGGGAAAGTTTCTGATATATGACGACATGTCCCCAAAACGCATAGACTGGATTGATAGCATAGGCAGCGATGCAGGGAAGAAACTTCCGGCCATTTACACGCTGTCATATGACGCATTTGAGTTCGCGGCAGCAGATGCCGATATGGAGCGCCCGCAAGATTTCACAGGCGGAAGCGGAATCACTATAAGAGGGTTTGTTCGTGCGTAAGATGCGATGACCGCTTCTGGCAAAGCGGAAAACGCCTGTCGGTAAACTCGACGCTCATTGTGGCGTCTGTTCTGCTGTCTTGAATGGCCTTACCAACAAGGAATGGCTGCTTGTGGTCGATGTCTCAATGAAGCCGTTGCGGCGGTAAAGAGAGCCAACTGGGTTCCATAGCAAGTGTTCGAGATGCACCGGAAGATGCTCTTGGTCAGCGATCGAAAGACAGTGGCATAGCACGCGCGACCCAAGTCCTCGCCCTCGATGCGCAGAAAGTATGTAAAACTCGCCAAATTGCAGATGACCAGGATGTCGCTCTAGCGACACCGTGCCCACCGCTTCTTCGCCTACGACGATAAGCGAGAATGGCTTGCAACGCAGCTTCTCTTGATGGACTGCGCGTTGGAATTGTTCGTCCCATCCCCAACGACGTTTAATATGTGGCCCCATCGCATCGACCTTCACCATATAGGAGAAGTCGTGGTCGGATGCCGATAACTGAGGAAACCGAATATCTGGCGGTAGGTCGGAGATGTTCATCCCATAGAGAAATCAGTTTTGGGCGCAAAAGTCTTGTGCCGTCGCGGGGCATGCGCCCGGTCCGCAATCGAACACAGAAAAGGCCGGGTCACCCCGGCCTCCTCAAACTCCTTCAGACACACGCCCCTCAGAGCGAGGCATCCTCTGCGCCCTCGGCGAGCATCCCAAAGGCATACTCCGCAAACGACCGCCAGCACTCGACCCGGAACGTCTCTTCCTCGACGCGGTAGAGGATGATCTCGATCTTGCCGAAGACCGTGCGGGTCACCGCGCCCACCGGGAAGGCGGCGAGCGAGAGGTCGAGCGGGCAGGCCGCATTCAGCGTGTCGGCGGCAGCCGGACCCGAGACGATGATCGCCGTGTTGCGGTGGGAGATATCCGCCGCCGAGTGAACGACGCCGGAGGCGGCGCAGTCGGCCATCAGCTCTGCGCCCTTCTCGTCGATCAGGAACCATTCGTCCGGACCGATCCAGAAGGCCGTGCGGCCCTTGGCCGAGACGGACGTCTTCGGCTTTGTCGGCAGCTTGAGGCCGAGTGTCTTGGAGAGGCCCGCCGCGGCATCGGCGCCGGCGCGCAGCGACACGCGGGTCGCGGGAAGCGCCGGGGTCAGCCGCACCTTGGCGCTGCCGCCATGGAAGCCGGCGAGAACGGTTTTGCGCTCTGCAACAGACATATCAGCCATGGATGCGGCCTCCTTCCTTGTCAACGAACACCATGTCGGTGACTTCCACCGCAATGGTCTTGTCCTTCATCGGCACGTAAAGCGTCTCGCCCATGCGGGCGCGGCCACCGGCCACCATCGCGATCGCGATCGAGCGCCCGAGGTTTTCCGACCAGTAGGACGAGGTCACATGCCCGAGCATGGTCATCGGCTTCGGCTGGTTCGGATTGGCGACGATCTGACCGCCCTCTTCCAGCACTTCATTCGGGTTCTTCGTCAGAAGGCCGACGAGCTGCTTGCGGCCTTCCTTGACCAGATCCGGCCGCTTCATGCCGCGAATGCCGACAAAGTCGGTCTTCTTCTTCGACACCGCCCAGGAAAGGCCGGCATCGTCAGCCGTCAGGGTTCCGTCGGTGTCCTGACCGACGATGATATAACCCTTTTCGGCGCGCAGCACGTGCATGGTCTCGGTGCCATAGAGGCAAGCGCCGAGCGACTGGGCCCGTTCCCAGATCTGGCGGAAGACATCCGCGCCGAAATCGGCGGGAACGTTGACTTCGAAGCCGAGTTCACCGGTGAACGACACGCGGAAGAGTCGCGTCGGCACGCCGCAGAACTTGCCCTCAGCCACGCTCATATGCGGGAAGGCCTCGTTCGAGATGTCGATGCCCTCGACGAAAGGCGCGATGATGTCACGCGCCTTCGGACCCTGGACGGCAATGACGGCCCACTGTTCCGTGGTCGAGGTCAGCCAGACCTTCAGATGCGGGAATTCCGTCTGCAGATAGTCTTCCATGTGATGCATGACGCGTGGCGCACCGCCCGTCGTGGTGGTCACGTGGAAGCGATCCTCCGCAAGACGGCCGACGACGCCATCGTCATAGATGAAGCCGTCTTCGCGCGTCATGATGCCATAGCGCGCCTTGCCGGGCTTCAGCGTGTCCCAGGCATTGGTATACATCAGGTTCAGGAACTCGGCAGCGTCGGGCCCAACGACCTCGATCTTGCCGAGCGTCGAGGCGTTGAACACACCGGCTGCATCACGCACCGTCTTGCATTCGCGGTTGACGGCGGCATGCATGTCCTCGCCGGCCTTCGGATAATACCAGGCGCGCTTCCAGTTGCCGACATCTTCATAGACGGCACCCTGGCTGACTTCATAGGCATGCATCGGCGTCTTGCGGGTCGGATCAAACAGCGCATCGCGCGAATGGTTGATCAGCGTCCCGAAGGTGACAGGCGTATAGGGCGCACGGAAGGTGGTGAGACCGACCTGCGGGATCTCCTTGCCCAGCACTTCCGCTGCGATGGCGAGGCCATGCATGTTGGAAAGCTTGCCCTGGTCGGAGGCCATGCCGTTCGTCGTGAAGCGCTTGATATGCTCGATCGAATGCATGCCCTCGCGCACGGCGAGCCTGATATCCTTGGCGCAGACATCGTGCTGGAAGTCGACGAAGGCCTTGACGTTGTCTTCGCGCCCTGCCCCTTCCGCAGCGCCGATCATGCCACCCGTCCAGGCATGGGCATTGGAACCGGAAAGCGAGACGGCTGGCGTCTCGGTCGCGCCTGCGGCCTTGGCCGAGGAGAGACCGGCAGCGGTTGCCTCGTCGAGCAGTGCCTGCAGATCGTCGGTGCCGTTGCAGCCACCGACGGAGACGCAATCCTGCACGTAGACATCCGGCAGGAAGCGGTCGTTTGCGGCATCATATTTCAGCTTGCCGCGTGACTGCGAGAACATGTGCACGGACGGCGTCCAGCCAGCCGACATCAGGAGCGAATCGACCTCGATCTTGCGGGTGGCGCCGCCGCCATTGCGGCGCACGGTGATCGAGCGGACGCGCAGACGCCCAGCGGTATCGATGACACCATGGCCCGTCAGCACTTCGATGCCCAGCGCACGCGCCTGGGCGAGAACACCCTCACCCGGCTTTTCACGCGCATCGACGATGACGGGCACCGAAACGCCCGCCTTCTTCAGATCGATCGCCGCTTCATAGGCCGAGTCATGCGCCGTGTAGACGCCGACCTTGGCACCGACGGCGACGCCGAAATGGTTGAGATAGGTGCGGCCCGCCGAGGCCAGCATGATGCCGGGGCGGTCGTTGTTGGCAAACACCATATGACGCTCGATTGCACCGCTGGCGATGATCACGCGCTTGGCGCGCACCTGCCACAGCCGCTCGCGCGGCTGGTTCTTCGACGGCTTGGCGACATGATCGGTAACACGCTCGACCAGCGCCACGTAATTGTGGTTGTGATAGCCGAACGCTGTCGTGCGCGAGAGCACGGTGACGTTGGACATGGCCTTCAGCTTGGCAACGGTCGCTTGCGCCCAGTCCCAGCCGCTCTGGCCGTCGACGGTCGCACCCGTGTCGAAGTGGAAGGCACCACCCATTTCCGGCTGTTCGTCAACGATCATGACGCGCGCACCCGTCTGGGCGGCAGCGAGCGCCGACGCGAGACCGGCAGCACCGCCGCCGATGACGAGCACGTCGCAATGCGCATAGCGGTTGGCGTAATGATCCAGATCTGCTTCCTTCGGCGCATGGCCGAGACCGGCGGCGCGACGGATGAAGGGCTCGTAGATCTGGTGCCAGGCAGCCTTCGGCCACATGAAGGTCTTGTAGTAGAAGCCGGCGGCGAAGAAGGGGGATAGCAGGTTGTTGACCTCACCGATGTCGAGCGACAGCGACGGCCAGCGGTTCTGCGTCTCGATCTTCATCCCGTCGAAGACTTCCTGCACGGTCGCCCGCACATTCGGCTGGCGGCGGGCGGCGTCACGCGAGACGTCGAGCAGCGCATTCGGCTCTTCCGGACCCGCTGTCAGGATGCCGCGCGGACGGTGATACTTGAACGAACGGCCGGCGAGATGCATGCCGTTGGCGATCATGGCGGAAGCCACGGTGTCGCCTTCGTAGGCCGTCAAGGTGCGGCCATCGATGGTGAAGCGGGCGGTCAGCGCCGGCGTCAGGCGGCCCTTGCCGGGAATACGGTTTGCAGCGCTCATGCCTTTTCTCCCTCAGATGCAGACGGGGCAAGCAAAGTTGCGGGATCGGGCATGGGTTCACCGGCCTTGTAGGTCAGCAGGATCTTGTCGGAGATCGTATCGCGGGCGGCGTTGAAGAAGCGCCCGCAGCCATGGATATGGCGCCAGCGCTCGAAGATCAGACCCTTCGGGTTATCACGCAGGAAGAAGTAATCCGCGAACTCCTCGTCCGTGATCGCGGCGATGTTTTCCGGGCGCGCGATATGCGCTTCACCGGCGGAGCGAAACTCGAGCTCTGCACGCTCTTCTTCGCAATAGGGGCATTTGATGACCAGCATGATGGATGATCCCTAATTCAGTGCGCCACGGCAGCGGCGGCTGCCTCGTCGATGAGGCGGCCGGTGCGGAACCGGTCGAGCGTCAGGCCCTGAGCCAGCCGGTGCGGCTCGCCCTTGGCGATGAGATGGGCAAAGAGGTTCGCAGACCCCGGCGTCGCCTTGAAGCCGCCCGTACCCCAGCCGGCATTGACGAAGAGGTTCGGGACCGGCGTGACGCTCTGGATCGGCGAACGGTCGGCCGTGTTGTCGGTGATCCCGCCCCACTGGCGCATCATCTTCACACGACGGAACATCGGGAAGAGCTCGCAGATGGCATCGAGCGTATGGGTGATGATCTGCATGCCGCCGGTCTGGCTGTAGGAGTTGTATTGGTCGGTACCGGCCCCGATGACCAGCTCGCCCTTGTCCGACTGCGAGATATAGGCATGCACGGTGTTGGACATGACCACGCAGGGGAAGATCGGCTTCAGCGGCT
>CALSAF010000243.1:0-5308 GCA_943372805.1 Rhizobium sp. Q54
AGCGCGAAGACCAGGATCGCCGACAAGACGACGATCTTGAAGATCGACTTTGCGAACTCGACCATACCCTGCGCGCTGAAGATGCGTTGCCAGCCCTTGAAGAGCGAGATGCGATCCAGCTGCGGCCTGATTCGCTCGAGAACAAAGGCCGGCATATGTTGGGCCACGTTCCCGCCCACGCCAAGCAGGATCAGAAGGATCAGCATCGGTGCGAGGAAGGTGCCGATCTCCCAGGCGAGAAAGGTAAAGAGCGAGACGACGTCGACGGCCGTTCCCAGCCGCCATTGCTCCGGTTGCTCGAATACGTCCTTCAGCGCCTGCCCAAGTCGCGCCATCGAACCTGGCAGGAAGAATACGGCATACAGATAGAATCCGAGTGCCGTCGCAAAGAGAGGCACCTCCCGTGAAGTCGGGACATTGCCCTTCTCCATCGCATCGCGAAGCTTTTTCTCGGTAGGGTCTTCGGTCTTGCTGTCTTCGTCGTCATCATCGGCCATGACCGCTGCCATCCTCGGAGGCTTGCACCGGGCGGTATCGCTGCCCTGGCTGAAGAAGCCGGAAGCGCCCCGCGCTGGCGGCTCGCCGGATAGATACCGGCCCCGAGAACGTAAACACCCGCCGATTGCGGTTCAATCGGCGGGTGGACAAAGCCTGGGGTTTTCAACAGAGGTGACGATGTCAGGCGGCCTGGGTCTCGCCTTCTGTCTCCTTGAGCTGGATCTGGCCGGCATTGGCGAGGCGAATCGCTTCTTGCGCCACGGCACGCCGGGCAATTGCGATTTCGCGCGGATTGATGCCGGCGGTTCCAGCCTGCAGGTCCGATTCGATCATGCGGCGGGAACGCGGGCTGATCGAGGCCAGCACGCATTCCTTGATCTCGGCACTGGCGCCGCGCAGCGCCATGGTCAGGATTTCGCCGGAGATGTCGTTCAGCAACAACACGCGGCTGCGCTGCGGCATGACCAAAAGATCCTCGAACAGGAAGATCTTCGGGCGAACCTTGTTGACCGATTCCTTGCTGATTGATTCGAGAGACTGGAGCAAGGTGTCGACTTCCGGCTTTTCGAGCTCGTTCATCAGTTCCGCCACCTTGGCCGAACCGGTGGAGTTCTTCTCGGCTTCGATCTCCGCAATCAGGTCGTGAACACGGTTTTCGATGATCTGAGCGGCCTTGGGACTGACATTCTTCAGGTTGACCGTGCGGTTCATGATATCCGCCCGCCGGCTCTCCGGGAGCTTCAGCAGTACCTTGGCGCCGAAGGAGGAGGGCAGCATGGAGAGGATGTAGGCGACCGTCTGCGGATGTTCGCGCATCAGGAAGCGAGCGATGAAGTCCGGGTCGGCATCCTGCAGGCGGTCCCATATGGAGGCCTCATAGGCCTGGAACGCTGTGCGCCGCCCGAGAAGGCCATCGACCTCCTCCGGCGTCAGGCCCTCCTCGAGAATGCTCTCGATGGCCTTCGCATTGTCCATCAACCCGGCGCCCTCGGTGAAGAGGTCCTCAAATTCGTTGACGAGTTCGGTCAACTCATCCGGCGGAATGGTCCGCAAGGTTTGCGCCGATGCGATGATCGTCTGCAGTTCGGCCTGGGTGAAGTATTTGAGCAGCTTGCCGGCTACACCCTTCCCCATGGCCAGCAGCACGGCGGCTGCCTTATCGGCCTGGGAGAGGGGTTTTCCGGTTAAGGGGCCGCCAAAATCGTCAAAGTCCATCATGGTCTTGTCCTCTCTGGCCCGTCATGGGTCAGGATGTCTTGGTCGCCATCACTTCAATCAGTTTGACACCAAATCGTGTATCGTCGTTTTCGAGAACGGTGATCTCGCCCCGCGCGATGCGCCGGCCATTCACCATGATCTCGACGGGCTCGCCGATCTTCTTGTCGAGCGCGATGATGGCGCCCTCCTCGAGGCTCATCAGCCCGGAAACCTGCATTTTGCTTGATCCGAGTACGATCTGGACTTCGATCGGGATGTCCATGATCAGGTCGAGATTGGCACTGAGCCCGCTGCCAGGTTCCTGCTGGCTGCCGGTCGAGCCACCGAAATCGCTGCCACCGCCGAAATCGCTCGTCCCACCGAAATCGCTGCTGCCGCCAAAATCACTGCCGCCGCCAAGATCGCTCGATCCGCCAAAATCGCCCAAACCGAAGTCATCGCTCGGCGAGGCTGCAGCGCCGCCGCCGAAATCCGATTCGAACGCCGCCAGCGGATCGTCCTTGAGACCGAGGTCGGGGCCGAAGTCGCCCAGCCCGCCGTCGGCATCTGCCTTCAGGACGCCGCGAAGGTCATCGACCGCCTGGTCGAAATCACTGTCGCTCGCACCCGGCATCGCCAGTGCGTCGTCATCCTTCGGTGGTGTCTTCTTCGTTGCCATGGGTACACTATTCCTCTTGAAACTTGCCTCAAGCTGCCGTGGGGCTAGCCCCGTAAATGCTTAGCTCATCAAATGTTTTAGAATTTCATCTTCACTGCTCACATTGTCCTTGACGCGCACCGTATAGTTTTCGCCGGCACGACCGAATTCGCAGCGGTAAAGATTCTTGCCATTGGCGCTGACGTCGACCATGACGTCTTCCTTGTCGCGGAAGGGGATGACGTCGCCGGCGATCAGGCGCGAAACGGTGGCGAGTGTGAGCGAATCAAGTCGGATCCGCGCTTCCAGTGTGACCTGGGAACGGCGAACCTGTTCCGCAATCTGCTCCTGCCATTCCTTCTTGGATTTCCCTGCCTGGTTCTTCGACTTCGGCATGGTCACCGTCGTCTTCAGCAGTGCCTTCTGCGGAATGACCAGGTAGAATTCGGAGGTTACCGTGCCGAGCGTAATGCCGAGCTTCACGGTCACCGCATATTCGTCGACGTGGTCCTCGTCCGGTTTCGGGCGATCTTCGGCGTTATGCGCCTTCTCGAGCAGGGGCTCGAAACCGCCCTGAGCGTTGACGCCGGACCGGAGAACATTCGCGATCTTGTCAAAAACCATCACGGCCAGATCGAGTTCGATTTGCGAAAGCGGTCGCTCGATCGGTTCCTGGATCGTCTCGGGCAGGGCGCCGAGCAGGTTCTCCATCAACGTGATGACGAAACCATTGCCGCAGCCCAGCACGAAGTTTGGCGACCAGTTGCGCAACTGTCCGTCCGCGAACGACACGTTGTCACCGAGGTCGGCAATCAGGTCGGTCATCAGACCACTCTCGTGGCCGTTGTAGTGAACCTGCATGGAAAGTCCGGTCTCGCTGTGAAAGACGTCCGGCAGGAATTCGACATACAGCTGGCCGAAGTCGGCACAGAGCTTCTGTAGTGTCTTGGAATCGCCGAGACCCCCAGTGAGCTTGGCGAGGAGGGCGCGATCCATCCCGGGGGCTTTTTCAGAGATCGTCTCGGTCATGGTCAGGCCGCCTTGCTTTCACCGCCGCCGCCGGGGTTCATCATCTCCTGTTCGACGGCATCGATCGACGGACGCTCGTAGGACGAGATGGTCTTGCGGCCATATTCGAGGGCCACCTGCGGCACCGAGCCGTTCATGTAGGCGAGCAGTGTCTGCTTCACGATGATGTACAGGCGGTGCTGCTTGGTGCGGACCATCTTGATCTGGGCGATGATCGGGTTGCAAAGGCAGTAGGACAGGAAGATGCCGAGCATGGTGCCGACGAGTGCGGCGCCGATCAGGCCGCCGAGAACTTCCGGCGATTCGTTGATCTTGCTCATCGCCTTGATAACCCCGAGAACGGCTGCGACGATACCGATCGCCGGGAAGCTGTCGCCCATGGCGGTCATTGAGTGATAGGGCTTCATCTTGTCGTAGAGGATGGTCTCGATTTCCTCGTCCATCAGCGCCTCGATCTCATGGCTGCGGGCATTGCCGATGATGATCAGGCGGACATAGTCACAGATGAAGGCGGTCAGCTCCTTGTTCTTCAGGAGATTCGGAGCCGCAGTGAAGATCGAAGATTCTTCCGGGTTGTCGATGTGCGCTTCGATCTCGTTGCGCGATTTGGTGCGGAGGTCGCGCATCAGGGAGTAGAGGACGCCAAGAACGTCGAGATAGTCACGCTCTTTGGGAACAGTCTGCTTGAAGGCCTCGCCCATCGCCTTTCCGGTGTCTTTGATTACCTTCATCGGATTGGCCATGATGAAGCCGCCGACACCGGCGCCGCCGATGATGACAAGCTCGAACGGCTGGAAGAGGACGTCCAGGTGGCCGCCCATGGCCATGAAGCCGCCAAGGACGCAGCCCAGTGTGATGATGAAACCGACGATTAAGTTCATTTTGCCCGCACCCGAACGTTACTATTCACCGTAAGCGATAAGGCTCCTGCCTTGCGTGAGGCTGAATCACGGCGCCATTTTTGGGCTGTGCCGAAGCCCGAAACCCTGGGCTTCCGGTCAACAGTTTCGCGCAAGCCTTTTGCCGCAAGAAGAGCGGATAGAGCGTAGGCCATCCTGCGTTAAATAATGATTTACTGATATTATTCACCTGCGGAGGCAAAGCGGTGCAATCCGGTATCTACGTGTCCCTGTCGTCGCAGATGGCCCTTGAGCGCCGTCTGACCACCATTGCCGACAACATGGCCAATGTGAACACGGTCGGCTTTCGCTCGACGGACGTGAAGTTCGACGAAATGCTGAGCCGCACCGGCAACGAGATCAACGCGAAGATTGCCTTCGTCAGCCAGGGCAACGATTACCTCTCCACCAAGAGCGGCGAGTTGCACGAGACCGGCAACGTGCTCGACTTCGCCATCAAGGGTGATGCCTGGTTTTCGATCGACACACCGGTTGGCCAGGTCCTGACCCGCGACGGGCGCTTCACCATGACCGATACGGGCGAGCTCGTTTCGACCCGTGGCTATCCGGTTCTCGATGCCGGCGGAGCTCCCATTCAGCTCAACCGAGCCGGCGGCCCTCCGGAAGTGGGCGCGAGCGGTCAGATCATGCAGGACGGTCGTGTGGTCGCCACTCTCGGCATTTTTACCGCCGACGTGCGCAATGGCTTCCTTCGTTTCGAAAACAGCGGTGTGACCACCGTCGACAACCCGCAACCGGTCGTCGACAATCCGGAAGTCTCCGTGCTTCAGGGCTATGTCGAGAACTCCAATGTCAACGGCATCGGCGAGATGACCCAACTTATCCAGGTCAACCGTGCCTTCGAGGCGATCAGCGCGCTGATCAGTTCGAGCGAAAACACAATGAGCGAGGCGATCAAGGTCCTCGGTGGCGGCAACTGAGCCTGAGATCGGAGAGTCATGACTGCCCCGACACCCGACGAATTTCCACTTTCACCGAAGCTTGGACAGCTGGCGGCGCTGGCGCA
>CALSAF010000244.1:0-5289 GCA_943372805.1 Rhizobium sp. Q54
GCCTCGGCTGGGGCTTCTTCGGCCTTGCCCAGCATGTCGGCGAAGACGTGCCGATCTATGCGCTGCAGGCCGATGCGCTGAGCGACGCCCAGGCCGGACCGCGATCCCTGGAGGGCATGGCGGCGCGTTATCTGGAGCGCATCCGCAGCCGGCAGCCACATGGTCCCTATCATCTGCTCGGCTGGTCGCTGGGCGGGCTCGTGGCGCATGAAATCGCCAGACTGCTGCGCGAAGACGGCGAGCATGTCGCCTTTCTGGGGATGCTGGATTCCTACATCTTCCAGTCGGATGCCAGCCATATGGACGAGAGGATGCTGGTGGAGGCGGGCATGGCCTTTCTCGGTGGGCCTTCCGAGGCGGCAGAGGGTATCGAAACGTTGAAAGGGCTGGGCGACTATGCCGTCGAGCGCTTCTATCAGCAGAATTCCGGCTATCTCTCCTATACCGGGCTTGATGATCCAAAGCTGGTCGAGAGGGCGCGGCAGACCATCCTCGACAATTTCCACATGGCCGGGCGCTTCGTGCCGGGGCATGTCGACGTCGACCTGCATTTCTTCCGGGCCGGCCGCGTGATGGCCGCCGGCGCCACCCGCTCGGTGATCCAGTATGCGCCGGAAGCCTGGCTGCCGCATATCGGCGGTCGGATCTACCTGCGCACGCTCGATTGCGGCCACGACAACATGCTCGACCCACAACCGGCGGCGGAGGTGGGGGCGGTGATCCAGGCGGAACTGCTGCGCGAGATCCTCGTCTTGCGGCGGGACGAATGGGACAAGGCACGCGTGGCAAGCTAGTGCAATCACAGGCCACCTCGCTCCTCCCCAAGGTCTTTGACCGGAGAGGTGGCAAAGAGCAAAAGGCGCCCGTATGCGAGGCGCCTTTTGTTCGTTCTGACGACCGCAGCCGGTTGTTCGCCAAACAATGCAATTCTGCCGTGAATTTGTCCCATTGCCAGCGCCGCATGGCAGGCCTTCAATCCGGCCTGTTCCTCTCCCGATTCGCCCCTGCGTCCTCCGCTTGCGGAGACTGCGTTTTTCCAGAGTCATTTTCATGCTGCGCTTTTTCGAAACGATCATCGTTCCCACCGCCCGGGAGACGCCGGGCAATCCGCCGGAAGGGTTGCTTGCCTTCTACTGGTTCTTCGTGCGCCAGGCGAAGGGGCTGTTCATCGCGCTGATCTTCGCCAGTCTGTTTGTCGCGATTGCCGATGCCGCCATTCCGGTCTTCATGGGCAAGCTGGTCAAGGTGCTCACCACAACGCCGCCGGAGCGGGTGTTTGCCGAAGGTGCGGGGCTGATCTTCGGCCTGATCCTGCTCGTGCTGGTCATCCGCCCGCTGGTCACGCTTTTGCAGGGGCTGGTGCTCAACCAGGCGATTGCACCCGGTGTTACCAATATGGTGCGCTGGCAGAGCCACTGGCATGTCATCCGGCAGAACATTTCCTTCTTCCAGAATGATTTTGCCGGACGCATCGGCTCACGGGTGCTGGAGATCGGCCACACGCTCCGAAGCTCGGTCGTCTCGATCATCTCGGTGGTCTGGTATCTGGCAGCGCTGGGCATCATCACGGCGGCCTTTCTTGCCGCTGCCAGCTGGTGGCTGGTGCTGCCGGTCGTGCTGTGGACGCTCGCTTATATCGGCTTTCTCGTCGCCATCGTGCCGCAGATCCGCCGTGGATCGAAGGCGATCGCCCATGCGCGCTCCGATTTCGTCGGTCGCATCGTCGACAGCTACACGAACATCATGACGGTGAAGCTCTTTGCCCGACCGGAAGAGGAGGATGCCTTCGTCCGCGATTCCGTCGATCTGCACACGGAGCGCATGATTGCCCAGCATCGCTGGCTGTCGCTGTTCTCGCTCGGGCTTACGCTTCTGTCAGGCCTGCTGATCGCCAGCACCACCTGGGTCGCGATCCAGCTCTGGGTCAACGGTGCCGTTGGCATCGACATCGTTGCCATGGTCCTGCCGATGACGCTGCAGATCTCCGGCACATCGGCCCGCGTCGCCCAGGAAATCACCCAGATCTCCGATCAGGTCGGCACCGTGCACGAGGCGATGGACACGATCGCCAAGCCGATCGGCTTGACCGATCCGGCATCTGCCAAGCCACTTGAGGTGAGCGAGGGTGCCATCCGCTTCGATGCCGTCTCCTTCCACTACGGTCGCAAGGGCGGTATCATCGAAGACCTCTCGCTCGACATCAGACCCGGCGAGCGCATCGGGCTCGTCGGCCGCTCAGGCGCCGGCAAGTCGACGCTGGTCAACCTGCTCCTGCGTTTCTACGACGTCGAATCCGGTCGCATCAGCATCGATGGCCAGGACGTGGCGCAGGCGACCCAGGCGAGCATCCGCCAGCATATCTCCGTCGTCACCCAGGACACCTCGCTCCTGCATCGCTCGATCCACGACAACATCGCCTATGGCCGCCGCTCGGCCTCCCGGGCCGAGGTGATCGAGGCGGCGCGCCAGGCGCATGCGGTGGAATTCATCGAGCAGCTCTCCGACTGGCATGGCCGCATGGGCTTCGACGCGCATGTCGGCGAGCGCGGCGTGAAGCTCTCCGGCGGCCAGCGGCAGCGCATCGCGATCGCCCGCGTCATCCTGAAGAACGCGCCGATCCTGATCCTCGACGAGGCGACCTCGGCGCTTGACTCGGAAGTAGAGCAGGCGATCCAGACCAGTCTCGAAAGCCTGATGCAGGGCCGCACCGTGATTGCGATCGCCCACCGCCTGTCGACCATCGCCGCCATGGACCGGCTCGTCATTCTCGACAGGGGCCGTATCGTCGAGCAGGGCACGCATGCCGAGCTTCTGGCGCTCGGCGGCCATTATGCCGGCCTCTGGGCGCGGCAGTCGGGTGGGTTCTTGGAGGCGGAGGGGTGAGCGCGCGAGGTACCCCCCTCTGTCCTGCCGGACATCTCCCCCACAAGGGGGGGAGACTAGCTAAGCCGCTGGCCTTTCTCTCCCCTGTCGTGTTCATGAAAGGGGGCGGCACACGCGGCGCTCGGCTCTCCCCCCTTGTGGGGGAGATGTCACGCAGTGACAGAGGGGGGTATCCAAAGTCGATAGCCCAGTTGCTGTTCGAAGGGGGTGGTCAGCAACCCAATGAAAAGGCGCCCCTTGCGAGGCGCCTTTCATCTGTCGGCTGATCGCTGCCGATCAGATCGACGGCTGCAGCGTCATCGAGGTGCCGGTGGCGGCGATGTTGAGGCCGAGCTGGCCGGAGACGCTGACCGGCTGCAGGTGGATCGAGCCCGAGGTGCCGCCGAACAGCACATTGGTGCCAACGCCGGCACCAAGGGTCGCTTCCGCCGTTGCACCGCCATAGAGGCCGCCGAGCGAGCCCTTGTGGTAGCCGGCGGTGGGCGCAAACACGGCCCAGATCACGCGACCCTTGGTGGTGAAACCGAGGTCGACGCCGAATTTCTTGATCGAACCGGTGTAGGTGTCGAGCGCCTCGCCATCGATGACCGAGGCGAAGGTGCAGTCAGCCGTCTTGGCCGAACCCAGGACATAACCGACGCCGCCGCCGATCTGGCAATCGAGGTAACCGATGCGCACGCCACCGACGCGGTCGCTTTCGACAACGGCGGGAACAGGGGCGGCAGCCGTCATGTCGGCGGCTGCGGTGATGCCGGCGCTGGTGAAGACGGGCAGGGCGGCGAGGCTCAGGATGAGCATTTTCTTCATGGCAATTCTCCTTCCATGTTCGGCTGCCGGGCGGGGATGGCCGTTTTCGGCTTCTCGGGCAGCGTGGAACAACGCCTAGCGGCAAAGATTGATCCAACTGAGGCTGAAGATAGGCGGTAACGTGGCGATCCATCGCCTCCTGGCGCCCGCTCACCGGAACCGCCCGCGGTGATCGCATCATCCGTTTTCGGGTGCCTGTGCCCCTGATCAGCCCGCCTGCGACACGGGCCCGATCCTTCCCGCCGCGATCAGACGGATTTTCGCACTGCAAACGGGTCGTGGGGATCTTGCAGAATGTCGCAGACAGGCTGCAAATGTCGGCCAGCGCCTCTTAAGATCGACACCACATCATTCACTCCCAGACATCAGGGTATCGTAAAGACCATGGCAGAGTTTCCGTCCAAGGCAAAAGTCGTCATCATCGGGCTCGGCGGCATTGTCGGCGCATCGATCGCGCATCATCTCATCGAACGCGGCTGGGACGACATCGTCGGCATCGACAAGTCGGGCATCCCGACCGATATCGGCTCGACGGCGCATGCCTCCGATTTCTGTTACACCACGAGCCACGACTATCTCTCGGTCTGGACCACGCAGTATTCGATCGATTTCTTTGAGAAGATGGGCCACTACGCCCGCATCGGTGGTCTCGAAGTCGCCCGCACCGGCGACGACACCTGGATGGAAGAGATCAAGCGCAAGCTCTCCTCTGCCAAGGCCTTCGGCACCCGCGCCCATTACGTTTCGCCCGCCGAAATCAAGGCACTCTTCCCGCTGATCGAGGAAGACCAGGTCATGGGTGGCATGTTCGACCCGGATGCCGGCCTCGTCATTCCGCGCAGCCAAACCGTTGCCGGCAAACTCGTTGATGCCGCTGAAAAGTCCGGCAAGCTTCAGATGTTCGGCAATACGCCGGCCCAGTCCCTCATCGTCGAAGGCGGCCGCATCAAGGGCGTCGTCACCCATCGCGGCACCATCATGGCCGATCACGTCGTGGTCTGCGCCGGCCTCTGGGGCCGCCTGATCGCCGAAATGGTCGGTGAGGATCTGCCGGTCATGCCGGTCGACCATCCGCTCACCTTCTTCGGCCCCTATAACGAGTTCGAAGGCACCGGCAAGGATATCGGCTATCCGCTGCTCCGCGACCAGGGCAACTCCGCCTATATGCGCGACACCGGCGACCCGAAGACCTCCGAAGGCGGCCAGATCGAATGGGGTTATTACGAGCAGACCAATCCGCGCATGTGCCATCCGCGCGAGCTCCTCGAAAAGCACGAGGCGCGCCTGTCGCCCTCGCAGCGTGACCTTGAAATGGAGCAGATCCTCGAGCCGCTCGAGCGCGCCATGGAGCTCACCCCGATCCTTGGCGAACTCGGCTATAACGAGAGCCATTCGTTCAACGGTCTCCTCCAGGTCTCCGCTGCCGGCGGCCCGTCCTGCGGCGAAAGCCAGAAGGTGCGCGGCCTCTGGTATTGCGTCGCCATCTGGGTCAAGGACGGTCCCGGCTACGGCAAGCTGATTGCCGACTGGATGACCGATGGTCGCACCGAAATCGACCACAACTCGATCGATTACGCCCGCTTCTATCCGCACCAGCTG
>CALSAF010000245.1:0-5219 GCA_943372805.1 Rhizobium sp. Q54
GGCGCAGCGGTATTCCCGCGCCAGCAACTCTGTCACGCAGGGTGGGCACGTCCGGACGATCGCTGCCGGCCACTATACGGTGACGGGTCTTTCGCGGCATGTGCGGCTCGGTGAGTTTGTTGCGCACCGGTCTGCCTCGGGCGTACATCTTGGCGAAGTCGTGCGGGTGGAGCCGGATGTCTGCTATGTCTGCCCCATCGAGCCCGGTGAGCCGATCGGCATTCATGACGTGGTGATCCGCAAGGGCGCATTCCGCGTGGCCCCAGATGATAGCTGGTGTGGTCGTACGATCAATGCGCTCGGCGATCCGATCGACAACGGTCCTGCGCTGGCGCCAGGCCCCGAGCGCCGTCCGATCTCCACGACGGCGCCCCCGTCCATGACCCGTCGACGCGTCGAAACGGGCTTCAAGACCGGCGTTCGCGCCATCGACATCTTCTCCCCGCTCTGCCTTGGCCAGCGTCTCGGCATTTTCGCCGGTTCCGGGGTCGGCAAATCGACGCTTCTGTCGATGCTCGCCCGCGCTGATGCCTTCGACAAGGTGGTCATCGCTCTGGTCGGGGAACGTGGCCGCGAAGTCCGCGAGTTCATCGAAGATACGCTGGGTGACAACATGGCGAAATCGATTGCCGTGGTTGCGACCAGCGATGAGAGCCCGATGCTCAGGAAAATGGCGCCGCTGACGGCGATCACCATTGCCGAGCATTTCCGGGACCAGGGGCAGAACGTGCTCTTCATTGTCGACAGCGTGACCCGCTTTGCCCATGCGATCCGCGAAGTGGCGACCGCAGCCGGTGAACCGCCGATCGCCCGTGGCTATCCGGCCTCGGTCTTCACCGAGCTTCCGCGCTTGCTCGAGCGGGCAGGGCCGGGGGCAGAGGGCGCGGGCACGATCACCGCGATCATCTCCATCCTCGTTGACGGTGACAACCACAACGATCCGATTGCCGATTCGACCCGTGGCATCCTGGATGGCCATATCGTGCTCGACCGCGCTCTCGCGGATGAGGGACGCTACCCGCCCATCAATCCCCTGACCTCCATCTCGCGACTGGCGCGCAAGGCCTGGACGGCGGAGCAAGAAAAGCTGGTTTCGCGCCTCAAGGCATTGATACATCGGTTCGAGGAAACCCGTGACCTGCGATTGATCGGTGGTTATCGCAATGGTTCGGATCCCGATCTGGACATGGCGATCAAGCAGGTGCCTGTCATCTACGACATTCTGAAGCAGACACCCGGCGAGAAGCCGGCGCTCGACGCCTATACCGATTTGGCCAATGCTCTGAAGGCGGCTGCGGGTGGCGGACAGGGCATGAGACAGAGGGGCTGACCATGACCGATTTCGACGCTGACGAGCCGGTGGCCCCGCTGAGGCAGGTTGTTGTCCGACGCCGCATTCCGACCATCGATCGCGTGCTCGCCCTCACCGGAATTGCACTCGCTTGCGGCGCGGCCTTCTTTCCCTGGTATGTCTTCTTCAACGAGGAGAAATTCGGGATCCGCGTCGCCGATTGGGAGCGTACGCGCGATCTGCCGGAAGGTCCCGGTCGCAATGTCTTCAGTGTCTCGCCGCTGGCCCTGGTAGACCGCGACGACGAGGGAGGCGATGGAGACGCGGAGGCACCCGTCGACCAGATCGTCACGGCAACGGTTCCTACCCTTGGTCGCGAGCGACCCGAAGGTCTGGAGGTACCTGGATCCCAGCCTTTCCCCGGCAAGAGTGGATTTCGCCTTCTTCATGTCGCGAATGGTCGGGCACTCATCGAGGACAAGCGCGGCATGTATCTTGTCCGTGTGGGCTCGATCCTGCCTGACAACAGCCGTGTTGCAACGCTCGAGCAGCGCGATGGCAAATGGGTGATCGTCACCTCTTCTGGCGAGGTTTTGCAAAACAATTGACGATGTGTGGGGCGGGCAAGTCCCACGCAAGATTACCGGCCTAGGCTCCGATCAGTAATAGACGGAGTGATGTGAATGAATCCCATCCAGTTGTTCGAGCTGGCATCCCGGCAGGCGGAATGGCTTTCCGTGCGCCAGCAGGTCGTGGCGACCAACATCGCAAATGCCAACACCCCGAAATACCTAGCCAAGGACATTACGCCCTTCAGCGCGGTCTTGGACAAGACGGGCATGGTTCAGGGCATGGCCGTGACCCAGCCCGGCCACATGGCGGCCAGCGATATGAGCGACCGCAACATTGCCGTCGAGGATGAAGATCTAAACAACGAGATCGGCATTCAGGAATCGGGCAACACCGTCGCTCTCGCGCAGGAGTTGAGAAAGACGGGCGAAATCAAGCGCAATCACGAGCTCAATACCTCGCTGATGTCCTCCTTCCATCGCATGATGCTAATGACGGTGAAACGCTGATGACTGATCCACTACTCGCAAGCTTGAGGGTCGCCGGGAGCGGACTGGAAGCGCAGTCGACACGCCTGCGTATCGTGTCTGAAAACATCGCCAACGCACGCACGACCGGCGACACTCCTGGCGCCGATCCCTATCGCCGCAAGACGATTACCTTTGGTTCAGAGCTGGACCGTGTGACTGGCGCAGAGACGGTCGAGGTCAAGAAGCTCGGTGTCGACCAGGGCGACTTCATTGAGGAATACGACCCGGGCAACCCGGCGGCCGACGAGCGGGGCATCGTCAAGATGCCGAACGTCAACATGCTGATCGAAATGGGCGACATGCGTGAGTCCAACCGCACGTACGAAGCCAACCTGCAGACCATCAAGCAGACCCGAGAAATGATTTCCGCAACAATCGCGCTGCTGAGGGCCTCGCAATGATCGAATCCGTAACCAAAACCAGCGCGCTTTCGGGCATCAACGGCCTGGAGTCCCTTTCCAGCTCGTTTTCCACCCGGGGCGTCACCACCGAAGGTACAACACCGGGCACAATGACCGGCGAGACCTTCATGTCGGCGCTGAGCAATGTCGCAACGGAGGCCGCCAACAACCTGAAACAAGCTGAGCAGACATCGTTCGACGGCTTGATGGGCAAGGCGAATACCCGCGAAGTCGTCGATGCGGTCATGCAGGCCGAACAGTCGCTCCAGACGGCGATCGCGTTCCGCGACAAGATCGTCAACGCCTATCTCGAAATCACCAAGATGCAGATCTGACAGGGGTACCGAACTATGAGAGCGCTCGCCATCGCAGCCACGGGTATGGACGCCCAGCAGACCAATCTTGAGGTCATTGCAAACAACATTGCCAACATCAACACGACGGGCTTCAAGCGCGCACGCGCCGAGTTCTCCGACCTTCTGTACCAGACGGAGCGCGCCCAGGGCGTGCCGAACCGTGCCAACCAGGCGATTGTGCCGGAAGGTGCCAATATCGGTCTCGGCGTCCAGACGGCCGCTGTCCGTAACATTCACACTCAGGGTCAGCTGACCCAGACCGGCAACGAACTCGATCTCGCTTTGATTGGTCGCGGTTGGTTTCAGATCGAAAGCCCCGATGGCACCACGCTTTACAGCCGCTCCGGCGCCTTCAACATGAACGCCGAAGGCCAGCTGGTGACCATCGACGGTTATCTCGTTACCCCGCAGATCACCATTCCGCAGGATGCCAGCGAAGTCGTCATCAGCCGGACGGGCCAGGTACAGGCACGCATCGGCAATGATGCTGACTATACCGATCTCGGGCAGCTGACCGTTGCCAACTTCGTCAATGAAGCCGGCCTGAAGCCTCTCGGCGACAACCTGTTCGCCGAAACGGCTGCCTCTGGTGCCGCCATTGTCGGCGCCCCGGAAGATCCGGGCTTCGGTTACATCAAGCAGTCCTACCTGGAAGCTTCGAACGTCGACTCGGTGAAGGAGATCACGGACATGATCTCTGCTCAGCGCGCCTACGAGATGAATTCCAAGGTCATCACCACTGCCGACGAGATGGCTCAGATCGTCAGCAAGAACCTCAAGTAAGACAACTGGAGGCAAACATGAGGTTTCGCCGCAAAATCGGACATGCCTTGCGCGCGGCGGCAATTGCCGCCGCTGCCCTGGGCTTAGGCGCCGGCATTGCCTTGGCGCAGAACACGGCCGTGATCCCCAAGCAGGTGATCTATCCCGGCGAAACCATCGCATCCGAACAGGTCGACGTCGTCGCTGTGACCAACCCCAACCTCGCCGGCGGCTACGCTCGGACCAAGGAGGAAGTGGTCGGCATGGTGGCCAAGCGGACGCTGCTTCCCGGTCGCACCATTCCGGTCCACGGTCTGCGCGAGGCCTTCGCCGTCAAGCGCGGTACCAGTGTCCGGCTGACCTTTGCGATCGGCAACATGTTGATCAGCGCCAGCGGTACGCCGCTGACAGATGCCTCCGTCGGCGAAGTCGTCAAGGTTCGCAACATCGATTCCGGCTCGATCGTGTCAGGCACGGTCATGGCCGATGGTACCGTACAGGTGATGGCAAAATGAGACTGATTGCTCCCATGCGGTTCGTGCTTTGCGCGCTGGCGCTGGTTCTGGCTCCTCTTGAGCCGGCACTCAGTGCCAATTCGCGCATCAAGGACATCGCCTCCCTTCAGTCGGGTCGCGACAACCAGCTGATCGGCTACGGCCTGGTCGTGGGTCTGCAGGGCACCGGCGACAGCCTACGCTCCTCGCCCTTTACCGACCAGTCGATGCGCGCCATGCTTCAGAACCTCGGGATCTCGACCCAGGGCGGACAGTCCAATGCCAAGAACGTCGCAGCCGTCATGGTCACCGCGAATCTGCCTCCGTTCGCCAGCCCCGGCAGCCGGATCGACGTGACGGTAAGCTCTCTGGGCGACTCCACCTCCCTGCGGGGCGGAACGCTGGTGATGACCTCTTTGACGGGCGCCGATGGTCAGATCTACGCGGTCGCCCAGGGGTCTGTGGTCGTATCAGGCATCAACGCCCAGGGTGACGCTGCAGCCGTGCAGCAAGGGATCACCACCTCCGCCCGCGTGCCGACTGGGGCGATCATCGAGCGTGAGCTGCCATCCAAGTTCAAGGACAGCGTCAATCTTGTCCTGCAGCTGCGCAATCCCGACTTCACCACGGCGCTGAGGGTATCCGACACGATCAACGCCTATGCCGCCGCCAACTACGGCGCTCCGATTGCCGAGGCGCGCGACAGCCTGGAGATCGTTGTCCAGAAACCTCGGACGGCCGACCTCGCACGGCTGATGGCCGACATCGAAAATCTGGTTGTCGCAACCGATTCGCCCGCGCGCGTGGTGATCAAC
>CALSAF010000246.1:0-5144 GCA_943372805.1 Rhizobium sp. Q54
TTGCGCCGCCTCAAGACGCTTTATCCGGACTGGGACGCGCCGGAAGATCTCTTTGATGCTCCGACCAACATCTCGGAACAGCCTCTCTGGGACATCTTCGGCAGCGGAGACTATGTTCGAGTGCGCACCGAGATCGCCCGGTTGCAGAGCGAAAACCCAAACTGGAAGCCCAGCCAGGAATTGCTCGACAAGCTTGCGCTTGCCGAAACCCGCAGGCTGATGGAACGCGCTCACGCCCAGCGCAATTGGGGCCAGGTCGTCACTCTCGCCGAGGCCACGCCGCAACTGATGGTCTGCGCCGAGATGAACACCATGTGGATCACGGCAGAGTCTCTCGCCCAGTCGCGTGACTACGCCCGAGCCTTCGATCTCTACAAATACATCGTCACCACCTGTGAGGAGCCCAACGAGCGTCTGTCGACGGTCCAGAAGGCAAGCCTCCTCCTTCCTGAAGCGGGCACGCGCTCACTGGTCGCACTCGGCAACATCCTCCCTGACGGCACGGGCGAGTTCGACAATGTCTCCTTCGATCTCGTCCGCCGCAAGATGGATCTCGTCGCCCAGGGCAGTGCACCGGCAAGCGCATTGACGATCGATGAACTGCAACGGTTCAGCGACTTCGTCCAGCGCTCGTTCTCCGCGAATGACGCAGAGCTCTTCGGCTGGTTCTACTACGGCCAGCAGAGCTGGGAGGCATCGTATCACTGGTTCGTCAGCGCAACCCGGATGACCACCAGTCCGAAGAGCATTGAGGGCGTGATCCTAACGCTGCGCAATCTCGATCACCGTGACGAAGCGCTTCAGCTCGCCCGACAGTATGCAACGCAGACACCGGAATTGAAGAAGATCTACATCGAGCTTGTTTCAGCCGGATTGACGGATCAGGACGCACCTCTCGCCCTTGAAGAAAAGGAACTGAAAACGATCGAGAGCTATGTCTTCGAGCAGAAGTCGGCATTGGGCGCACAGGCGCTCGGCTGGCATCGCCTCGAAACCAAGGCGACAAAGGAAGCGGCCCGTCTTTTCCAGCAATCCGTTGAATGGGAAGCAACCGAAGGCGGCGTGACCGGCCTTGCCGTTGTCGCGGCTCGTGCCAAGAACTGGGGCCGTGTCGCAGCGATCAAGAAGGAGTATGGCGCCAAGTTCGCATCACTCGACAACGTCAAGGTCTACCGTCCGGCAGCCACACCCAAGGCCATCAAGCCGAAACCCCAGGAAAAGCCCAATCTTCTCACCTGGCTCCTGCAGAAGGACAAGCGCGAGGAGAAGAAGGGCAGCGTAGAAACCGAGTAGCGCCCGGCAGTCTGCGCGAACAGGCGCAGGCAGACGCGCCATGAAACGTAAGAAGCCGGCAGACCATAGTCTCCCGGCTTCCGTGTCAGCACGTCAACAAGCCCGGCAGGGACGAGCCTTCATCTGATCCTTTGTCCCTCGGCATCGAACAGGAAACTCGTCCCGGCGTCGACACCGACGGTGATCTCGTCGCCCAATCGGCCGCCATGCCGTCGCTCTTCCTGCTCGATGATGATCTGTTCGCCGGGCACCGTATGGGCGTAGACATAGCTGGTATTGCCCAGATGCTCGACAACGTCGACATGCACTGTCAGTTGCGCATCGCCGCTCCCGGCGGGGTGGAAGTGCTCGGGCCGGATACCCAGGGTAACGGCCTCCCCAACCTTCGGCCCATGGGCACAGGCCAGGGTGAACTGCGTGTCGGGCCGCGCCTTGAGCGCCACGGTCACCTGGCCGGCCGCTGGATGCGCGACGATCGTGGCCGGCAGAAAATTCATCTTCGGCGAGCCGATAAAGCCTGCAACAAACATGTTGTTGGGATCGTCATAAAGCGCAAGCGGCGCACCGACCTGCTCGACAATGCCCCCGCGCATTACGACGATCTTGTCGGCCAGCGTCATCGCCTCGACCTGGTCATGCGTGACATAGACGATGGTAGCGTTCAGTTCCTTGTGCAGCCGCGCGATCTCGACGCGCATGTGGACACGCAGTTCGGCATCAAGGTTCGACAGCGGCTCGTCGAACAGGAAAACGTCGGGCTGACGCACGATCGCACGCCCGATCGCAACGCGCTGTCGCTGCCCGCCAGACAAGGCCTTCGGCTTGCGATCCATGAGCGGGTCGAGTTCGAGGATCTTTGCTGCGGCGTTGACCCGCTGCTCGATCTCACTCTTGGCCATGCCGGCGAACCGCAGCGCAAAGCCCATGTTCTCGCGGACGGTCATGTGCGGATAAAGGGCATAGGTCTGGAACACCATGGCGATACCACGCTTCGACGGATCGACATCGTTCATCACGCCGCCACCGATCGTCAACTCGCCTGCGGAGATATCCTCAAGCCCCGCGATCATTCTGAGCAGCGTGGACTTGCCGCAGCCGGACGGGCCGACGAAGACAACAAACTCCCCGGAGCGCACCTCGAGGTTCACCCCCTTGATGACCTCGAGCTGCCCATAGGACTTGCGGATATCGGTGAGCCGGACCTCTGCCATTTAAGCCTCGCTCAGGTGACGTTGAAGGTGATGCGCTGGGTGCCGAAGGGACGGCACTTGGCCGTCAGCGTCAAGCGCCCGACCTCGTTTCCGGCTTCGACATAGACGCCCACGGCCCCGCCCTTGAAGGAGAGCAGCGTGGGGCCGACGATACGGCCCGGACCTTCGAGGCTGACTTCGACCGGATCGTCGAAGAAGCCCATGACATTGCCGCCCTGGTCGAGCGCCCGCAGCATCACGCGAACCGAGTCCTTCTCGCCAGCCCGCAGCTCGGTATCGTCAGCCGCGATATCGAGGGTCGTCGGCAGCGGATCGGCCGGCAGATGGCGGCGAACCACTTCCTCGCCTTCAATAAAGCCGACGAGTTCGCCATCCCGCCAGGTCATGCCCCATTCGCCAAACTCTTCCGGCGTCACCATGCTGTGGTCGAGAATGCAGGGCGGATGCGGCAGATGCGGATAGGCCTTGGTATCGGGTTCGATCCGCTTGACGATCTGGCCCATGCGGATTTCAACATAGTCGCAATTGGTGAGAATGATCAGCGGCAGCACGCCGCCGATATTGCGCTCGCCGCGCGCCCAGAAGCTGACCGGCTGCAAAACGATCCCATCCTTCGGATCGCCCTGCGAGGCATACGCATAACCGGCGAATTTCGGCTCGCGATACATGTCGAGAACGCCGTGGTAGCAAATGCGGTCGCCCGAGCCGAAATCCTTGTGGGTGTTGTAGTCGAACATGCACCAGCCGGTGGAGCCGGAGATCGAAGGCTCTCCCGCAACCGCATTCAGGATCGCCAGATGCCGGCCGACATGTTCTGCCTGGCGCTGCTCCTGGTCGAAGCGTTTGGTCGGATACATGTGCCCGCCATATTCGGTGATCATGTAGGGCACCTTGCGGTCGAGCCCCGTTACCTCGCGCTGCTCGCGCAGGATCAGCCGTTCGCGATTGTGCCCGGGCATTTCGTCCAACCCGAGAATGAAGTCGTTCATCGTATAGACGTCTTCGAGCAGTTCGCTCTCGGTGATGTAGCGAACACCGCCGGTCTGGCGGGTCGTATCGAGCGACCGCGCCATGGCATTCGTCTCGACATAGAAGTCATGGGCATCCTGGCTCTCGTTGATACGCACGCCCCAGATGATGATCGACGGATGGTTCCAGTCGCGCTCGATCATCCGGCGGACGTTCTGAACGCTCTCCGCCTTCCAGGCATCGCCGCCAATATGCTGCCAGCCGGGGATTTCTTCGAAGACCAGCAGGCCGATCTCGTCGCAACGGTCGAGGAAGTATTTCGACTGCGGATAATGCGAGGTGCGGGCAATGTTGCAGGCGAGATCGAATTTCAGGATATCGGCATCCTTCTCCTGGCCGCGCCGGCCCATGGCATAGCCGAGATGCGGCCAGGCCTGGTGACGGTTGAGACCGCGAAGCTTCACAACACGGCCATTCAGCTTGAAGCCGTCGATCGTGTATTCGGCCGAACGGAAGCCGAAACGGCTCGTCACGGCATCGGCACCGGCTGCTGTCTCCAGCGTCACCGCCAGGTGATAGAGAGCAGGATTGTCGATATCCCAGAGCGTGATGCCCTGAAGCCCGGAAAGGCTAAGCGAAACCTCTGCGCCTGATACGGTCGCCTCGGTGCGCGCGATCTCCTGACCTGCGCCATCTTTCAGAACAGCCGTGACCTTGCCGGATAGCGCCTGATCCGTCGGATTGGAAATCCAGACCTTCGCCGTCACCTGCTTGGCTTCGGCCAGAACATCCGGCGTCTCGATCTTGACGTTCCTGATCGAAACCGGCGCGGTGATCTTGAGCCAGACGTCGCGATAGATGCCGGCATAGGTGAGATAGTCGATGACGCCGCCGAAAGGCGGGATCTCGGGGTTTTCCGAACCGTCGATCTTCACCGTCAGCAGGTTGTCGCCAGCCTTCAGATGCGGCGTCAGCCGGGCTTCGAACGGCGTATAGCCATCCTTGTGCGCGGTGATCTCGACGCCATTCAGATAGACCACGCTGTCGGCCATGGCGGCATCGAATACCAGCGAGACTTCTTTGCCCTCGAAACGTGGCTCCCAGGCCACGATCTTCTGATAGGTAAAGGCCTTCTGATAGCTCTTCTCGTCGAAATAATTATAGGGCAGCTCGACCGCCGTATGGGGAAGCTGGACCGTCTCGCCGGACTGCGAAGCCGAAGCAAAACCCAGCTCAAACCCGGCGCGGAAGGTCCAGTTCCTGTTGAAGTTTTCGGTAATGCGCATGAATAAGTCCTATTTCACGGAGCCGAGCATGCCCTGCACGAATTGGCGTTGCATGGCGAAGAAAACGAGAAGAGTGGGAAGGGTGGCCAGAATCGTGCCGATCATCACGGTGCCGTATTCGGGCGAATAGGCGGAGGCGAGCGAGGACACGACCAGCGTGATCGTTTTCGTGTCGTTCGACTGCAGCACGATCAGCGGCCAGAGATAATTGTTCCAGTTCAGCATGAAGACGATGACGAAAGCCGCCGCATAGGTCGAACGCATCACCGGCACATAGATGTAGAAGAAGATCTGCCACTCCTTCAGCCCATCCACCTTGGCCGCATCGCGAAGCTCGGTCGGAAAGGCTTTTGAGGCCTGGCGGAAGTAGAAGACGATGAAGGCC
>CALSAF010000247.1:0-5133 GCA_943372805.1 Rhizobium sp. Q54
CAAGGCCGGAGCGCATCGACAGGAGATGGCCGATGGTAATCTGTGACAGGCGCGGATCGGGATCCCTGGGAAACTCGGAACGCAGGACAGTCTCGATGCGCTGATCCACCCCCTCAAGCAGGCCCTTGTCGATGGCAATGCCGACCAGCGCCGAGACGATGCATTTGGACGCCGACTTGATATTGGCCGATCCGGTCAGGGAGCTGCCGCCATAGGCCCTCTCGCCAAGCGCCTCGCCGTTGCGGGTCACGATCACCGTCTCCAGCGTGTCGAGCCGGCGCGCATCATCAAGCAGCGTGGCGATGCGGGGGCGGAGCATTTGAAGGTCCACCGAACCCGGAGGTCCCTGGCTGCCGGGCAAGATCGGGGGGGTGACCGCCGTCGGTGCGGATGGGGACTGGGCCCGGACAACGGAAAGGGGGAAAAGCGGAATGACGGTGGCAACGCCGAGGAATGGCAGGAAATTTCGTCTCTTCATGACTGCTAGGTAGTCTCCATGACGGTCGGCGAAAGACCATGCCCCCGCCGTATCACCGCATCGTGAAGGCTGTGAGGCATGCCTGTCGGCGGAACGATAGAGCGGCACATCCGTTCCGACTTCAACACGGCGTCGGGAAGGTTCTAACCCTGATCGAAGGGACCGCCGCAGCAAAGGACGGAAATTAGCGCATTCGCTAATTCCCAAAATAGAAAACCGTCAGAGCTGCAACCAGAAGCGCTGCAAGGCCGGCAAAGGCGAGGCTGCGCAGCCGATCCTGTCGTGAGGAGGCGCCTCCGGCATAATCGAACCGTTCATAGACGACGTTCTTCATCGGCAGGCCTAGATCGAGCAAGGCATCGGACACCGCAGAGACCATGCCGCCAGGACCGCACATCAGGGCAACACAGCCTTCGGGGTCGAGCCCCTCGAGCAGATCCCGAAGGCGCGCATGATCGAGGCGACCGACGGCTCCCTGCCAGTCGGGGGGGCACTCCTCGCTGATCAGCAGGACCTTGAGATCGAGAACGGCGCCTGCGGCAGCGATCTCCTCCAGGCAGGCGAAATTGCTCGGCGTACCCACGGCATAGGCAAGCCGGACGGGCCGCCTGTCGCTACGCGCGACCAGATCGCGCAGAATGCCGATGACGGGGGCGATGCCGACACCGCCGGCAACCAGCAGGACCGCATCACCGGGATGGGCTTCAAGGTCGAATTCGCCATAGGGGCCATCGATGCCAATGGGCGTGCCAGGCTCAAGACTGCCGACGCGACGGGTGAAATCGCCGACCTCCTTGATGATCAGACTGAGGCCCGGACGGGTCGGGCTGTCGGCGATCGAGAAGGGATGATCGAGCAGAGGGAAGCGCCTGCCGCCCTCCGTCATCCAGACGAATTGTCCGGCGTGATAGTCGAGCGGCGGGGTCCCGGGGGCCGGCTGGATGTCCAGTTCCCAAAGACGATCAGCCCGGCGCGTCACGGCATGGAGCCGCCACGGCCGGCGATGCAATGACAGCCAACGGTCGCCATAAAGGATGGAGAGGACGACGATGATGCCGGCTCCAACCAGGTACCAATAGACCTCCATCGGCCCGATCGCCGCAAAACGGCCGGTGCCGATGGCATGGCGCAGACCGGCTGCGATGGCCACCACACCGAGAACGAGATGTGTTGCCCGCCAGACTTCGTAGCGCCAGGGCAGCCGGTTTCGCAGTGCCGATGACAGGACCAGCAGGACGAGGGCTGCCCAGGCTATCACGCCAGAGCGATAATGCGGCAGCGTCAGGTAGGCGACCAGACGCTCCCGGCCAAGACCGGGATCCTCCAGCCAGGTCGGTGCGACATAGGCGATGGGGTGCAGGACGATAGCGACCAGGATCCACCAGGCGGCCAGCTTGTGAAAGGCCATGATCTTGTCGATACCAAGCCGTCCGGAAACGATCTCGAAACGGCCCGAGGTGACGAATTGCACCGCCATGGCGGCCAGTCCGACCATGCCGAGACCGGCGGCCAGGCGCTCCAGCGGATCGTGCGGAGAAACATCCGTAACCCCTGACAGAACAAGCGGCAGGGTGCAGAGGCCGATATAGAGGGCGGCAAGAAGGCTGGCCGGCAGACGCGGCAAGCGCCGGGCGGAGCGGTGCGGCATGGCGACCATGCCTGGCGTCACGGTATCGGTCATGGGGGCCTCCTTTCTTTCCTTCTAGCAGCACGGTTTCGGTTCGAAATTGATCTCGGTCATAGGCGGACGTGGTATTGCGGCTCATCATCCTCCCATCGTCACGACATGCAAGACCGAGGAGGATGCCATGACGCCGCGAAGACCAGCCCGCTCTCTCACTGCTCTTGCCAGCCTGACAGCTTTCGCCGCCCTGCTGTTCACCGCCGTTCCAGCCGGGGCGAGCGATGGCTCCCCGATCACCAAGCTGGTCGAGGCCTGGCTCTCGTCACCGCACGGGAACTACCATTCCCCTTCCTTCACCTACTGGAACAAGGAGGGCGAGGTGCCGAAGACTTGCGCCACCTGTCACTCCGAGACAGGGTTCCTCGATCACCTGGGCGCCGATGGCAGTGCGGCAGGCAGCATCGAGCAACCCGGCGTGATCAATGCGCCGATCGGCTGCGCCACCTGTCATACCGACGAGGCGCATGCGCTGAACGCAGTCCGCTTCCCCTCCGGGATCGAGGTCGGTGGTCTTGGAAGCTCGGCCACCTGTACCGTCTGTCACCAGGGGCGTCAGTCTGGCATGGCGGTGACCAAGGCGGTGGGCACCATCGGCGAAGACGAGGTGTCGGCCGATCTCGCCTTCATCAACATCCATTATGCCGTGGCCGCGGCAACGATGCATGGCGCGGACACGGCCAGCGGCTATCACTATCCCGACAAGACTTATGCCGGACGCTTCCAGCATGTTCCGAGCGCCAACAGCTGTGTCGCCTGTCATGATCCGCACACGACGAAGGTGGCTGAGGACAGCTGCATGAGCTGTCACCGCGGGGTGGACACTCTTCGCGACATCCGTATGCGGCACACCGATTATGACGGCGACGGAAACGTGCGGGAAGGCGTGCATGGCGAGATCGGCACCCTGCATGAGCGGCTCCATGCGGCGATCCAGGCCTATGCCGGCGCCGTGCCGGGCGCGCCTATCGGCTATCACAAGGGACGGCATCCCTATTTCTTCCGGGACGCGAACGGAGACGGCACGATCAGCGACGACGAGGCGGTGCGCGACAACGCCTACAAGGCATGGACCCCTCGCCTGCTCAAGGCCGCCTACAACTACCAGGTCGTGGCGAAGGACCCGGCGGGTTATGTCCACAATCCTGGCTATCTGCTGCAATTGCTGCATGACAGCCTTGAAAGTCTGTCAGCGGCGGTGGAGATCGACATGAGCAACCTGTCTCGCCCCTGAAACACAAGGAGCCGGGCACTGGCGTGCCCGGCTCCTTGCAAGGTCTCTGACTACTGTCCCTGTTATTCCGGCAGCTGGCGCACCGCGCCCTTGTCGGCGGACGAGGCGAAGGCGGCGTAGGCCTTGAGTGCGGTCGTGACGTTGCGCTTGCGCTTTTCTTCGGGGAACCAGCCCTTGGCATCCTGCTCAGCGCGACGGCGGTCCAGTTCGGCCGGGTCGACAACGAGGTTGATCGTGCGGTTAGGGATGTCGATGTCGATCAGGTCGCCTTCGCGCACCAGGCCGATGGCACCACCCTGGGCGGCTTCCGGAGAGGCGTGGCCGATCGAGAGACCCGATGTGCCGCCGGAGAAGCGACCGTCGGTGACCAGGGCGCAGGCCTTGCCGAGGCCCTTCGACTTCAGGTAGCTCGTCGGATAGAGCATTTCCTGCATGCCCGGACCGCCCTTCGGGCCTTCGTAGCGGATGACGACGACGTCGCCGGCGACGACCTGGTTGGACAGGATCGCCTTGACGGCGGAATCCTGGCTTTCGAAGACGCGCGCCGGGCCCTTGAACTTCAGGATCGACTCGTCGACGCCAGCCGTCTTCACGATGCAGCCGTCGAGCGCGATGTTGCCCTTGAGGACGGCGAGACCACCATCCTTGGAGAAGGGATGTTCGACGGAGCGGATGACACCCTTTTCGCCGTCCGTGTCGAGATCATCCCAGCGCGAGGCCTGCGAGAAGGCCTGGGTGGTGCGAACGCCGCCGGGGGCCGCCTTGAAGAAGTCGCGGACGGTTTCGGAATTGGTGCGGGTGATGTCCCAGCGATCGATGGCGTGGCCAAGCGTTTCGGCATGAACGGTCGGGCAATCGCGGTTGATGAGGCCGCCGCGGTCGAGTTCGCCGAGGATGCGCATGATGCCGCCGGCGCGGTGGACGTCTTCCATGTGCACGTCCTGCTTGGCGGGTGCCACCTTGGACAGGCAGGGCACCTTGCGGGACAGGCGGTCGATATCGTCCATGGTGAAGTCGATGCCGCCTTCATGGGCAGCGGCCAGGATGTGCAGCACCGTATTGGTCGAGCCGCCCATGGCGATGTCGAGGGCCATGGCGTTTTCAAAGGCGGCCTTGGAGGCAATGTTGCGCGGCAGTACGCTTTCGTCGTCCTGCTCGTAGTAGCGGCGGGTGATGTCGACGATCAGGTGGCCCGCTTCGACGAAGAGGCGCTTGCGGTCGGCATGCGTTGCGAGCGTCGAGCCGTTGCCGGGCAGCGAGAGGCCAAGCGCTTCGGTCAGGCAGTTCATCGAATTGGCCGTGAACATGCCGGAGCAGGAACCGCATGTCGGACAGGCGGCCTTTTCGATTTCGTCGACATCGGCATCCGAGATCTTGTCGTCGGCGGCGGCAACCATGGCGTCAACAAGGTCAAGCGCCACCTTGCGCCCCTGCAGGATCGCCTTGCCGGCTTCCATCGGGCCACCGGAGACGAAGACCGAGGGGATGTTGAGGCGCATGGCAGCGGACAGCATGCCGGGCGTGATCTTGTCGCAGTTGGAGATGCAGACCATGGCGTCGGCGCAGTGGGCGTTGACCATGTATTCGACCGAGTCGGAGATGATCTCGCGCGACGGCAGCGAATAGAGCATGCCGTCATGGCCCATGGCGATGCCGTCATCGACGGCGATGGTGTTGAATTCCTTGGCCACACCGCCGGCGGCTTCGATTTCGCGGGCGACGAGCTGGCCCAAGTCCTTC
>CALSAF010000248.1:0-5094 GCA_943372805.1 Rhizobium sp. Q54
AGTCGCTGCTCGATGCGGGTGGCGAGATCGTGATGCTGACCATCGTCGAGGATATTCCGGGCTATCTGGCGATTGATGTTCCCGTTGACCTGATCGAGGGCGCAATCAAGGAGGCGAAGGCGAAGCTGGTCGAGCTGAAGGAAAAGACCGGTGTTGCTGCGCATATCGAGATCCGCTCCGGAGCGCCGGCACGCGAGATTCTGGCAGCGGCCGAGGAGCACAAGGCGGACCTGATCATTGTCGGCTCGCATGTGCCCGACTTCTCGAACTACTTCATCGGTGCCACGGCTGATCGGGTGGTGCGGCATTCGAAGATCTCCGTCCTGGTGGACAGGTGAAGCCATGATGGAAAATCCAGTTCAGGCCATGGACACGGCCCATTTCGAACGCATCCTGCTGGCTCGTAAGGACGAAATCGAGCGGCGCCTGAAGAAGATCGACGCCGACCTTGGAACGCTGAAAAGCGCCGACAGCGCCGAGCGCGCCACCGAGGCGGAGAACGACGAGGTGCTGGAGGAGTTCGGCCAGGTCGGCGAGGAAGAGCTGAGAGCGATCGACGCCGCGCTGGACCGCATCACCAAGGGGCGGTATGGTCAATGCGTGACATGCGGAGAGCCGATTTCGATCGAGCGGCTGCAGGCCGTGCCGCATACGCCATTCTGCCAGGACTGTGCAGCCTCCCATTGAGAGGTGCCTTTCGAGGGGCGATGGGCAGGCCGGAGCGATGAGCTCCGGCCTGTTTCTGTTTTGCGGTTATTTCTTGCGCATGGCCTCGGCGAGCGCGGCGCCCAGGCCGCCCATTGCGGGTTGTTCCGGCTTCGGCGGGCGGGCGTTGGAATGCTTCATGGCGCTGGCATTGCCGCGTGGGTCACCGCGCATCGAGGGCTGCTGCGCCTCGCCGCCATCTTTCCGCATGGTGAGCGCGATGCGCTTGCGCTTGACGTCCACCTCGACGACGCGGACCTTCACGACATCGCCGGCCTTCACCACCTCATGCGGGTCCTTGACGAAGCGGTCAGCGAGCTGGGAGACGTGGACCAGGCCATCCTGATGCACGCCGATATCGACGAAGGCGCCGAAGGCGGCGACGTTGGTGACAGTGCCCTCAAGCGTCATGCCGATCTTGAGGTCGGTGATCTCGTCGACGCCTTCGGCAAAGGTCGCCGTCTTGAAGCTTGGACGCGGGTCGCGGCCGGGCTTTTCCAGTTCGGCGAGGATGTCCTTCACGGTCGGCAGGCCGAACTGCTCGTCGATGAAGCGCTTCGGGTCGAGGCTCTTCAGCGTTGCGCTATCGCCCATCAGCGAGCGCAGGTCTCGGCCACAGGCGGCGACGATCTTCTTGGCCACGCCGTAAGCTTCCGGGTGAACGGAGGAGGCGTCGAGCGGCTCCTTGCCGTTGGGGATGCGCAGGAAGCCGGCGCATTGTTCAAAGGTGCGGGCACCGAGGCGCGGCACTTTCAGCAGATCCTTGCGGCTGCCGAAGGGGCCGGTCTCGTCGCGATGGGCGACGATCGCTTCCGCCGTCGTCTTGCCGAGGCCGGACACACGGGCGAGCAACGGGGCGGATGCCGTGTTCACATCGACGCCGACGGCATTCACCGCATCTTCGACGACGGCATCCAGCGAGCGGCCGAGGCGGCCCTGGTCAACGTCGTGCTGATATTGACCGACGCCGATTGACTTCGGCTCGATCTTGACGAGTTCGGCGAGCGGATCCTGCAGGCGACGGGCAATCGAGACGGCGCCGCGGAGCGATACGTCGAGATTGGGGAATTCCTTTGCGGCAGTTTCCGAGGCCGAATAGACCGAGGCGCCGGCTTCCGAGACGATGACCTTGGTGGGCTTTGGCGCGGTGGAAGGGAACTGGGCCAGCATGTCGGCCACCAGTTTTTCCGTCTCGCGGCTTCCCGTGCCGTTGCCGATCGAGATCAGCTCGACGTTGTGCTTGCGGATCAGCGAGGCGAGTTCGGTCTGGCTGCCACGGATGTCGTTGCGCGGCGGGAAGGGATAGACGGTCGTCGTTTCCACCACCTTGCCGGTGCCATCGACCACCGCGACCTTGACGCCGGTGCGGATGCCCGGGTCGAGGCCCATGGTCGGACGGGAGCCTGCGGGGGCGGCGAGCAGCAGGTCCTTGAGGTTCCGGGCGAAGACGTGGATCGCCTCTTCCTCGGCCCGCTCGCGCAGTTCGCGCATCAGGTCGAGCGACAGCGAGACCGAAAGCTTGACGCGCCAGGTCCAGCCGGCGACCTCGAGCAGCCACTGGTCAGCGGGGCCCTTGGCCGCGACCTGATAGGCCGTGGCGATCATCCGCTGGCTGGGCTTGACCGGGGAGGTGTCGTCGCGGTCGACTTCGATCGACAGCGACAGGAACTCCTCGTTCCAGCCACGCAGCATGGCAAGCGCCCGGTGGCCGGGGACCGTTGCCCAGCGTTCGGAATGGTCGAAATAGTCGGAGAATTTCGCTCCAGCTTCGGCCTTGCCGTCGACGAGCTTCGAATAGAGGATCGCGCGATCCTTCATGTCGTTTCGCAGGCGGCCGATGAGATCGGCATTTTCCGATATCTGTTCGGCGATGATGTCTCGCGCGCCTTCGAGGGCGGCCTTCACGTCGAGGACTTCTTCGGTGATATAGGCTGCGGCGAGCTTCTGCGGGTCGCCGGTGCGGTCGGCTAGGATCGCGTCAGCCAGCGGCTGGAGCCCCTTTTCGCGGGCGATCTCGGCGCGGGTGCGGCGCTTCGGCTTATAGGGCAGATAGAGGTCTTCGAGTTCGGCCTTGGTGGTGACCTGGGCGATCTTGCGGGCGAGCTCGTCGGTCATCTTGCCCTGGCCGTCGATGCTCTCGAAGATCGATTTGCGGCGGGCGGCAAGCTCGCGCAGATAGATCAGCCGTTCAGCGAGATTGCGCAGCTGCGTGTCGTCGAGTCCGCCGGTTACTTCCTTGCGGTAGCGGGCGATGAAGGGCACGGTCGCGCCTTCATCGAGCAGGCCGACGGCCGATATGACCTGGTCGGGCCTTGCATTGATCTCGGTGGCGATGAGGGCGGCAATGGATCTGATGTCGTCGGCCATGGGTCATCCGTCTGATCTGGTAAGGGGCGGACCATAGCGACGGAATGCGGCAAGGCAACGGGCATGCGGCCCACTTCACAGGAAAGCACGGGCGGTGGAGGTCAATTCGGCTTGACCTTTGCCCCCTTCCCCCTTAACCGCCGGACATTCCCTTGTGGCACTGGAGGCTGGCGATGAAGGTTTTGTTGATCGGGTCGGGTGGACGCGAACATGCGCTGGCCTGGAAGATCGCCCAGTCGCCTGAACTCACCAAGCTTTATGCAGCCCCCGGCAATCCCGGCATTGCGGAAGAAGCGGAGCTTGTTACTCTCGATACCGATGATCACGCAGCTGTCGTCGCCTTCTGCAAGGACAAGGCGATCGACTTCGTCGTCGTCGGGCCGGAAGCGCCGCTGGTGGCTGGCATTGCCGATCGTCTGCGCGAAGCCGGGATCGCCGTCTTCGGGCCTTCCGCCGCCGCTGCCCAGCTCGAGGGCTCCAAGGGCTTTACCAAGGATGTCTGCGCCCGCTTCAACATTCCGACCGGGGCCTATCAGCGTTTCAACAATGCGCCGAAGGCCAAGGCCTATGTGCGCGAACAGGGCGCACCGATCGTCATCAAGGCCGACGGGCTTGCTGCCGGCAAGGGCGTCACGGTTGCGATGACGCTGGACGAGGCGCTCTCCGCCATCGACGACTGCTTCGAGGGTGCGTTTGGGGCTGCCGGTGCGGAAGTCGTGGTCGAGGCTTTTCTCGATGGCGAAGAAGCGAGCTTCTTCTGCCTCTCCGACGGCAAGTCGCTGCTGCCGCTTGCCACCGCACAGGACCACAAGCGTGTCGGCGACGGCGATACCGGCCCGAACACCGGTGGCATGGGTGCCTATTCTCCTGCACCGGTGATGACGGCGGAGATGGTCGAGCGGACGATGAAGGAGATCATCGAGCCGACCATGCGCGGCATGGCCGAGATGGGCCATCCCTTCCAGGGCGTGTTCTTTGCAGGACTGATGATCACGGCCAAGGGTCCGGAACTCATCGAATACAATGTCCGCTTCGGCGATCCGGAATGCCAGGTGCTGATGATGCGGCTGAAGAGCGATCTCTTGCCGATCCTTTATGCATCCGCCACCGGCACGCTGGACCAGGTGACAGCCGAGTGGAGCGAGGACCCGGCGCTAACCGTGGTTCTGGCCTCCAGGGGCTATCCTGGCGCCTACGAGAAGGCGACGCCGATTGCCGCCCTTCCCTCTGCGTCGGATGGGGCGAAGGTCTTCCATGCGGGCACGGCGATGAAGGACGGCCAGCTGGTTGCGACCGGCGGGCGCGTTCTAAATGCGACAGCGCGCGGGGCGACCGTCGGGCAAGCCCAGACTGCGGCATACGACCTTGCCGATGCGGTGCGGTGGGAGAACGGCTTTTGCCGCCGCGACATCGGCTGGCGGGCAATCTTGCGCGAAAAGGCTTGATTTCAAGCGCCTCGACCGGGATTTCGGATGAAAATCCGGTCGTTCGCTCAAATTTTACCAAAGCTCCTGACCGGATCGAAAGAAACGGCTGATAGTCTTTATCCAACAATCGGGGAAGACCATGATGCGCCGTATCGCTTCAACATCCGTGCTGCTCGCAGCCTCCATGTTCGCCATGCCTGTTATGGCGGGATCGATCTCGACGCTGAGCGGACTCGCCGCCAGCAACCCCAGCATCCTTGAAATCAACTGTGCGCACTGCCCGCCGCCCGCACCGCGTGCGGACAAGTCTCAGTACCAGGTCCCCACCGTTCCGAGCGGCAGCCAGACCGCCGAAGTGGTCGAGATCGATGGCGAGAAGAAGCTGAAGCGGGTGGAAAGCTGGCTCGGCGGATCTCCTGTCGTGGTCTACACCTCGGCTGCCGGCTGGGCCACAGACGGCTCAACCATCATGGCTGGCACCATTGCAGGGCCGAGCGAGATCGACCGTGGCACGACGGCGGCAGTCGAACCTGTTGCAGCCTCCCAGACGGCCCCACCACTCGCGGGCTTTGAACTTCGACTGAACTGATCCCCC
>CALSAF010000249.1:0-5081 GCA_943372805.1 Rhizobium sp. Q54
TGGATCGTCATGCGTTTCCTGGTGGCACGCATTACCCTTCCCTTGAGGCAACTGGCTGACACGGCAGACGCCCTGGATCTCGACCGGAACCCACCGGAGTGCATCGAAACCGGTCCAAGCGAAGTGAAGGTCCTGGCGAAGGCACTCCACAGTCTGCATGCACGCCTCGTGAATGCAGTCCGCGAGCGGACCCGTATTCTGGCAGCGCTTGGCCACGATCTGCGAAGCCCGATCACGGCGCTCAGGCTGCAAGCCGAATTCGTCGATGAGGATCAGCTGCGCGAGCGGATCACACGCATTCTCGATGAAATGCAGGAGATGACCGAGACGACCCTGGCCTATGCGCGGGGCCTCAGCGAAGCAGGTGACAAGCGTCCGTCCGACCCCTTCGCACTCGTCGCCCGCCTCGCCGAAGAGCTCAACACGACCGCGAGCCCGGTGACGCTCGGCAGCATGCCGGTCGTCACGATGCCTCTGCGGGAGCTACCGGTGCGCCGCGCCGTTCGCAACCTGATTGAAAATGCCCAGAGATATGGCGGCAAGGTTCACATCACTGGTGAGCTGGACGGATCCAGCGCCCGCATTCATATCGATGACGACGGACCCGGAATTCCTATGGAGGATCTGCAACGCGTGTTCAGCCCCTTCGAGCGTCTGGAGGCGTCTCGCTCGCGTGACACGGGCGGTCACGGTCTCGGCCTGACGATTGCGCGTGACATTATGCGAGCCCAGGGCGGGGATGTGGAACTGGCCAACCGGGCTGAAGGCGGCCTGCGGGCGACCGTCAGCATGCCGATCGCCATAGGCTCTGACGCCTTTTAGCGCGTTGCGCCAACGGCACTGTGAGCGGCTGCAGGGGCGCCATCCGAACCAAGGACGATTTGACGACATATATGAATCCATCTATCCTTATATTCATATAATCCCGCAGCCACTCGCAGGACTGAAAATGGATTTCGCTCCTCTACTCGATCTCCTCGATGAGGCGGCGCTGGGTGCGCTGTTGGGCGCACTCACCGGGGCGATCTTCGGCTTTTCTGCGCAGAGATCCTCCTTCTGCCTGCGTGCGGCCACGGTGGAACTCGCAAGACGCGAGGTTGGGCCGCAAATGGCGGTGTGGCTATTGACCTTTTCAACTGCCGTCGTCTGGGTGCAGGCTGCCATTTTGGCCGGTCTGTTCGATCCGTCAGCCTCACGTCTGATGTCGATCACCGGCAGCTGGTCGGGCGCCATCATCGGCGGGCTGATGTTCGGCGTCGGTATGGTGCTCGCCAGGGGATGTTCGGGCCGATTGCTGGTCCTCGCCTCCACTGGAAATCTGCGCTCGCTCATCTCAGGGCTGATCTTTGCGGTCGTTGCCCAGATGGCCCTGCATGGTTGGCTTGCTCCAGCGCGCAGCTATCTTGCTGCACTCTGGACGACGCCAGCCGGCCAGAATGTCGATCTGCTTGCCTTGACTGTTGCACCCGAGGCCGGCGGGCTGATCCTCGGACTGGCAATGGCAGCGTTCGCCCTGTTTCTCGCCATCAAGCGCCAAATTGGATGGACGAAGTTGGTTTTCGCCGCGGGGGTCGGCTTCGCCGTAGCCGTCGGTTGGGTCTTCACATTCACCCTGTCACAATCCGCTTTCGAGCCCGTGACCGTCAATTCCATCACGTTCTCCGGTCCTTCGGCGAGCACTCTGATGTTCTTCCTCACGGAAGACCATGCCCTCGATTTCGAGATAGGCCTGGTGCCCGGTGTCGTGTTCGGAGCGTTCCTGTCCGCCCTCCTGTCCCGACAGCTGAAATTCGAAGGTTTCACGCACGAGACACAGATGCGCCGCTCGATGCTGGGCGCGGTGCTAATGGGCTTCGGCGCAATGCTGGCCGGCGGCTGTGCGATCGGAGCAGGTGTGACGGGCGGCTCGGTGTTTGCAGCAACTGCCTGGCTCGCCCTCTTCTGCATGTGGGTGGGAGCCATGCTGACGGATTTCCTGATCGACCAGTCTACGACCAGCACCGATGCCATCGGCATGGCTCAGGCACCGGCAACGAACCGGTAACCTGTACCCTCTTTCTCGACACGGCCGATACCACCATCCGGCAGATGAAAGCCGATGATCGCTGTCTTGTCCCGGGCCATGTCGTCAAGCAGCCTCATTCGTGTTCGCGCGGCCATCTCGGCATCCTGATCCGAGCCCGATTTCCATTCTGGATGGACGAAGGCTACATGGTGATTGCCGATTGCGTCGCCGACGACCATGACGGCGCCCTGCCCGTCCCCCACACGAAACGACATGTGGCCCGGCGTATGGCCCGGCGTGAGATGAGCAACGACACCGGGCAGGACGTCACCGCCATCCTCCAGCAAGATGAGATTGTCGGCCATGGCGGAGAGGCGGCGGGCGGCACCTACGGCAAACGTCGTGCGCGCCGGATCGATGGAGGCAACGGTGTCGGGATGTGTCCAGTAGTCGAACTCGGCCCGTCCGATCATGTGCGAGGCATTGGCGAAGACCGGTTCATCGAACTCGTCGAGCACGCCCCACAGATGATCCGGATGAGCATGGGTGAACACCACATGCGTGACATCTTCGGCGGGCACATCGAGCAGGTTCAAGGCTTCGGCCAGTTTGCCGGCTGAGGGCTGAAAATCCGGGCCGGCCCCCACATCGAACAGAACAGTATGGGTTCCGTCACGCAACAGGGTAACGTTGCATGGCGGGGTCAGTTGATCCCACGACAAGCCGAAGGCCTCGACGACCACCTTGAGTTCTTCCTCCGGCATGCCGCCAAGGATGAAGTCAGCCGGGAGCATCAGGTTTCCGTCCGAAAGCGTGTCGATCCGGACGTCACCGAATGCTATCTGCGCGGACGCCCATACACGTTGCGGCCCGAGGAGTGCGGTCGCACCCACAGCACCCATGCCTGCCAGAAATCTACGCCGCAGCAACATCATTCCCTCCAAAGAATGGAGGCAGCCCTGAAGGCCGCCTCCCTTGTCTTCAATCAGCCGAACATGTCTGTGGTGATACCCTCGTACCAGCCGAGGCTTTCCTCGTAGGTCGCCTTGCGCAAAGCCGCATCCTCGCCAGTCTGGCTGATGAAGCTTTCCACGGACGCGATCTTCTCGGGCGTGGGCTGATAGGACGCGCCGACCTTGACGCCGTCATCGGGCGCGATCAGCGACCAGCAGGTATTCGAGTATTTCGCCGGGAACACCTTCGATCCCAGGAGCTCGCCGCGGATGGACATGGCCGCAACCTTGGCCTGACTGTTCGCCGAAAAGCCGGATTTCGGCATGTCGCCCTGGGCGCTGGAATCGCCGAGCACATAGACATTGTCGTCCATCTTGGACTTCATGTTTTCCGGATGCACGGGAGCCCAGCCCTTGTCGTCGGTGACGGCTGCGATCTGGGCAATCTTGCCTGCAATCTGGCCGGGGATCACGTTGCAGGCATCGATCTTTTCCACCGTCCCGTCGACCACGATTTCCATGCTGTCCGGGCGAACTTCCACGGCACCGCCCCCGAAATCCGGGCCGATCCACTCGATCATGCCGTCATAATGCTTCGCCCAGCCTTCTTCGAAGAGGGCCTGTTTCGAGTATTTGTCCTTCGGGTCGAGCACCATGATCTTGGCGGTCGGGTTTTTCTGTTTCAGCAGATGAGCGATCATGCTGATCCGCTCGTAAGGCCCGGGAGGACAACGGTAAGGATTGGGCGGCGCAATCATTGCAAAGACGCCACCAGCCGGCATCGCCTCCACCATCGACTTCAGCAGTTGCGTCTGCGGCCCGGCCTTATAGGCATGCGGCATCTTTTCCGCCACCTCGACCGACCAGCCCGGCACGGACCCATCCTTGAAGTCGATACCGGGAGACAGGATCAGCCGATCATAGGGAAGCGTCTGGCCACCCGCCAGCGTCACAGTCCGGGCATTCCGGTCAACACCGGTGGCGAGATCGTTGATCACGGTGACGCCGCCGGCTGCGATCTTGTCATATCCGTGCTGGAGGCTTTCGAATTCGCGGAAACCGCCGAGATAGAGATTGGAGAAGAAGCAGGTCGTATAAACAGGATTGGCTTCCACCAGCGTCACATCCAGCGCGCCGGCACCGTCCTTGGCGAGATAGCGAGCGGCTGTTGCGCCACCCGCTCCACCGCCGATGATCACGATCTTTGGCTTTGCCTGACCGAAAACCGAGGGTGCCGCGAGAAGTGCTGCAGCCGTCAGGCCCGATCCGATGAGTGTACGTCGTGTCAGTTTCATGAGCGTTCTCCCCTTTTGTCGTTCCCTGAGCGGTTGATCCCGCCCGTGGTTATTGAACCTCTTCGAAATAGGCGGCGAGGGCGGCGATCTCTTCTTCCGACAGACGACCTGCCATCATCTGCATCACCGGATGCGGCCTGAGCTTGCGCTTGTAGGCATGCATGGCGACGACAAAATCGGCAGCGGGCCAGTTGGTGATCGATGGAATGCCCTTGTCGGAGCCGTCGCTCTGGTGGCAGGTCGTGCATTCGGAGGACAGGTACTCCCCATATTCGCGATCACCCTTGATCCCGAGGATGGACGGGTCCAGATCGACTTCCGCCTTCCTCGCCGTCGGATCCGCTTCGGGAATATCGCGCGGGTTGTCCGACCATTCACGAAGATAGGCCATGATCGCCGAGCGGTCTTCCGTCTCCGCGATCCCGCGGTAATTCATCCGAGTGCCTGAAACCAGGCTCTTCGGATTGGTGAGATAGGCGTCGAGTGTTTCCAGGTGCCACTCCAGGCCATCCTGCCCCATGCGGGTGATCGACTTGGAATACTTGAAGCCCTCGATGCTCCCAGCTCTGCGGCCGAAAACCCCGTTGAGCTGTGGCCCTACCCGATTGCGAGCGCCTGCACCGACCTGATGGCATGATGAGCATTCGCGCTTGAAGAGGCGAGCACCTTCGGTCGAGTTGCCCAACTCCTGCGCAATCACGCGTTCTGTTGCCAAAAGGCTGAGGATGAGAGCAAGCCTGATCGAACCACGGCTTGCCATTGCATCAGTTCCCCAGGCTGCGCAGATAGGCGATGATCGCCGCACGTTCATCCGGCTTCTTGAGCCCG
>CALSAF010000250.1:0-5064 GCA_943372805.1 Rhizobium sp. Q54
CGAGCACCTCTTCTTCCGCCAGATCGACCGGCCAGCCATAGGCCTCCGCCACGGCAAGATCGAGCTTGTCGTGCAATTCTTTCAGGATCAGCACCAGGCCGTCGTCGAAGATGCGGCGCTCCCTGGCGTCGAGATCATCCGGTTTCGCGCCCGCCTTCAGCCGTTCCAGCACATTGTAGAGGCCGGTCAGCGTCAGATGCGGATGCTCCGAGAGCACCCGCTTGCGATGGGCGTCGAGTTCTTCGGCGATGGCGCCGATGGCGGATTTCTGGGCCTCGGATGCATCGGGGAAGGGGAAGGGGTCGAAGCATTGGGATTTGACGTACACGGAGTCATTGCCGACGCCGAGCCAACTCCCCGTGCGCATGGCCCAAGGGACATGGAAACGCGAGGATAGGACACCAAGCGAAACAGCATTGTCGAGGGGGATGGCCACCAACTTGTTGTCCGGCAGGATGGACGCGTCGAGGAACTGGAATACACGATGCTTCGCGGTCTCTACGGTGGCAATGTAGCGGGGAAGCTCGGTCAGAGCCGGGCGCAGATCTCGTCGTGGTTCGCCGAAGATCCACCAGTTGTCGCGATAGGTCGCGCGATTGTTTGTGTCCCGCTCCGGCTTCACCGTAGTCAGAAGGTGCTGATAGACCGCTGGGAAGCGTCCGCGCACCTCTTCTGCCGTCAGGCCGAAGAGATCAATCACCATAACACCACGCGGACGGTCCGTCAGATCACGCCCATTGCGATAAAGGCGGATATGACGTTGCAGATCACGGTTTCGGCCGAGGCCCAATTCCTCGGCCTGCTCAGGTTTCACTATGAAGCCCGAGCCATGCAGTGACATGCCACGCGACGACAGCCCTTCATTGGCCTTCATCGGGATCACCGACGCCAGATCAACCCCAACCGTCAAATCCGCATTGATCCGTCCGATCTTCTCCTCGAACAGGATCACCGGGCTGTCGGTCTCGACACCCTCCTCCGCCGTCACCTCCATCAGCCTTCCGTCATGCTTGCCGGCTTGCGCCACGGTCATGGCGATCCGCACGGCAGCACTGTCGCGGGTGACCTTGGTCCATGGGTGATCGGCAATCGCCATTGTCAGCGACAGCGGCTTCTTGGCGTTGAGATAGGGCTCCATCACCCGGCGCTGAAACACCTGGCTGATGGAATTGGTGGTGACGTAACCGAAGCGTTTCAGCCGGCTCTTCGGTTTGAGCAGAATGTCGGCGGAGCGGTCCCACCAGTACATGACGAAATCGGCGCTGTCGTTCATATGTTTGTGCGCCTTCCACAGCGCCTCCGCATAGGCGCCGCCCATGCGGGCGCGGATATCCTTGCCGCCGACAAAGGGCGGGTTGCCGACGATGTAATCGGCATCAGGCCATTTCGGCCGGCGCGGATTGGGATAACACTCGACGCCATCCTTCACCTGGGGGACAGGATAGCCGTCCCAGAGCAGCACCGCGTCGCGGTTCTCGATATTGTGGAAGGCTTTGAGGATCGGCTCGGATGGAGCGACACCCCGGTTCTTGAAATGCCATTGCAGATGGCCGATCCACAGCACAAGCTCGGCAATGGCGGCGGCGCGCGGATTGACCTCGAGCCCTAAAAACTGGTGCGGATCGACCGTGTGGCTTTCGAGCGCCAGCCCCTCCTGGCCACCCAGGTTGACCAGCGCTTCCAGCACCTCGCCTTCAAGCTTCTTCATCAGCTCCAGCGAGACATAGAGAAAATTGCCGGTGCCGCAGGCGGGGTCGAGCACGCGGGTGTCGCAGAGCCTGTCGTGAAAGGCCTGCACGGTTTTCACCGCCGCATCCGCCTTGCCCTCGGCCTTCTGCCGGTCGGCGGTGGAACGGGCGGCGTCCCATTCCGACCGCAAGGGGTCGATGACGGTGGCGATCACCAGCCGCTCGACATAGGCGCGCGGCGTATAATGGGCGCCGAGCTTGCGGCGGTCGTTGGGATCCAGCGCCTGTTCGAGGAAGGTGCCGAAGATCGCCGGCTCGACATCCTTCCAGTCGTAACGGGCAGCCGCCGCAAGTTCGCCGATCTCTTCCTTGGCGAGCGGCAGCGCCCTGCGGTTCTTGAAGAACTCGCCATTGAACTTCTTCACCTTTTCGCGGATCGTCGCGGTAAAGCCGCCTTCGTCCATCGCCTTCCACAGATCCTGCATCATGCCGGGGAAAATTTCCGGTTTTTGCACGCAGTCTTCCAGCAGCCCCTTGAAGCTGTCCTTAGGCAGAAGCTCGACATCCTCGGCAAACATGGTGAACAGCATGCGCATCAGGAACATTGCGACCTCTTCGGTCGCATGGCCCTGCTTTTCCAGCGCCTGGCTCACCTTGGCGATGCGGGTCGCGATCTCGCGCGTCACCTTGGCGGCGTGGCGGGTGGGATCGAGCGATAGCGGATCTGTCCAGATCGCTTTCAGCCGGGCGCGCACCGTCTCGTCGCGCAATTCCTCCAGATAGATGCGGAAGGAGCGGCGGTCGGGGAACTGGTCATAGGCCTTCCCGTCGCGGCGGAAATTGGCATAGACCTCGATCGCGTGGCCGACATCGACGACCAGCACGAAGGGCGGCGGCTCGTGGGAGGTCGGCAGCAGCCGCACATAGTTTTCGGCTTGCGCGCGGGCATTCATCATCAGCACGTCCCAGGCGCGGTTGGCGCTCTGGCGGCGGCCGCGCGGGGTGCTTTCGGTCGTGCGGTCGAGGCCGGGCAAAAGCGGGCTCTCGTTCTTTTCGCCCGACAACCGGCTCTGCTTGGCCTCCAGCACGAAGCAGTTCCGCTTGTAGAGGTCGATGCGCTTTTGCGATGTCGCCCCGTCGCGACCGGTCTCCTTGACCGCGCGTTCGAAGACGTAATCATTGCCCTCATGCGCGGCGGAGGCGGGTTCCGGGTGGGGAAGCTCCAGGAGGTCGCAGAGTTCGGTGAGGAAAAGCGCGTAATTCGCCCGTTCCTGGCCGCCCTCCTGCCCCTGCCAGCGTGTTATGAACGCCTCGACCCTTGGCTGCACCGTCACGATTTCCCTCGCCCATTCATAGAGTCGCGATGATAGTCATCGCACAGGTCGAGGCAACCGGGAAAAGCGCCTGAGACGGTCCGTTCCTAGCCGTAAAGGCTCCAGAAAAACCTTATCGAAACAAACAGCAGAAACACCGCGAACCCCATTTCCAGCTGCCGCTTGTTCAGCTTATGCGCCAGCTGCGCGCCATAGGGCGTAACCAGCATGGCGATCGGAAAAATCACCGCAAAGGCGATCCAGTTGACGAAGCCGGTCGAAAAGGGCGGCAGGCCGGCCTCGCCCCAGCCGGCATAGATGAAGCCGAAAAAGGCCGGGATCGAGATCAGCACGCCGACGCCTGAGGAGGTCGCCACCGCCTGGTGGATCGGCCTTCCGTAAAGCGTCATGAAGGTGTTGTTGAACACCCCGCCGCCGACCCCCATCAGCCCGGAAAAAAGCCCGATCGCCGAACCGGTGAGAAACCGCGCCGGCTCGCCCGGCAGGTCGGTGCCCAGATGCATCCGGTTGGACAGAAACAGCATGCGCGCCGCCAGCACCAGCCCCATGACCGCGAAGAACAGCCGCAAGCCCTCGCTCGACACATAGGCGGCAACGACGGTGGCGGCGAGCGCGCCCGCCGGCACCGCAATCATCCAGCCTTTCAAGAGCGCCATGTCGACCGCCCCGCGCTTCCGATGCGCCGTGAACGAGCGGATCGAGGTCGGCACGATCAGCGCCGTCGAGGTGCCCACCGCGAGATGCATGATCACCTCTTGCGGGATCCCGGCATAGCCGAAGACCTGATAGAAGACCGGCACCAGCACCGCCCCCCCGCCAATCCCGAACACGCCGGCAAGCAACCCCGCCACGGCGCCGGCGGCAGCGAGCATCGCGGCAAAGACAAGGATATCGGCAATCGGCGGCATGGCGGGTCTCCGGAGTGCAGGCCGCCCGGCCGGGCGGCATTCAGGGCGGGATGGAGGTCGAAGAGCCGGTCCCGGCGGCAAGGCTGTCGGGCGGCAGCGCCACCCTCACCCCGCGCCCGGCACCAGACCGTCGGCCCATCCCTTCATCCGTCCCCATCAGCGCGCATCACGCCACGGACGGGAACACCTCCGCCTCTAGGCCCCCGCCGCCGCCGAGACAAGCCCATCCGCGCCCGCCCCGGTACGCAACCGGCCCGCAAGCCGATCGACAGGCGGCCCCTCGGCCAGAGGTCCGCCCCTTCGATGGTCAAGGTAACGGTGAATGCGGCCCTTGCGCAGGGTGCGACCTCAGCGGCAGTTCCGCTTGTCGAGATAGAGCGAACAATCCTTGCCCGCAGGTGCTGCCGACGGGGGCTGAGACGCCACCGCCACCCGCTGGTTCGACACCGGAACCGGATCGCTCATGCCGGAATTGCCGCTGTCGACCGAAAGCGGAAGGATCCCGCCCTCGTCCGGCATGTCCTGGGCCACCTGGCTCTCTCCGGCGACCGGCTGGCCGGCCCCGCTTGGCCCCGTCACGATCTCGGTCGGCTCGTCAAAGCCGATCCCGTCGACGACAGGCTGGCTGGTCGTGCCCTCTGCAATCGCCATCGCCCCGCCCTCGGTCACCACATGCGGCTGCACACCCACGGGGCTTGCCCCATCCGCATAGGTCGCATTCGATAAGCCGGCCTGAGGATCGATCCCGAGTTCGCCATCAATATTCACGCCCCCGTCGGGAATGACCATGGCGCTCATCGCGCCGCCCTGATCGAGCCCCTGGGTTTCAGCCGCCGTCGCAGGCTGCGCCGAAGCCATCAGTGGCCCGGCCTGACCGAGGTCGCCTTCGCCGGAACCGGGCGTGTCGAGATAGTCGATGCCGGCGCTCCCGGCATTCGCGCTGCCCGCCGGCGGCGCATAGGCTGCCGCTTCCGCCCGGGGATCGCCGACGCGCCCGACCAGCACCCGTCCGTCTCGGGCATGATCCACCTTGCCGATCAGCTGGTCGCCCGCCCGCGGGGCCCCGACATCGGCGAAGGGAACGCGGTCGCTGCCGGAACAGCCGGCAACGAGAAGGACCGAGAAGACGGCAAC
>CALSAF010000251.1:0-5042 GCA_943372805.1 Rhizobium sp. Q54
AGGTCAAGTCCTTGCGCACCTGCTGGAAGGCCGCCTTCGCCTTGTCAGCCGAGAGCCGGCGGGCAAGCGAGCGCGGATGCTCGGACTTGCTCGGCGTCTCATCGAGATCCATCGGCATCAGTCGCGCGGGCTCGATGCCAGCCTGTTTCAGGAGGTCCACGCGGCGCGGCGACCCGGAGGCCAAAATCAGCTTCTGTCTCAGTTCCATGCGAACGCGCTCCCTGGTCTCAGGTCTTGGACCAAGACCTACTTGAAGCGGTAGGTGATGCGGCCCTTGGTCAGGTCGTAAGGGGTCATCTCGACGAGGACCTTGTCGCCTGCGAGAACGCGGATGCGGTTCTTGCGCATGCGGCCGGCGGTGTGGGCGATGATTTCGTGTTCGTTTTCGAGCTTCACGCGGAAGGTGGCGTTCGGCAGCAGTTCGGTGACGACGCCGGGGAATTCGAGGACTTCTTCTTTTGCCATAGAGCGGTTGTCTTTCCTGGGGTTTGAAAGCGGGGCGCGCGAAGGGCCCCGAAAATGTGGGCGGAAACTACACAATCGCCCGGCATTTGTGAACCTTGTAGATTCGGCTTTTGGAATTTGTTTCAAGAGGGGCAAAAACGCCGCTAATCCGGGGCGAGAACCAGTCTTTCACGGATCAGGCGGGTCAACCGGTCCCGCACGTCGCGATAGGCGGAAAGCCGCTGCTCGCGGCTGCCGGTCTCGACCGTTGGGTCCGGCATCGGCCAGTATTCCACCTCGACCGCGGAAGACCGTGTCAATTCGAGCGCTGCGTGATGGGCTTCGGGCGTGAGAGTGATCACGAGGTCGAAGTAATCGTCTTCCATATCCTCCAGCGTCTGGGGCTGGCGGCGACCGAGCGACAGGCCGATCTCGTCAAGCACGACGTCGACGAAGGGATCGCGCTCGCCCTTCTTTACGCCGGCAGAAGCAACCCAGGTGCCGGATGGCAGGGCCTGTCTCGCAATCGCCTCTGCCATGGGGCTGCGGATGACATTCTGGCCGCACATGAAGAGGATCGCGCCGGGCCGCGACGGACGGCGGCTGTCGTCTGCGCCCTCGCTCATCGATCCTAGCCCCGCCAATAGAGCACGCAGACCAGGGTAAAGAGACGGCGCGCGGTGTCGAAGTCGATCTTGATCTTGCCAGAGAGCCTGTCCATCAGGGTCTGGGAGCCGTCGTTGTGGATCCCGCGACGGCCCATGTCGATGGCTTCGATCTGCGACGGTGTCGAGGAGCGGATCGCCTCGTAATAGCTTTCGCAGATCATGAAGTAGTCCTTGATGATCCGCTGCAGGGGCGTCAGCGACAGGATGTGCACGGCGACATCCTCGCCGGCTTCCGTCTTGATAGAGAAGACGAGCTTACGGTCGATCAGCGACAGGAAGAGCTTGTAGGGACCACCCGGATGGCCGGCCGGCTCGAAGGTGTTTTCCTCGATCAGATCGAAGATGGCGACCGCCCGCTCATGCTCGACATCGGGGGTCGAGCGCCCGATGGTCTCGTCCAGCACGACATCTGAGAGCCGGAAGTCGCCCGCTGCCATCCCCTAGTCTCCGAGGTTCAGGCGGATGGCGACAGAGCGGGCATGGGCTTCGAGCCCTTCCGACCTCGCCAGCGCAATCGCTGATGGCGCAAGCTGGCGCAACTGGTCCGGGCCGAGCCTGAGGATCGAGGTGCGCTTAACGTAGTCCAGCACCGAAAGGCCCGAGGAGAAACGCGCCGAGCGCGCCGTGGGCAGGACGTGGTTCGATCCGCCGACATAGTCGCCGATCACCTCAGGCGTATGGCGCCCGACGAAGATGGCGCCGGCATTGCGGATGCCCTCGATCAGGGGCTCGGGATCCTCCACCGCCAGTTCCAGGTGTTCGGCGGCAATGCGGTTGGCAAGCGGGATCGCATCCTCAAGCGCCTCGACCTTGATGATCGCGCCAAAGTCGCGCCAGCTGGCGGAGGCCGTCTCGGCGCGCGGCAGGGATTTCAACTGTCGCTCCACGGCAGCCTCTACCGCTTGGCCCAGGGAGCGATCGTCGGTGATGACGATGGACTGGGCGCCGGGATCGTGTTCGGCTTGGGCGAGCAGATCCGCTGCCAGCCAATCCGGGTCATTATCCTTGTCTGCGATGATCAGCACTTCAGAGGGACCGGCGATCATGTCGATACCGACGGTGCCGAAGACCTGGCGCTTGGCGGCGGCCACATAGGCATTGCCCGGGCCGACGATCTTGGCGACGGGCGCGATCGTTTCCGTGCCATAGGCGAGTGCGGCCACAGCCTGGGCGCCACCGATACGATAGATCTCGGTTACGCCGGCAATGCTCGCCGCTGCCAGGACTGTCGGGTTGATGGCACCGCCGGTGGCCGGAACGACCATCACCACACGCGGAACACCGGCCACCTTGGCCGGGAGCGCATTCATCAGCACCGAGCTCGGATAGCTCGCGGTACCGCCGGGGACGTAAAGTCCAACGGCATCTATGGCGGTCCAGCGGGAACCGAGCCCGACCCCGATCGCATCTTCGTAGATGTCGTCCTTCGGCATTTGACGCGCATGATGGCGCTCGATGCGCTCGGCCGCGAGCTTCAGGGCATCGATCAGTTCGGGCGCAGTCGAGGCAAGCGCTGCGGCGATTTCCTCGTGCGTGACCTGCATGGGAACGGTGGCAAAATCGACACCGTCGAACCGCTTCGAATACTCCGCAAGCGCTGCGTCGCCACGGGTGCGGACGTCGTCGATGATCTTACGCACGGCGTCGTTGACGTCGTCGGAGACTTCACGCTTGGTCGTCAGGAAGGCCGCAAATCGCGCCTCGAAGTCTCCAGATGCCTGATCCAGCCAGATTGCCACGCCCCGTATTTCCTTTCAGCATTTCCATTCACATGACGTTGCGACCCTGACGTGCCGCTCGCCGCCTCAACCTGCCTCGTGTTCCGGTCGAGCCGTGGTTTCCCATGCGCCACCGGTATCGGTGAGTTGGGCTTCGATGCATTCCACTTCGAGCGCGATCATGCCACCACCAGCGAGTACAAGCTCCACCACGCCATCCGGGCCTTCGCCCTTGGGCACATAGCGGACCGCGAGCAGGCTCATCACGTCATCAGCCTTGCCCCGATCAAAGCCGATCGAGCGCACCGCCTCGACACGCTTGAAGCTCAGGGCTGAACGGCGGCGTTCGAAGCTCTTTGACACACGTGCCGCCTTTTCCCACACGAAGCGATTGGCGACGAGTGAGAACAGGCCGGAGCGAACCGAAAAGCTCAGATCGCCGACTTTGAAGACGGCATCCTGCATATGGGCCGAAATGATCGAGAGATCATCGGCATCGAGCGCCATCAGCTTCAAGTCCGTCATGTCACCTCACAGTATCGCCCTTCGGCGGTGCCCGTCGAATTCATGTTTTCGACATAGGTTGCGGCTTGTCCAGTGGCAACGGGGCAAAAAGACTTTTCGCCTCATCGGAACACGACGTTATCGCCGCCCTGCCGGCGATCAGTCGCTGATGCGCTCGACAATGGCCCCGCAGCGGGTGAGCTTCTCTTCCAGACGCTCAAAGCCACGGTCGAGATGGTAGACGCGGCTGACCATGGTTTCACCTTCGGCAGCAAGGCCCGCAATAACCAGCGACACCGATGCACGCAGATCGGTTGCCATGACCGGAGCGCCACGCAGGCGGGTCACGCCTTCGATGCGGGCGGTCTGGCCCGACAGCGTGATCTTGGCGCCGAGGCGGGCCAGTTCCTGAACATGCATGAAACGGTTTTCGAAGATCGTCTCGGTGACATGCGAAACACCATGCGCACGGGTCATCAGACCCATGAACTGCGCCTGCAGGTCGGTCGGGAAACCGGGGAAGGGTTCGGTGACGATATCGACCGGCCGGATGGCGTCGCCGTGGCCAATGACGCGGATGCCACCGTCGACGGCAGACACTTCGGCACCGGCGCGGCGGATTGCCTCGACGGCGGTGTCGAGCAGGGTGATATCGGTGCCCGAGAGCGTCACATCACCGCCTGTCATGGCAACCGCCATGGCATAGGTGCCGGTCTCGATGCGGTCGGGCAGGACGCGGTGCCGGGCACCCGACAGGCTCGTGACGCCCTCGATGGTGATGGTCGAGGTACCGGCGCCTGAAATCTTCGCGCCCATGGCGATCAGGCAGTTGGCGAGATCGACGACCTCGGGCTCGCGGGCGGCATTGCCGATCACGGTCGTGCCGCGGGCAAGCGATGCCGCCATCAGCATCACATGGGTCGCGCCGACGGATACCTTGGGGAAGGTATAGCGTGCACCGATCAGACCGCCCTTCGGCGCCTTTGCATTGATGTATCCACCGTCGATCTCCATCTCAGCGCCAAGGGCTGCAAGCCCCTCGATGAAGAGATCGACCGGACGCGTGCCGATGGCGCAGCCGCCCGGCAGTGACACGCGCGCCTGGCCTTCGCGGGCAAGCAACGGGCCGATGACCCAGAAGCTGGCGCGCATCTTCGAGACCAGCTCATAAGGTGCCGTGGTATCGGCCACGGTGCGGCAGGTGAAATGCACGGTGCGCGAATAGGACCCGTCCTGGTGTTCGCGGCGGCCGTTCACGGCGATATCGACGCCGTGATTGCCGAGAATGCGGATCAGGCCTTCGACGTCTGCCAGATGCGGCACGTTTTCGAGCGTCAGCGTGTCCGACGTCAGAAGCGAGGCAATCATCAGGGGCAGCGCTGCGTTCTTGGCGCCCGAGATCGGGATGATCCCGTTCAACGCATTGCCACCAACAATCCTGATGCGATCCATGAGAGCCTGCGATACGGGCGAGAAATGCCCGCCTTTCCTTGAGAACGTGTGAGGGGGAAGCCAATCCGGCGAGGCTGGCTCTTTAGACGAAAAGTACAGAGGGTTCAATTGAAGCCGTAACGCTCGGTTAATCACCGGGTTTGGACGAATTTGCGGCAGACAAGGCGAGAATCGTTTCGTCTGAAGCCTCGTCCCCCGCCTGTTCGGGCGGTCGGGGCGCGCTGTTTGCTGCGGGCAGCCCCACGCCGTCTTCAGC
>CALSAF010000252.1:0-5020 GCA_943372805.1 Rhizobium sp. Q54
TCTTTCGACCCCATCTACGCAAGACCGCCGCCCACGTTTCTCTTTCTTCTATCTTCAATTGTCAAAAAACAGACGGAACAAAACCCGTCAAAAATCCCAGTCAACCCAACCCGTAAGCCAGGCTTAAAATCAGCAATCCAGCCAATTTCCAAGGATTTCTCTAGAGCGAAGGACTTCGTCGCTAGCAGCGCCGCCGCCCTCGTCAGTGAGCGGATGTATAGATTCGCTTCCCGAAGCAGTCAACAGCCTTGTTGGGAAAAATCGGGAAAAATCGACAAGGCATTGAAAAATAATGACTTATTCGGCCATGATTTGGATCGGCTGTCGAAGGCACTGCCGCGCCCCCTGCCTTACGCCTCCCGGATTGGCCCTCCGGCCTCTATAGACGCCCTATCAGAACCCAGGCTGGCCATGAAACAACCTGCGAAGACGGCCTTGTCTCTCGCGAGCACGCGCGCGTGCCGCGCAAAATCCATATTTGGCTGCTGTTTAGCACTTGCCATGGCCACGCTGATTTGACGCGCCGGGCGAAAACATGAGACATGGGGGCGTGATCCAGTTGAGCAACAGACCAGTGCTGCGCCCCGCAGCCGGGAACATGAAGACGGCATGACCACAGACCGCGATCTGATCCGAACGCTCGGCAGTGAGCCTCCCATCCTGGCGGATGGGCTTCGTGCGCCCGATCGGCGAGAGATCTCCCTGCGCTGGCTCTCCGGCACCTTTCTCACTGGCATTACCTCCTGCATCCTGATGGGTGTCGCGCTCTTCGCAGCGCTGGACGGCCGGCAGCAGCTGGCCATTCCGGCGGAGGCCTTTGCCGTGACGCCGCCGGACACCACGGAGACATCGGTGGACGACACGGTTCGCGGCGCCCGCATCTTCGCGCCCAAGATTGCCGCCCGGCCCGTCGACAAGGCGATCCTCGACGTACCCACCGTCTTCAAGGATGGCGAGCGCGAGGTGGTACGCAAGCTCCCCTTCGCCCATGTCAAGATGGTGCTGGCCGCCGACTATGCCAACCAGGAGCGCTATCCGAAGTTCGATCCTCTCGCGATCTTCGCGACCGACACCACCACCCCGCCGGTCGCTAGCCGGACCGGCAGCCTCTATGGATCGGATGTTGAATCCGAGGTCATCCTCAAGTCGAGCCCCTTCCCCGCCGCGCCGGACAAGCCGCTCGCCGGTGAAATGACCTTTGACGAGGTCGAGGCGAATGTTCGGTCCAACGGGTCGGTTCTGACAGACGGCGACAGTCAGGTGGCAGCCCTCTACTATATCGATCCGCGCCGCTTCGACACGCAAGACACCGGACTCGACCTTGCGGTCGGCATGACGGCACGCATCGTCGAAGAAAACATGAGCGTCGCGGAACCACAGATCATCACGCCGATGACACCGGAATATGCCGACGACATCCTGCCGGCGCGCCGTCCGCAGTCGGTGGCCGCCCTGATGACGGCGGCCGGCTATCCGGCCTCCAAGGCGGAAGATGTCGGCAAGGCGCTCGCACCTTTCATGCAGGCTCCGGGTCTCGTCGAAGGCGACATCATCCGTGTCGGGCTTCTGCAGCGGGGCGAAGAGGTCCGTCTCGTCCGCTTCTCCCTGTATCATCGCACCGACCACGTCGTGACCCTTGCGGTGAATGATGCCGGCCGCCTGGTCGAGGGTGCCGAACCACCGCAACTCGACGCGATTACCGGCGCCTTTGACAGCACGCAACCGGCCATGGTCTCCGGCCGCGATATGCCACGCGTCTATGACGGGATCTACCGTGCCGCCCTCTCCTATGGCATGAGCCAGGACCTGACGGCGCAGGTCATCCGGCTTCTCGCCTCCAACGTCGATTTCCAGGCACAGCTGAAGCCGTCCGACATGCTGGAGGCGGTGTTCTCCGTCACCGACGACGAAGGGCGGGCGACGGAGGATTCCGAGCTTCTCTATGTCAGGGCCCGCTTCGGTGACACGATCACCCAGTTCTATCGTTTCCAGGACGCGCAGGACGGTTCGATCGACTACTTCGATGAAAACGGCAAGTCGATCCGTCAGTTCCTGCTGCGCAATCCCGTGCCGAATGGCCGCTTCACCTCCGGTTTCGGCATGCGCCGCCATCCGATCCTCGGCTATTCGCGCATGCATACCGGCGTCGACTGGGCTGCACCCCGCGGCACGCCGATCATCGCGGCCGGCAATGGCGTCGTCGAAAAAGCCGGCTGGGCCTCAGGTTACGGCAATCAGACACTGATCCGCCATGCCAATGGCTATGTGACCTCCTACAACCACCAGAGCGGCATCGCCAAGGGGATCGTCCCGGGCGCGAAGGTCACCCAGGGCCAGGTCATCGGCTTTGTAGGATCGACCGGTTCATCGACCGGATCGCATCTGCATTACGAGCTGATCGTCAACGGCACCAAGGTCGACGCCATGAAGGTGCGCCTGCCCGGCGGCAAGGCGCTCGAAGGACCGGCACTTGTCGCCTTCCAGCAGGAACGCCAGCGTATCGATACCCTGCTCGAGAGCGGTGGGCGCCCCGCCCAGGTGGCAAGCCGCTGAAGCGGAAAACAAGGTCAATGAGCGAAAACGGCGGCCCGCAAGGACCGCCGTTCGCATTTGGAGATGACGCCTGTATCAGGCCGCTGCACTGACCGCCGTCTTGGGCGCGATCAACAGCCGGTCGCTGCCGGCCTCGATCGTCACTTCGGATCCGTCCAGGACCTGCCCTGAGAGGATCTGTTCGGCGAGCGGATCCTGCAGATACTTCTGGATGACCCGCTTCAGCGGCCTCGCGCCATAGACAGGGTCGTACCCCTTGTCAGCGAGCCAGGCCCGTGCGTCCGGCGCCAGATCGATGACGATCTTGCGCTCGGCGAGCAGCGAAAGCAGTCGCTTCATCTGGATGTCGACAATCGCACCCATCTCGCTCCGCCGCAGCCGGTGGAACAGGATGATCTCATCGACGCGATTCAGGAATTCCGGTCGGAACGAGGCCTTCACCACATCCATCACCTGGTCACGGACCTCATCGACATCCTGATCCTCGCCGAGGCTGGTCAGGTAATCGGCCCCGAGGTTCGAGGTCATGATGATGATCGTATTCTTGAAATCCACCGTGCGGCCTTGGCCGTCCGTCAGCCGCCCGTCGTCAAGCACCTGCAGGAGAACGTTGAAGACGTCGGGATGCGCCTTCTCGATCTCGTCGAACAGCACCACCTGATAGGGCTTGCGACGGATGGCTTCCGTGAGCGCGCCACCTTCTTCATAGCCGACATAGCCGGGAGGTGCCCCGATCAGCCGTGCAACCGAATGCTTCTCCATGTATTCCGACATGTCGAGCCGAACCATCGCGGTTTCGTCGTCGAACAGGAAGCGTGCCAGCGACTTGGTGAGCTCGGTCTTGCCGACGCCGGTGGGCCCAAGGAAGATGAACGAGCCGATCGGCCGGTTCGGATCCTGCAGGCCGGCACGGGCACGGCGAACCGCACGCGATACCGCCTGCACCGCATCGCCCTGGCCGACGACCGACTTCGCCAATTCGTCTTCCATGCGCAGCAGCTTGTCGCGCTCGCCTTCCAGCATCTTGTCGACAGGAATACCGGTCCAGCGGGACACCACATGGGCGATGCCGTCAGGTGTGACGACTTCCTGCACCATGTTGGCAGCACCAGAACCATCCTGGGCTTCCGCAGCCACCAGTTCCTTTTCGAGTTTCGGGATCACGCCATAGGCGAGCTCGCCGGCGCGCTGGAATTCACCCTGGCGCTGCGCGATCGCAAGCTCGTTCCGGGCTTCGTCCAGCTGCTTCTTCAAGTCAGCGGCCAGGCCCAGCTTCTGCTTTTCCGCCTGCCAGCGGGCCGTCAGCGCATCGGCCTCTTGCTCAAGCGAGGTGAGTTCGGTTTCGAGACGGTTCAACCGGTCGGCAGAGGCAGCATCGGTTTCCTTCTTCAACGCCTCGCGCTCGATCTTCAGCTGGATGATGCGGCGATCGAGTTCGTCGAGCTCTTCCGGCTTGGAATCCACCTGCATCCGAAGCCGCGATGCAGCCTCGTCCATCAGGTCGATCGCCTTGTCGGGCAGGAAGCGGTCGGTGATGTAGCGGTTCGACAATGTCGCCGCCGCAACAAGGGCCGAGTCCGAGATCCGCACCTTGTGGTGCTGCTCGTATTTTTCCTTCAGGCCGCGCAGGATCGAGATCGTGTCCTCGACCGTGGGCTCCTCGACCATGACAGGCTGGAACCGACGGGCGAGCGCCGGGTCCTTCTCGACATGTTTGCGGTATTCGTCGAGCGTGGTCGCACCGACGCAATGCAGTTCGCCGCGGGCCAGAGCCGGCTTCAAGAGGTTCGAGGCATCCATCGCCCCGTCCGCCTTGCCCGCGCCGACAAGCGTGTGCATCTCGTCGATGAACAGGATGATCTCACCGTTTTCGGCCTGCACCTCGTTGAGCACGGCCTTCAGCCGCTCTTCAAATTCGCCGCGATACTTGGCACCGGCAATCAGCGCGCCCATGTCGAGCGCCATCAGCTTCTTGTCCTTCAGGCTTTCCGGCACATCGCCATTGATGATGCGCAGCGAAAGGCCTTCCGCAATCGCCGTCTTGCCGACGCCGGGTTCGCCGATCAGCACCGGATTGTTCTTGGTCCGGCGCGACAGCACCTGGATCGTGCGGCGAATCTCGTCGTCACGACCGATAACCGGATCAAGCCGGCCTTCGCGCGCTTCGGCCGTCAGGTCGCGGGCATATTTCTTCAGTGCGTCGAAGCCAGCTTCGGCATTGGCACCGTCGGCTGTCCGGCCCTTGCGGACCTCGTTGATCACCTGGTTGAGCGCATTGGCCGTCACGCCGCCCTTCTTGAGGGAGGCGGATGTCGAGGCGGAGCTCTCGATCGCAAGCGCCAGGAGCAGGCGCTCCACGGTGACGAAGCTGTCACCGGCCTTCTTGGCGGCATCTTCGGCAGTCGAGAAGACCTTGGCGAGCGGCTGCGCGAGATAAACCTGGCCATTGCCGCCGGAGACCTTCGGC
>CALSAF010000253.1:0-5008 GCA_943372805.1 Rhizobium sp. Q54
CGCCCAGCGAGAAGGATAATCGCCCTCGTGATCCAGTACCATCCGGGTCGCCCGCTGCCGAACCTCAGGGGCAAACTTGTTCGTCGTCTTGCTCATCGTAAACCCTCACTCTCAGGAGTTAAGGCCTCCGGCAATCCCGGTGCGGTTCACTGGCTCACTTATGCCCGCACCCTGATCGGGGTCCGCGAGATCGTCGGACCCAAACATTCGCCCGTTATCATGGGCTGGATTAAAGTCCTTGGTTACAAAATCCTCGGGATTAATATTGCGGACGACGAAACCCCTTGGTGCGGGATGTTCGCCGCCCACGTCGTCAACCAAGTTGGCTTCACACCCCCGAAAATTGCGGTTCGGGCATCGACTTGGGACGGAATCGGCGAACCGGTCAGCGAGGCCTACCTTGGCGCAATCGTCCGGTTTCAGCGTCCGGGTGGGGGCCATGTCGGATTTTTGACCGGCGTATACGCTGACGGGAAATTGCTTCGCGTCAGCGGTGGAAATCAGAGCAGCAGCGTCAACGAGACCTGGATCGAACGCGGCCAGTGCGTCGCCATGCGGTGGCCGTCCGGCGCGCCTACGCCGATCGCCCTTGCGTCGGTCCTGGACGGGAAAGGGGCGCGGGTATCTACGAATGAAGCCTGATGCCCCCCGATATCGGTCAAAATTCGAAGGCCGGTGCGCGGCGCTGTTACCAGCGCAATTCACACACGAAGCGATCAAGCTGAACTATACGATCCACCATACCTATATGCTCGACTTCGTCGATGTCGCGGGGAAGCGGATCGTCGAGGCGAAAGGTCTGTTCGACGCCGATGATCGCCGGAAAATCCCGGCCGTTCGCGACCGACATCCCGGTTGGACGATCGAATTGTGGTTCCAGAACTCCCGCCTGAGAATCTCGCCGAGCAGTTCGATCACGTATGCGGCCTGATGCGATCGGCATGGGATCGCGTGGAAGCAGGGTCCGGCATGACGGTTTGAATTGGTCAGGGACGGTGCGACCCGAACGCTCTGCATTGAGAACTTCCCTGACCCGGCAATTGATCTAGGTTGGCGCTCGGCTATGTGCAATCGATATCCGGCGCAGTTGTCATACGTTCGTCGCAGAACCGCCGATTGATGACAGTATTTGTCATCGTTTGTTTGACGATTTCAATCCTGTGTTGAGAATAACTCGCGTATGTCGCGCTTGCGACCCGAAGGCTCTCTGCCATTTGGCGAGAGAACTTCCACTGACCCCTGCCAGCAATGGCGGGGGTTATTTTTTGCGGTTGACCCTGGCGTTTCGTGGTGTTGGGGACAGCAGCGGCGCGCCAGGATCGCAAGCGATGATAGCTTCAATCACACCCACGTCGTTAACATGTGTAAAAGTCTGAAATTTTGGAACCCGGCTCGCGAATAGCGGTTAGCCAGGTGTCGGGCGCTTGTCCTCCCAGCGTAGCTTGCCCGATCGACCCCGTCAGTCACTGGCTAGGGCTGGCGGGTCATTTTCTTGTCAGCTACACCATCTGTCGGGTGACAGCGTCATCAACGTCCCATCCCTTTTTCAGCCGACTGTCCAGTGCAGAAAGCGAGATACCGTTCTGACGCGCGACTATCAACGCAGGGCGGCCATCGGACATACGCAAACGAGTGAACTTGTTCGCCAAAACCCCAATCCTAGTCCTTCACCGGCCAGAGAGGTTTGTACATCGAAACAATATTTGGGTCTTGGAGCAGTCGGTGAAAGAGCAAATCGAAGATGATCGTGTCCCACGAGGTGGTGTAGCTGGGGTCTGAGGTGTTCACCGTGATTTTCGGATAGGTTTGGGTTGCGAAGCTCGAACCTGACGGAAGGAACCACGATGACCGACCCTATGATGCACTTGCGTTCGCTGGTGGAGGAGACCCCGGACGCTGATATTTTGCGCGACATGATCGCGTTCGCGGCCGAGCGGTTGATGGAGATGGAAGTCGGCAACTTGACCGGCGCTGGCTACGGCGAGAAGTCGTCTACCCGGCTTGTCCAGCGCAATGGCCATCGTGAGCTAGACTGGCAGACTCGCGCTGGAACAGTAGAGTTGCGCATCCCCAAGCTACGCAAGGGCAGTTACTTCCCCGGTTTTCTGGAGCCACGCCGAATGGCCGAGCGGGGGCTGACCGCAGTGATCCAGGAAGCCTACATCCAGGGGATATCAACCGCTCGGTCGACGATCTGGTCAAGGCACTGGGTATGGATGGCATCTCCAAAAGCCAGGTCAGCCGACTGTGCGAAGAACTCGACGAGCGCGTTCACGCCTTTCTGGATCGCCCGATCGAGGGCGACTGGCCGTATCTCTGGATCGATGCGACCTATGTGAAGGTCCGCCAGAACGGGCGGATCGTCTCGGTTGCAGTGATCGCCGCGGTGGGTGTGAACAGCGGCGGTCGCCGTGAAGTCTCGGCATGGACATCGGCTCTTCGGAAGCAAAACCCTTCTGGACAGCCTTCCTGCGCAAGCTAACGCGCCGGGGTCTGCGCGGCGTGAAGCTGGTCATCTCCGACGCACACGAAGGCATCAAGGCGGCCGTCTCCAAACTGCTGTGTGCCACCTGGCAGCGCTGCCGCGTCCACTTCATGCTCAATGCTTTGGCCCATGCCGGCAAGAGTGGCAGGCGCGTCGTCTCCGCGTTTATCGCCACCGCCTTCGCCCAGGAACCGCCCGAAGCTGCAAGCCAGCAATGGCGTTCCGTGGCCAATCAGGTGCGACCCAAGCTGCCCAAACTGGCAACCTTGATGGACGATGCCGAACCCGATGTGCTGGCCTACATGACCTTCCCCCGGGAGCATCGCGCCAAGCTGCACAGCGCGAATCCTATCGAGCGGCTCAATGGCGAGATCAAGCGCAGGACCGAGGTGGTCGGCATCTTCCCGAACGAAGCCACGATCACCCGCCTCGTTGGCGCCATCCGCATGGAACAGTCCAACGAATGGGCCGTCCAGCGCGCACGCTACATGACACTTGAAACAATGGCACCGCTCAGCGACAATCCCATCATCATGCTGTCGGCAGTGCCGGGCACATGATCGGCTCGCACTGACGCCGGAAATAGCGGGGATCGACCCCAGCTACACCACCTCGTGGGACACGATCGAGAAGATCACTTTTTGAGCGTGCGCCTGAAATTCAGGACTGCCCTGGTTCGCCAAGGCCTTCAAGTCAGCAATTTTTCCCGCTAGGTTCGCTTGGTCGTCGGGTCGGTTTCATTGTCCAAAAGCTTTCACGCTAGCCAATGACATATGTTTGTAACAGCGTTTTGCATCGAACCGGTTCCAGCCCTTCCGACATCGAAGCCATTTTCTCCGATCGGGGCGGGAACCCTATCTCAACATGGCCGTTCTGAAAATATCGGACGCGACCAACTTGCCCCCCGCATAATGCGTCCGGTGACCCATTCGACCCCGCCAGTGCTCCCCCCGACGCTGGCGGGGTTATCTTTGTCCGCTCCAATTCATCGGTCGCGTGACAGCATCGTCCACAGACCACCCTTTTTTCAGCCGTCCGTCCAACGCAGATATAGAGATGCCATTGTGTCGAGCTATCAAAAGCGCCGCGCGGCCGTCAGCCATTTTCAAACTAGTGAACTTGGTCTGCATCGATCAGCACCTTTCGAAGAAAACCCCGCCACGAAATCATCGGGCGGGGCCAGTATCGAAACCATGGGCGGTTCCATCTGAGAGACGCAGGGCGATGGTGGTCGTTCCGGTGAACTTGCAGCTATCGTCAAATCCACGCTCGTAACGCCGCGAGGCGAGGGCGAATAGAGGCGAAGCGAGAATGGAACGCGGCATGCCGTCCGTTAATACAACTTCGGGTGATCAGCCTCCGCTGACCATCTGACAAATTCGGCCTCGCCATCCCCCCCCCCCCCTTTAGGGTGGCGGGGTCGAACACCTCTTTTTGGGGGGGCGGTTGACCCTGGTGGCTCAGGACGCGTCCACAAGACGTCCGAAGCGCCAGGGTCGCCGTCATCGAGCCAAAATCTAATCCACGGTTAATTACTGAGTTAGAGCAGAACCCGATCACTCTGTTTCATATCCGGCGGCGGTGAAATAGTTTGCGCATTCTTCGGAAGTGAAGCGGGGCAAAGCGTCGCGGATAGGGGCGCTATAACATCGTGGATGTCGCGAAAGTCGCGGAACTGATCGATCCAGTTGCCGGTTGGCTTAGGCTCCGGACTCAATTGCACCAGAATGTGAGCGATGCTGCGAGGAAGACGCCAGCCATGTAGTTGGCAGCGAGCTTGTCGTATCGCGTAGCGATGCGGCGCCAGTCCTTTAAGCGGCACCATAGGCGCTCGACGAGATTGCGGGTCCGAGATAGGCATCGCGATCGTAGGAAATGGGCGCCTTTCGGCTGCGGGTTGTGGGTATGACGACTTCGGCGCCTTGGGTCTGGATGGCAGCGCGGATGGCATTGCTGTCATAGCCGCGATCCGCGATCAGCTTGTCGAAGCGGCCACGCGCGGCTTCGATCAAGGCGGGCGCCATGGTCATGTCTGAGAGGTTGCCGGGCGAGATCAGCAGGATTCGCGGCCTTCCGGCAGCATCGGTCAGTCCGTGGATTTTGCTGGTGCGTCCCCCGCGCGAAGTTCCGATGCCTTGCGCGAAGGCCCCCCTTTTGCGCCGGCGACCGAGCGATGAACCTTGATGCTGGTAGAGTCGATCGCGCACGAGCCCCACACCCCGCTGTATCCGGTCAGCGCTTCGAAGACTGCAAACCAGACACCTTGCTGGCTCCAGCGATGGAAGCGGTTGTAGATCGTCGTGTAAGGTCCATACTCGGGTGGGCAGTCGCGCCAGCGCGCGCCGATCCGCAGCATGTGCACGATGCCCGAGATCAGGGACTGTCAGGATTTCCGTGTGCGGCCGGGCGGTTGATCATCAGGCCGCCATGGCTCTGATGAAACGTTCGCCGAAGATCACGGCAAATTGCGCCTTCGCCATGGTCCACTCACGTGGTGGCATCTTCCACTCTTTCTCCGACCGA
>CALSAF010000254.1:0-4956 GCA_943372805.1 Rhizobium sp. Q54
GGAGCAGTTTGGTCCTGTCATCCCGCTCATCCGATACAGCAACCTCGACGAAGCCATCACGGCGGCCAACGCGCTGGAGGTGGGACTTGGCGCCAGTGTCTGGGGCAATGATCCCATGCAGGCAGCCGCGGTGGCAAAGCGTCTGGAAGCCGGCACGCGCTGGGTGAACCGGCATGGCGTACTGAACCCGACGGTGCCGATGGGGGGCGTCAAGCAGTCGGGCATCGGCGTTGAATTCGGATCGGAAGGCTTGAAGGAATACACCAGCGTCCAGATCCTCAGCATTGCAAAGTAAGCGCCCGATTGTAGGGCAAGGAGATATCATGGCCAGACTGACAACCGGAGACCTGATGGCCAGGTCGTTGATTGCCAATGGTGTGGATACCGTGTTCGGCATCCCCGGCGCGCATATGTATGATTTCAACGATGCGCTGGCGCGGGAGGGCGACAAGATCCGCTTCATCCATACCCGCCATGAGCAGGGCGCCGGCTATATGGCCTATGGCTATGCGAAATCCACCGGTCGCACGGGTGTTTATACGGTCGTGCCGGGGCCGGGTCTTCTGAATTCGGGTGCTGCCCTTTGCACGGCTTACGGCGGCAATGCGCCGGTCATGTGCGTGACCGGCAATATCATGTCTCATCTCATCGGACAGGGCCGCGGGCAGTTGCACGAGCTTCCCGATCATCTGGGCACGCTGCGCGGCCTGACGAAATGGGCCGAGCGGATCAATCACCCGAGCGAGGCAAGCGAGGTGATGCGCCAGGCATTTTCCGTCATGCATTCCGGGCGCAAGCGCCCGGTTGGCGTGGAAGCGCCCTGGGATGTCTTCGGCATGAGCATCGAGGCGGATGCGCCGGTGGCTGCCGCGCCATTGGCGCCGCCAAGCCCAGACCCGGATCTGGTGGAAAAGGCCGCGCAGATGATCGCTAGCGCCAAAAACCCACTGATCATGGTCGGTTCCGGTGCCATTGATGCAAGCGTCGAGGTGCTGCAGCTTGCCGAACTTCTCCAGGCTCCGGTCACGGCTCATCGCAGCGGAAAGGGTATTGTCAGCGATGACAATGATCTGGCCATGCTGCCGCCCGCTGCCTGGAAATTCTGGCCGCAATGCGATCTGCTGATCGGTATCGGCAGCCGCCTGGAGCTTCAGTATTTCCGCTGGCGCTGGTTCCCCCAAGGGCTGAAGGTTGTGCGGATCGATATTGATCCGACCGAAATGGTGCGCCTGAAGCCGGATCTCGGGCTGGTGACGGATTCGAAGGCGGGGTTGCAAGCCCTCATTTCAGCGCTCGAACCGAAGCTTGCCAGGCGCGAGAGCCGCGCGGGCGAATATCGTGCCCTGAAGGAGAGGGCATCCGAAGCCCTCGCCGCCGTGCAACCACAGGAAGGTTACCTGAAGGCCATTCGTCGTGCGCTGCCGCGCGACGGGTTCTTCGTCGAGGAAGTCTCGCAGGTCGGCTTTACCGCCCGCATGTGTTTTCCGGTTTACGAGCCACGACAGTATGTGACTTGCGGCTATCAGGACAATCTCGGTTTCGGCTATAATACGGCGCTCGGGGTCAAGGTGGCGAACCCGGACAAGGCAGTCGTTTCCGTTTCCGGGGACGGAGGTTTTCTGTTCGGCGTGCAGGAGCTGGCAACAGCACGGCAGTTCGGCATCAGTGTTGTTGCTGTCGTGTTCAACAACAATGCCTATGGCAATGTGCGCCGCGATCAGCAACAGGTCTATGGAAGCCGCTTGCTGGGCGCCGATCTGGTCAACCCGGATTTCGTCGCTCTCGGGCAGAGCTTCGGTGTCGAATCCGTCCGGGTGGATACTCCGGAAAGCCTTGAGGCTGCAATCGTCGCGGCGCTGGCCTCCAATGCGCCGGCGCTGATCGAGGTGCCTGTACCCACAGGCACAGATACATCACCCTGGCCATTCATCCACCCGGCGCCGCCAGTGTGACTTTTGTTGCCGGGACCGAGACGAAGAGTTCATTTCAACCATGACTCAAGGAGAAAACCATGTTTCTAGGCCGCAAGAATTCCAAGTCATCATTTATGGCTGAAGAGATCACATCGTCGCGCCGACAGTTCCTGAAAGCGATGTGTGCATGCTGCGCCGTCCTCGCGACCGATCTGCCAAGCGCCTTTGCGACGACCGGCGAAATGCAGGCGCATCTGGATGCGGCCAAGCAGGCCGCAGGCAGTGATCTCGTCACCTATCTGCGTCTTGCCGATCAGGCAGCCCCGATCTCCGGCCTGCCGCCGGTGTCCCCCCAGGAGCTGATGGCTCTGCCGACACCCGAGCCGGGCAAGGTCTTCGACAATCTCTATTTCGTCGGCAATAGCTGGGTCAGCTGCTGGGCGATCACCACATCCGCTGGCATCATCCTGATCGACGCCATGGATAATGATGCGGAGGCGCAGTCCATTGTCATCGAGGGTCTTCAGAAGGTCGGCCTCGATCCGTCTTCCATCAAGACGATCATCATTACCCACGGTCATGGCGATCACTACGGTGGCGCCAACTACCTGAAGACCCAGTATGGATGCAGCATCGTGATGGGCGAGCCCGACTGGAAGATGCTGGAAACCGCACTGGACTTCGATACGCCGGATTGGGGCCGGCCACCTGTTCGGGATGTTTCGGTTGAAGACGGCAGCGTTGTCACCCTCGGTGACACAAAGATCGATATTCTGGTGACCCCCGGCCATACCCCCGGCACGATTACACTGGTCTTCGACGTCAAGGACGCTGACAAGACCCATCGCGCCATGCTCTGGGGCGGAACGGCTTTCAACTTCGCCCGACGCGATGACCGCATCGAGCGGCTGCAGACCTATATCGACGCCACCGAGCGCGTGCGGACGCTGGCGAAAGAGCAGGCGGTTTCGGTCTTCATCTCCAACCACGATCTCTATGATGGCGCCGTGGCCAAGTTGGCACAGATGAAGACGGGGGGCGATAATCCCTTCATTGTCGGCAATGAGACCACGCTGCGGGCGCTGACGGTGATGAACGAATGCGCCAAGGCGACGATGATCGCCTGGAAGGCCTGAAGCCATTGCATGGGCAAAATGAAAGACCGACCGGAGGTGCAGCCTCCGGTCGGTCTTGTTGTGAGTGGCATCGGTGCCGGCGAGACGGAGCAGGATATATATAGTCCTAGATGAGCATCTTGCCGGGATTCATGATGTTTTGGGGGTCGAGCGCCTGTTTGATTGCCCGCATCATGGCAAGCTGCGATGGCTCCTTGCGGGCCTTCAGAAGCTCTGCCTTGCTCTGGCCGATCCCATGCTCGGCGCTGAAGGAGCCCTTCAGTTCGGCCAGGAGATCGAAGGCGAAATCCTTCATGGTTTCCAACGGCAGGTCGTCCCATCCGGCAGGATCGGCGGCGGCCAGCGCATAATGCAGGTTGCCATCGCCGAGATGGCCGATCGTCAGCGGGCGAAAGCCAAGCTCGGCTGCCTTCTCGTCCATGATGCGGACAAAATCGGCAACACGCGACAGCGGCAGCGCTACGTCCAGATGATAGGCCGGACCATCGGCATTGATCGATTCCAGGACGGATTCGCGCAGCTTCCAAAGGTCTTTGCGCTGGCTCTCCGAGGTGGCGAACATGGCATCCAGGACGAGCCCGCCCTCCATGAGGTCGGAAAGGGCCATCATCAAGCCTTCCTGCAATGCCTTGCCACCGTCGCTGGCCTCGACCGCGTCATCTGTGCGGCTCGACGCGACCTCAAGCAGAATGCCGACATTGGCAGGTTCAGACAACGGCGCGCGAATCTGCGGAAAGTGCCGCAGGATCACCTCGACCACCGGCTGCGGCACATACTCAAAGGCCTCGACGGTATTTCCCAAGCGATCCTGAACGACATTGAGAACTTCGAGTGCGACCGATAGCGATTCCACTGAAAGAAATGCCGTGGCGCGTACCTTGGGCTGCGGATAGAGCTTGACGACGGCCCCGGTGATGATGCCAAGCGTGCCTTCCGCACCGATCAGCAGGTTCTTGAGGTCGTAGCCTGTGTTGTCCTTGCGAAGCCCGGTGAGGCCGTTGACGATGCTGCCATCGGCCAGCACCGCCTCGATTCCGAGGCACAGATCGCGCGTATTGCCGTAGCGCACGACATTCGATCCGCCGGCATTGGTCGACAGATTGCCGCCGATCATCGCGCTGCCACGGGCACCGAACATCAGGGGGAAGATGAGATCATGTTCTTCGACGGCGTTCTGCAGGGCCTCGAGAACGACGCCGGCATCCACAGTGGCGGTGCGGGCGTTGCGGTCAATGGCGCGGACGCGGTTCATGCGGGACAGGGACAGGATGATCGATGGCCGGCTATCGATCGGCACGCCTCCGCCGCAAATGCCGGTATTGCCGCTTTGCGGAACGATGGCGATCCCCTGTTGGGCGCAAAGAGTTACGATTTGAGCCACCTCCTCCACCGCAGCTGGCCGCACAACCGCAAGAGCATCGCCGCGATACTTTCCGGTCCAATCGGTTGTGTAAGTTGCGGTAGACGGTTGGTCGGTCAACACATTACTGTTTCCCACGACGCGCCGACAGGCGTCTAGGAGTTCGCGGTGAGGTAAAGGGATGGTACTTGTCTGACCGACGGATGTCATGAATAGCCTCTTGAGCCGGCCTTGGTTGTCCGGCAGATTACAGCACGTTTCGTAACATGTTACATGGCAGTTTTGCTGTCAAGGGAAGCCCGGACGGGCGGAGGAATGATGAAGGCCATCCAGATCCCGAAATCACTGATCGAGGAGACGATCACGCGCATCCGTGACGCAATCCTGACCGGGGAATTACCACTGGGCTCGAAGCTATCAGAACAAAGGCTCGCCGACATGCTGGGCGTCAGCCGCTCACCCGTTGCACAGGCCCTTGCCGTCCTGAAGACGGAGGGGTTGGTGGAGGTCTATCCGAAGCGGGGAAGCTTTGTGTATATGCCCGACG
>CALSAF010000255.1:0-4944 GCA_943372805.1 Rhizobium sp. Q54
CCCGCATGTCTGGCGTCGCATCGGCAATGACCGTCAACGGGTAGATATAGCCGGAACCATCGCTCGGCGTGCCACCGGTCAGAATGCGGGCACCCCTCGCCCGCGCATCCTCGACCAGGGCGCAGACCTTGTCATATTGCATGCGGTTGGAAAGGGGCCCGATAAGGGTCTTGGGATCTGCGCCATCGCCAACCGGAATAGCTGAGACATAGGAGGCCAGTGCTGTGGCCACCGCATCGTAATCATTGTCATGCACATAGAGGCGTTTCAGGCAAGAGCAGGTCTGCCCGGCATTGATGAAAATGCCCCAGAACAGCGGGTCCATCAGTTTTGACAGATCGGTGCCCGGCAGGATGATACCCGCATCATTGCCACCCAGTTCCAGCGTCAGGCGCTTCAAAGTCGAGCCCGCCCGTTCCATGATACGCCGACCGGTGGCCGTCGAGCCGGTAAAGGCGATCTTGGCGATATCGGGATGGCTGGAAATACGGTCACCCACATCCGCATCGCCGGTTACCACGTTCAGCACGCCCGGAGGCAGGATGCCCGCTTCGTGGATCAACTCAACGAGCCTAAGCGTCGAGAGCGGCGTAAACGGCGACGGCTTCATCACAACGGTGCAACCGGAGCGGAGAGCCGGCATGATATGCCAGATGGCGATCATCAAAGGCCAGTTCCACGGCGTGATGGAGGCCACGACGCCAAGCGGCACACGATGAAGCTCAATCCGCTCCTCAGGCGTGTCGAGCAGCGTTTCAACCGGGAGCTCAAGCGACTGCGTCACGCGCGTCCAGGCCACACAGCCGCCGAGCTCGAAAGGCGCGCCGGGGCCTGATTGCGGCTTGCCCTGTTCGGCGGTGATGAGGACCGCAAGCTCGGCGCTATTGGTCTCGATCAGATCGGCAAGCCTGCCGAGCGCGTCCCTGCGCGCCTCATCGGCAAGGCCGGACCAGTCGGGAAACGCTGCCTTGGCCGCCGAAACTGCGGCATCGACATGGTCAGGCGTCCCCAGCGGGCAGGCTGCGATGACGGCGCCGGTGGCCGGATTGATCACATCGAAGCTCTGCGCTGTCGCGACCGGCTTTCCGGCAATATAGAGGTGATAGGTCATGGTCATTCTCCCAAATGGACTGGCGGCATCGGGCACACGGGTCAAAAGCCGGTCCCGTTACCGAAGAGCGAAAAGCGAGACAACGACCGCCGAGGCGAGACGCCGGCCGCTGCCGACGAAGAGGGTACGGTTGACCCAGCGGTAGCGGTCGTCGCCGGTTTCCAGGCGCGCCTGTGTTCGCATGTAATAGGATGAGGGATCGACGGCTTCGCCACGGGCGAGCGCTGCAAGCACCTCCGGTGGGCCGTGGCGATAACCGTAATTGCGGATCTCGACCACCGCGCCATCATGGGTTTCCAGTGCATAGCGCGTGTCGAGTTCCGACAGGCCATCCGACCAGCCGGACTGCCAGTCGGCGCCGATGCCGAGCACCTGGCCGTTCAAAAGAGGCCCCTCGAAATGTCCGCCAATGATCGGCACGATCCGCCGCATGCCATCGCGCCCCCGGCCCATCTCACGGATCGGGCCGAGTTCGACATGCAGATCGCAGACATGATCCAGAACGGGTGGCGGGTTGTGCATCATTGGCACACCCTCACCGCATCATCATCGGCAGGAACAGAACGATGGCCGGGAATGCCAGGAACAGGAACACCCGCATCACGTCTGCCATGATAAACGGCAGAATACCGAGGATCATGTCCCTTTGGCTGACCTGCGGCGCAACGCTTTGAACGACGAACAGGTTCATCCCGATCGGCGGCGTGATCAGGCCGATTTCAGCGACGGAAACGATGATTATGCCAAACCAGATGGGGTCATAACCGAGACCAATGACAATCGGATAGACGATCGGGATCGTCAGCAGGATCATGGACAGCGAATCCATGAAGCAGCCAAGGATCAGATAAAAAACGATGATCATGATCATGATCGCCGTTGCAGGCAGGCCAGAATGGCTGATCCAGTCGCCAATCAGCGTGGCAAGGCCTGTGCCTTCGATGAAGAAGTTGAAGAGTGCTGCCCCGATCAGGATCATGAACATCATGGCCGAGGTCTTGGCTGTCTCGAGCGAGGCATCAATCATGCTGTTGCGCGAGGTTTTCATCAGTGCGGCCAGAACGACCGCCGAGAACGCCCCGACAGCAGCGGCTTCGGTGGCGGAGAAGAACCCGGAATAGAGCCCGCCGATGACAATGACAAAAAGCGAGATTGCAGCCATAACCGATTTGTCGAGCTTGGCCTTGGGACCATCCTTGCCGTTGCCACGCGGAGCGAGCTCCGGATTTATCCTGACGGCAATGACCACAGCGACGATATAGAGGAAGGTCGCCAGCAGGCCGGGAATCAGGGCTGCGGCAAACAGTTGGCCAATCGAGTTCTCCGTCAACAATGCGTAGATGACCATCAGCACGGATGGCGGAATGAGAACGCCCAGCGTGCCTGCCGCAGCCACGGACGCGCCGGCCAGGCTCGGTCTGTAGCCGGCACGAATCATTTCCGGCACGGCAATACGTCCCATCGTGGCCGCCGTTGCCAAAGATGAACCACAGATGGCTCCAAATATGGCGCAGGCACCGACCGATGCCATGGCAAGCCCACCGCGGAACTGCCCGAAAACCCGGTTCATCGCACCGAACAGGCTCGACGACAGGCCCGCATGGGAGGAGAACACACCCATGGCGACGAATAGCGGAATGACGGAGAGACTATACGGGAAGACAGCCTCGAAAGGGGCCGTGCTCAGAACGTAGATCGCTCCATCCGTGCCGTTGATCAGCGCAAATCCGGCCACACCGGTGATGGCCATGGCCACGCTCACCGGCACTCCGGCAAAGGTAAGGAACATCGCGCAAAGGAAACCGAAAAGCCCAATGACAGGAGCGTTCATTCGACACCTCCCGGACCGGAAATGGGCTGCATCAGTGCGTCGGCGACATTGACACCAATTGCCAGTGTGGATCCCGACATCCCCAGTGCGAAAGGGGACCAGTAGAACCACATCGGAAGTCCGATATTCATGGAGATGTCACTGCTGGCCAGCATCTGCAGTGTGGACATGCAGGTGTAGAAAGCCAACAGGCCGCAGAATACCAGCGTCAGAATCAATGCTGCGATCGCCAGCAACCGTTCGCCCAGCGGCGGGAGCAATGCCGATACCAGATCGAGCGTCACATGCGCGTTGACGCGGAATGCGTAGGGCATGGCGAGAAAGGCGCCCGACATGATGAAGAGCTGAACATAGTCGACAGCGCCCAAAATGCCGCTGGCCAATTGGCGCAGGACCACGTCGGCAACGGTAATGCAGGCGGCAACAGCAAACGAGCCGGCACCAGCGAGAGCGAGATATCGGAAGACGGGATCAAACATTCTCATGGGAGAGTTTCTTTACTGGGACGAAGGTGGGGCGGCACGGGCCTGATCCGTGCCGCCGGCGACCATTACTTCCGCGCGAGATATTCCGCTTCGTATTGCGGCACGAGCTGCTGCGCGCGCTGGTAGACCTCCTCGGCATTGGCGAAGCCGTCGGTCTTCAGCGAAGCAAGATAGCTGACAATGACCGGCTTCATCGCCTCCTGCCAGGCGGCCTGTGCCGCAGCGTCCGGCTCGATGATCTCGTTGCCTGCGGCCTTGGTCTGCTCCAGGCCAGGCTGATCCCACTTGGCCCAATAATCACCGGCCTTCTTTACCAGCGGCTCATAGGAGGCCTCGTCAACGCATTTGCGTTGCGCATCGCTCAGAGACTTGTACTTGTTTTCGTTCATGGCAAACCAGAAGGATGCCGCATTGAGTTTCAGATCGGAGGAGTAGTCCAGCACTTCCGCCAGCTTGAAACCGGCAACACCTTCCCAGGGAAAGATCGTGCCTTCAGCCGTCCCCTTGGAGATCGCCTCATAGGTTTCACCCGGCGGCAAACCAACAGGTACAGCACCCAGTTCCTGCAGCATGAGGGCAGCAGCGGGCGACGGAGAACGGATGCGCATGCCCTTCAGATCTTCCGGCAGCCGGACCGCCTTGCCCTTGGTATGGATAAGGCCTGCCGCATGGGCATGTAGTGCCAGCACCTGCAGACCCTCATAGGGTTTGGAAATCGCTCCCTCCTTGAAGAGGGTCCAGAGCGTCATCGAATTGGCGTAGGCGCTTTTCGACAGAAGTGGTGTGTCGATGATGGTCGCCTGTGTGAACCGGTTGCGCGGCAGATGATTGAGACCGTGACCCAGATCGGTCAGCCCTGCGCGCAAGGCATCTTCAAGCTTGGTCACATTGCCCAGCTGGGTGCCGGCTGTATAATATTCAAAAGTGATCTCACCGCCGGAGCATTTGGTGACCTGGTCCGCCCAACCCAGTGCAAAATCCTGATGCGGCCCGGAATTTGCGCCCCAGAAATGGGCGAATTTGAGTGTCACCGGCTCGGCTTGAACGGCGGTTGCGGCCATCAGCATCGTGGCGGCAACCACACTGGAAATAATCTTCATCGTCTTCCTCCCTGTTGAAACTGCGTATCCATCCCGGCTTTCGACATTTCAGCCCCTCCTCGGGCAGCGGAATGCCTTGCCTCTCGCAGACTCAAACTCTGACAACTACCATGTTACATGTCAAGAATTTCATCATGCCGCCTCTCGTCGGACGCCGACGAGAGGCGGCATGCCATGTTTTACCGGTCAGGTCTGGAGGTTTCGGGCCAAGCCGCGCCAACGATCGTGCGGGATCGACTGTGGTATTGTTCTGGATCGTATCGGGCCAACTGTTCATACGCGGCAGGATCAGGGACAAGTTGACGTGAACAGCACGCAAACGAGTTCGCCCGCCGGGCAAGGGCGGGTGAGTTCAAGGAGAGAGCCGAGAAGCTTGCGTATCTTGACCGGTTTCGGACCGTCCTCGCTGCGGAGGCC
>CALSAF010000256.1:0-4885 GCA_943372805.1 Rhizobium sp. Q54
GTCGAAGAGGAGGCCATCCGTGGCAAGGAAGGCTGTCAGGCTGCCATCCTCGTTGGTCCATCGCACCATCAGCCCCTTCCATTCCCCGGCTTCTATGGGGGCCAGCTCATAAGCAGGATTGATGGCGGACACAGGATTGGAGGAGGCCAAGGGCGCCCGAAAGACCTCTTCGTGAGCATTGTCGGCCCAGCATGTGGCAGTTGGTGAGGCGACACGGATTTCCCGGATGGAGACGGAGCGGAAGGCGATGTCTTCGATCGTCTTGCTGACGGCGGGCGAGCAGCCATACGGTCCCCCGGCGCCGAGTTCACCCATGCTGATGACCGCGAGATCGATCTGGCGTTCCAGCCGGATCACGGCGGCCGTCAGTATGTCATTCAGTTGCTGTCGGTTCGCCTGAGCGACGAAGGAGTGTGCGATCAGCCAGAGACAGCCAGCGACAAGGGCCGCAAGCGCAAGGGACGCTGCGGTCAATTTCAGTCGATCTCTCGTCGTCGCACTGCCACCCATGATGGCAAGGCTGGCAGGCAATCCTTAAGATTGGCTCAAGGGCCCGGGCATCACCCGTCTCGGGCTCATTCACAATCAGGAGAGCAGCGTGCCGCGTGGCTCACAGCTCGTAGAGGCGCGGACGGAGGATTTCGATGAAGCCCTGATCGCCTTTCGCGCCGGTGAAGTCCGGAGAGACGTCGAATTCGACGATCGTGTCGCCCGCCGTCCTGGCCAGCACCCGCCGCGAGCCCGGACGGTCGAGAACGCGCTGGATGGTCGCTGCCACACCCTTGGACGCGTCGTCGCTCCAGACGACATCGGTCGGGCGGAACAGCAGCTCCGCCGGCCCGTCCTTCAGGCCGTCTGCCACATAGGTCATGTTGCCGACCGCAGCTTTGCCATTGGAAACGGACGCCTTCAGTGCATTGGTATCGCCGAGGAAGCGCATGACGAAGGCATTGGCCGGATGGCGGCACACTTCTTCGGGCGTGCCTTGCTGAACGATCTTGCCCTTGTTGAGGATGACCACCCGGTCGGCGAGGTCGAGGGCCTCTTCCTGGTCATGGGTGACAAAGAGCGTGGTGATGCCGAGCTCGGCGTGGATTGAGCGCAGCCAGCGGCGCAAGTCACGGCGAACATTGGCATCCAGCGCGCCGAAGGGTTCGTCGAGCAGCAGCACGCGCGGGTCGACGGCGAGTGCGCGGGCGAGCGCCACACGCTGCCGCTGGCCGCCGGAGATCTGGCCGGGGAAGCGTTCGCCCAATCCGGCGAGCTGCACGAGGGAGAGCAGTTCGTCAACGCGACGGTCGATGTCTGCCGTCGACCGCTTGACCTTGGAGACCTTCATGCCGAAGGCGATGTTCTCGGCCACCGTCATATGCGGGAAGAGCGCATAATGCTGGAAGACGAAGCCGACGCCGCGATCGCGCACCGGAATGTCGGTCGCATCCTCTTCGCCGAAACGGATGTGGCCACCATCGGCGAATTCGAGGCCGGCCACCATGCGCAGGATGGTCGTCTTGCCGGAGCCGGAGGGGCCGAGCAGTGCCACCAGTTCGCCGCTCTTGATGTCGAGCGAGACGCCATGCACGGCGCGGAAGGTTTCGAAGGTCTTGACGACGGTATCGAGGCGAATGTTCACGAAAGAACCTCCGGGGAATTCTGGGGTGCAGCCAGCGTCGCCGGCCGGTTGCGGCGACCGGCGCCCTGGCGTTCCAGGAGCACCTTGGCGACCAGCGTGACCAAAGCGAGCGTGGCGAGAATGGATGCGGCGGCAAAGGCGCCGACGGCGTTGTAGTCGTGGTAGAGCAGCTCGATATGCAGCGGCAGCGTGTTGGTCTGGCCGCGGATATTGCCTGATACCACCGAGACGGCGCCGAACTCACCCATGACGCGGGCATTGCAGAGAACGACGCCATAGAGCAGCGCCCACTTGATGTTGGGCAGGGTGATCGAGACGAAGGTGCGCCAGCCGCTTGCGCCGAGAGAGGTCGCTGCCTCTTCGAGATCGCGCCCCTGGGCCTGCATCAGGGGGATCAGTTCGCGGGCCACGAAAGGTGCGGTCACGAACATCGACGCAAGCACGATGCCCGGCAGGGCAAACATGATCTTCAGCTCGACGCTATCGAGTGCCGGGCCGAACAGACCTTGAAGGCCGTAGACGAAAAGATAGGAGACGCCTGCGACGATCGGCGAGACGGAGAAGGGGATCTCGATCAGGATCGTCAGGATGCGCTTGCCGCGAAAATCATGCTTGGTGATCGCCCAGGCGGCGGCCACGCCGAAGATCGTGTTGATCGGAACCGCGATCAGGGCCGTCAGGACCGTCAGTCCAATCGCATGCCGCGTGTCGGGATCAGCGATCGTCTCCAGGAAATAGGGCAGGCCTCGCGAGAAGGCCTCGATGCCGATGACGGCGAGCGGCGCGATGATGAACAGCGCGACCATGACCATCACGATCGTGATCAACGCATATTTGAACAGCGGAGCGTCACCGACGCGGGGCGGACGCCGTCCCTTCGTGATCTGGCTCATGCGTCAGCCTTTCACCGTGTAGCGCAGGGCGCGGGCCTGCAGATAATTGGTCACGGCCAGCATGACGAAGGCGGCGATCAGCATGACCGAGGCAATCGCGGCGGAGGCCGGATAATCGTATTCCTCAAGCCGGATGAAGGCGAGGAGTGCGGTGATCTCGGTCGAGAAGGGCTGGTTGCCGGCAATGAAGATGATCGCCCCGAATTCGCCGAGGCTGCGGGCGAAGGCGAGCGAGGTGCCGGCAAGCAGGGCCGGCGTCAAAAGCGGCAGTATTACGCGCCGGAAGATGCCCCAATCCGTCGAGCCGAGCGTCTGGCCGGCCTCTTCAAGCGCCGGGTCAAGCTCTTCCAGCACCGGCTGCACCGTGCGCACGATAAAGGGCAGGCTGGTGAAGGCCATGGCGATCATGATGCCGAGCGGCGTATAGGCGACCTTGATGCCGATCTCGCCAAGGGCAGACCCGAACCAGCCGTTGGAGGCAAAGAGCGTCGTCAGCGAGATGCCGGCAACCGCCGTCGGGAGCGCAAAGGGCAGGTCGACGAGAGCGTCGATAAGGCGGCGTCCGGGGAAGCGGTAGCGCACCAGGACCCAGGCTAGCGCCAGACCGAAGACGAGGTTGAACAGGGTCGCGACCAGCGCCGAGCCGACCGTCACGCCATAGCTTGCCACGGCACGCTCGGAAGAGACGATGCGCCAGTAGTCTGCGGGGCCGAGGCTCGCGGCCTTGAAGATCAGGGCCATCAGCGGCAAGAGGATGATGATCGCCGCATAGACCAGGGTGATCCCAAGGGACAACCTCAGCCCAGGCAAGACACGCCGTTTCACGTCGTTGATCCTTTCACGCGAAAACCGGCGGGCTATCCCGCCGGTCTCTGTCTGTCCGAAAGACCGCCTTAGCGGCTGCCATAGATCCCATCAAGGATGCCACCTTCGGCAAAATGCTCCTTCGATACCTTGTCCCAGCCACCGAACACGTCTTCGACCGTCACCAGGCGGATTTCGGGGAACTGGTCCTTGTATTCAGCCGCGACCTTTTCGTCATGGACGCGGTGGCCGAAGTCTGCAGCGATCTTCTGTCCTTCCGGCGAATAGAGGAAGCTGAGATAGTTCTTCGCCAGTTCCTGGCTGCCCTTCTCGTCAGCAACCTTGTCGACGATCGCGACCGGGAATTCGGCGAGCAGGCTGACCGACGGCACGACTTGCTGGAACTTGTCCTCGCCATACTGCTTGGCGATCGATTTGGTCTCGGCTTCGAAGGTGATGATGACGTCGCCCAGTTCGCGCTCGACAAAGGTGGTCGTCGCGGCGCGGCCACCGGTGTCGAAGACCGGCACGTTGTCGAAGATCTTGTCGACGAATTCGGTCACCTTGGCCTCGTCGCCGGCGAACTTCTCCTTCGCATAGGCCGTAGCCGCCAGATAGGTGTAGCGGGCATTGCCCGAGGTCTTCGGATTGGGGAAGATCACCTGCACGTCGTCACGGGCGAGATCGTCCCAGTCCTTGATGTTCTTCGGATTGCCGGCGCGCACCAGGAAGGACGGGAAGGAGTAGAAGGGCGAGGCATTGTTGGGGAATTCCGACTGCCAGCCTTCGTTGATGAAGCCGTTCTTGGCCAGGAACTCCACGTCGGTCACCTGGTTGAAGGTGACGACATCGGCTTCCAAGCCCTCGACGATGGCGCGCGCCTGCTTGGAGGTGCCACCATGCGACTGGTCGATGGTCACGCCCGGATTGGCCTTGATGAAGGCCTCATTCTGGGCGGCAAAGATCTCGCGGGCGATGTCGTAGGAGGCGTTGAGCAGCTTGTCGGCGGCGCTTGCCGAAACCGGCAGGGACAGGGCGGCGAGTGCTGCGCTCAAGAGGAGGAGGCGTTTCATGGACTGGTGCTCCGGAATGCGGGATCGGTATCGAGCCCGCAAACTAGAGGGTCGGCCCATCTCTTCCGAGGAATGGCCGACCAATGATCACCCCGAGGGGCAAATATCTTTCCGCCTGACGATGCCGGACGGGAATGGGAATCAGCGGGTCGGAACCGGCACTTCGCCGCGATAGTCGTAGAAGCCGCGGCCCGACTTGCGACCGAGCCAGCCGGCCTCGACATATTTCACCAGCAGCGGGCAGGGGCGATACTTCGAGTCAGACAGGCCCTCATGCAGCACCTGCATGATCGAAAGACACGTATCAAGGCCGATGAAGTCGGCAAGCTGCAGCGGCCCCATCGGATGGTTGGCGCCAAGCTTCATTGCCGTGTCGATGGCTTCCACCGAGCCGACGCCTTCATAGAGCGTGTAGATCGCCTCGTTGATCATCGGCAAAAGGATGCGGTTGACGATGAAGGCGGGGAAGTCTTCCGCGACCG
>CALSAF010000257.1:0-4837 GCA_943372805.1 Rhizobium sp. Q54
TCCGACCTTGCGCTTGAGTTTTTCATAGCCGTAGCCATGACCGGCAGGCGGGATCGGAATACGGATCTCGGTCAGGATCTCGCCGGGTTCCATAGCGGTTTCGTACGCGCCGAGATAGAAATCCCGCGCCGGGACCTGGCGGCTGCCACCGGTGCCGGTCAGCTCGTAGCTGGCCCCGAGACACTGCATCAGCGCCGGCATGTCATTGCCCGGATCACCATTGGCGCAATTGCCGCCGATCGTGCCCTTGTAGCGGATCTGCGGGTCGGCGATGACGAGGGCTGTCTCGCGAAGGATTGGAACGAGATCCGCGAGCAAGGTGCTGGTGATGACCGAATGCTGGGTTGTCATCGCGCCGATGATCACGTCAGTGCCGACCACTTCCAGGCGACGCAGCCCCTCGACAGCGGTGAGATCAACGAGATGCTCAGGCGCAGCCAGCCGTGTCTTCATCAGAGGTATCAGACTGTGACCGCCGGCCAGCGGTCGCGCGTCCTCTCCGAGTTGCATCAGCAACGCGACTGCGCTTTCGACTGTCGTCGGCCGGTGGTAATCGAACGTGCCAGGTATCATCCGTCGCTCCTCCCAAAGCATCGTCTTGAGCGACAGGGATCGGACTCCATGGAGCCCTGTCACTTGGACACAGCAGGCGATGACTATGCCTGGGAGACAACGGCAAGCGCACCAAACGCCCCGATTTGCACGAAATGCGGCAAAGCGCGCACGAACTGCGGCAGGATAACTGACTTAACTCGCGCTTTCGGATTCACTGTTTGTGGACGCCTTGAAGGCGGCCAGCTCCGAGCGGAAAGCCGTCAACCTCGAGCGGCTCACCGGCACGGTACGCCTGATCGGCGTATCCAGTTCCACCACGCCCGAATCCCCGGCCTTCTTGATACGGACGACAAAGCAGAGGTTAACGATATAGCTGCGATGAATCCGGGGAAACATTGTCTCGGGCAGACGCGCTGCAATGTCGGAAATCGACAATGGACAGAAGAGGTCGTCACGACCGTTGAAAATATAGGTGTAATGCGCGTTGGAATGGACCGACACGATGTCATCCGCTGAAATGTGAAAGCGCTTGCCGTTCTTTTCGATCGGCAACAAAAGCGTGCCCGCAGACAGGTTCGGGACGACCGGCAGCGTGGCATCGCTCGTTTGATCCGAATCCGTCATCACCCGAATCGGCCCTGCCGAGGGTGGTATGGTGTCGAGTGGTGAATTGCCCGAGTGGAGGCTGTCCGCTGCCACGGCGTCTGGCACGGACGGTACCGCGTGCGAGCCTGTTTCGCTGCTCGCATCCTTTACCTCCGTCGGAATCAGCGCCAGCATGAACACAGCAGAGATGGTACAGGCGACCACGCTGACAATGGCTGCCAGCATGTCTCCGGACATCAGGGATTCCGCGTTTGCACCTTCGGCAACGGCCAGCCGCAGCGCCGTGCCGGCCATCGCCATGTAGTGCATACCCGACACCGCGCAGCCGAACACCACCGCACACAGCAAAAGCGGCGGTCGCCGCTCGGCAGAAAACGCAAGCCACAGCGCAAGGCCGGATGCCGCGATTGCGATCGTGATGCTGGCAAGCACATAGGCGGGATCGTGTGTGAGGTGATAGACCGAATGCACGGCTGTCATGCCGACATAATGCATCGTGGTGATGCCGATACCCATGAGCACCGCAGCGATCACCAGCAGGCGCTGCGATCGCAGGCTCGCCAGGTAAATGGCGACGCCAATCACGAGACTGCAAATGAGGAATGAGAGAAGGGTTGGCAAGACGGCGTAGGCGATGGCGACCGAGGTCGTAATTGCCAGCATGCCGATGAAATGCATGCTCCAGATGCCGACCGCAAGCGTCATGGCTGAGCCGGCGATCAGCAGGCGGCGCCGGTTGGCGAATGCACCGGGAATGAGAAGGGCAAGGCTGATGCCGACATAACCAGCTTGAACGGCCACCACCACCGAAAGAGCAACAAGCACAGGACTGTAACTAAACGAAGCGATAAGTTCCGTCATAGCTGTCACTGTACCCTTCAGAAATGCAGATGCGCCCCACTTGCGATGACACAAATGAATCGATACTGCGACATTTGCTGACCTGCGTTCGGTTCGCCTCCAAACGACCTTGGATCAATCTATCCATTCGCCGATTGTTTTGTCGAGCCGGATAACAATCATTAAGCGCGGGTCCGCCATGGGACCAAGATGTATTGCGGGCGATCGAGATCAGGCCTTCAGCATGCTCTCGCCCTTGCGAAGGATATGGTCGACTTGCTCAAAAAGAGCTTTGTCATACCCCCTTTACGCTCCCTCAGCGGCTGATCTCAGTCCGCATTCCCGGTTCACGCCTTTGCCCGTTGTCGCATCAGGTCGACAAACGCCTCGCAGCTCCAGGACAGGGCGGAATCGGCTTTCGTGATGATGCCGTATTCAGCTGGCTTTGCCGAGCGGAACGGCCGCATGGTGAGCTTGTCGCTCTCGAAGAACGAGGCAATCAGCGTGGGGACAATGGCAATGCCGAGCCCCTGGGCGGCACAGACGCAGGCCGTCTCGACCGAATGAACCTCCAGGCTACAGCGATAACTCGGCACCATGCGGCGCAGTTCATGTTCCAGTTCGTTGCGGTTGATCCGCTGGCGACCGAGCAGAATGAGATCATTGCGCGCCAGATCGGTGACGTCGATCGTGTCCTTTGCCGCAAGCGGATGACCCGCCGGCATCACGCAGGTAGTGCCACTGGAATAGAGCGACACGGTGTTGAAGCCGGGCTCCTCCGGCGGCAAGCGGACAAAGCCCAGATCAGCCACGCGCCCGCGCACCATCCGCTCGATTGCATCATAGGGGCCGTTCAGAATTTCCACCGTCACGCGCGGATGCTCGGCCTTGAAGAGGGCAATCAGAGGCGGCAGCATGGTGGTGGCCAGGCTATGGGGAAAGGCGACGCGGATCAGCGCCTCGCCGAAAGTGCCGGTGCGGATGTCACCGATCTTCGTGCGCAGCTTGGCCATGCTCTGCGAGACTTCATCGATCTCGCCCACCAGAAGATAGGCTTCCGGCTTCGGCTTCAGCCGCCCTTTTTCCCGCAGGAACAGTTCGCGGCCGATTTCCTCTTCAAGCGCCGTCAACTGGCGGCTGATTGCCGATTGCGAAAGACCGAGCTGCGAGGCAGCCGAGATCGTCGAACCGGTATCCATGATTGTCTTGAAAATTTCGAGTTGTTTAAAATTCATGGGCGCTAGCGTAAGCGGATTGCACCGGAAGGCAAGCCTGCACGCCACCCGCCAATGCGCGCAAAACGCATAGGGTAATGCCGCCACCTCATAAGATTGCGGGAGTTTGAAACACCGCTATCGTCTGCCCAACACAAAGATAAAAAAGGGGTTCAAAAAACCATGACCATCGATTGTCCTATGCTGCCTTGCGGGCTGTGACGACGTGACTGTCTTCATTATTCGCCGGCTGATGCAGAGCATCGCCGTTCTCTTCGTGACGGCCTTCATCGTCTTTCTCGGCGTCTATGCCATTGGCGACCCTGTCGAAATGCTGATCTCTCCCGATGCGAGCCCGGCCGAGCGCCTGCAAGTGATCGCGTCGTTGGGTCTCGACAAGCCGCTCTGGCAGCAGTTCCTGACATTCCTCTGGAACGCCCTTCACGGAGACCTTGGCCGCTCCTTCGTCTTCAACAAGCCGACCATCTCGCTGATCCTGGAGCGCCTGCCGGCAACATTGGAGCTGACATTCACCGCGCTGGTCATTGCGCTGGTCATCGGCATCCCGCTGGGGCTGATCTCGGGACTGAAACCGAACAGTGCGACCGACGAGGCGATCATGACCGGTTCGATCCTCGGCTTCTCCATGCCGAGTTTCTGGCAGGGCATGATGCTGATCATGATCTTCTCGGTCTGGCTGGGATGGTTTCCCTCGACGGGCCGTGGCGACCTCGGTTCATTTCTCGGCATCCAGTCGAGTTTCTTCACCTTCGACGGCCTCACGCATCTCGTGCTTCCGGCCGTCAACCTGTCGCTCTTCAAGCTGGCGCTGGTCATCCGCCTGACGCGCACCGGCGTGCGCGAGACCATGCCGCTCGATTTCGTCAAGTTCGCCCGCGCCAAGGGCATTTCGGAGCGACGCATCGTCTTCGTCCACGTGCTGAAGAACATCCTGATCCCGCTCATCACCGTTATCGGCATGGAACTGGGTAGCATGCTGGCCTTTGCGGTTGTCACCGAATCCATCTTCGCCTGGCCCGGCATCGGCAAGCTGCTGATCGATTCCATCATGCGCCTCGATCGACCGGTTGTCGTCGCCTATCTGCTCGTCATCGTCAGCCTGTTCATCTTCATCAACTTCGTGGTCGACATTCTCTATTCGCTCATCGACCCGCGTGTTCGCCTGGGAGGACAGCAATGAGCATCCTGATGTCAATCCTCAGCGAAGACATGCTCGCAGGACGCCTGCTGCGCGGCATTGCACGCAGCCCCAAGGCGGTTGTCGCAAGCCTCATCTGCCTGCTGCTTCTGGCAACTGCCCTCTTTGGCCCCTGGCTGACGCCGCAGAATCCCTATGATCTGGCCGTCCTCGACATTCTCGACTCCAAGCTGCCCCCAGGTTCGGAAAGCATGGACGGCATGATCTACTGGCTCGGCACGGATGGCCAGGGCCGCGACATGCTGTCGGCCATGGTCTACGGCCTGCGCACCAGCATCGGCGTCGGCGTCTTCTCCGGCATTGTTGCGCTGGTGATCGGTACCATCCTCGGCCTCACTGCCGCCTATTACGGCGGTCGGATCGACGCACTGATCATGCGCGTCGTCGACCTGATGCTCGGGCT
>CALSAF010000258.1:0-4783 GCA_943372805.1 Rhizobium sp. Q54
GCCAAAACTCTGGTAGAGACGCAAACTCAAGAGTTTGCTGTGTCGGTATTTGCTAATGCAAATACCTGGTAACGCGGGGTGGAGCAGCCCGGTAGCTCGTCAGGCTCATAACCTGAAGGCCGCAGGTTCAAATCCTGCCCCCGCAACCAGTTCCTGCATAAAAGTATCTCCGCCTCGGTATAACCGGGGCGGTTCTTGCGTTTGGGCTATCACTCAGCCGGCAGATGCGTGATAGAAATCAAGCATGTACGCTAAGAACCTTGCTCACCTTCTTCATGAAATTCTCGCCAGCGGGTCACCATTTGAAGAGACGCTAACCCGTTTCGAACGCCTGCGAGGATGTGCACTTCTTCCTCGAGGAAGAGAAAATGCAGCCAAGCGGCTGACCGACACCGAGGTTGCAAACGCAATCTTGGGCTTTGTGCCAACGTTGCCCGGTTGGGCAGGACACGCGTCGCTCATTCTTGGCGGGTTATGTGCAGTTGGCGGAGGTCGTGCTTCGTTCGAAAGCACGACGACCTTGCGGGAGACAATAGCAGCCATTCTTGCCAGTGATCGAGGATGTCGAACACTCGTCGGGATAACGTTTTCTATCGAGCGTGACTATGGCAGCGAGGAATACCATGCCAGAGCGGTATTTGATGAAGAGGGTATTCGTCAGGTTGTATCTTACGTCTCTCACATGGCCACTACACTTTTGGCGGAAGGCGCTGAGGAGCGCTACGATCATGACAAAATGCGCGCGATTTCCGGCAGGCAACTTACGCTTGGACAGGACTTCTTCCTACGCCTACGAAGAGATTTGACGCTATCACGCCATCTCGACCTACCGTTGAAAACGGACTGGCGAGAATACGAAGCCGAAGAAGAGATAAAAGCATTTCATAAGCGTTTGGGCGCGCGCGAAAACTCGCGGTTCCTCAATTTAGCCGTTGATACCCAAGCAGCTTGGCCCAGTGAACCGACCCGTATGAAGTTCGAGGGGTATCAATTTGTGCTGTTCCCTAGGACGAAGGAAAACTCCCATTCGATAAGCATAGATCTCGCCACCGAACGGCTCTCGGCGGAAGAAGCAAGAACCTTGCTCAACCGCTTTTTAAGCCTACTGGCATGGTGTGATGATCAGTATGCAGTCCTTGGCTTCGGTTGGTCAGGAAACCCGGTTCCCGTGCCAGTTTCTCTGTCCCGAAAAGGCTTCTCAACGACTTCGCAATGGCTGTTTTCAAGAACCTTACCTGCCGATCAAGAGCTAAGGCAGAGGCTCGCGTACTATCGAGAGGGGCTTAATGCGCGCCAAGCAGGCCTGGTGACATTTGCGGTCCTGAGCTTCTTCAAGGTGTTTGAGGTCAGGGCGGCGTCGAAGCGAGGCGATCCTAACCCAACGACATTGTGGATTAGGGATGCGTTCCCGCTCGTAGAAAGTACTCTACAGCCAGAAACGATCAGAGATTTTCATATCGCTCGCGACGGTATCGAGGTTGAAAAATACATCTCGCAGAATTGCCGGGTAGCTACTGCGCATGCCTCAGACCAAGTTCCGTCGGACGCGGACTCTTCCCTAGAAATCCAGAGGCTGCATCTAGCCGCCGAAGTAATCCACGCACTTGCTCGCCACTGCCTCAGAACGCAGTATCGCCTATCCAATATCCGTTACACCGATGAGTTTTCCGACTGAGCGATTGAGCCGCAACACATCGGCAGCGGCCTTCAAAATGTGAATGCAAGGCCCAGGTTATCCATCAGCGGGGACCATGCAGAGGGTTCGAGAAGGTTGAATTGGCCACCCTGGAATGGGTCGACTTGTTCAACTACCGCGAATTCTGAAGCCCATTGGGGATATACGGCCTGCCGACACTGAAGCGCTATTACGCTAGGCTGGACGAAGCAGGCATGGCCGCATGAATTCAAAGATGTGGCCTCCGGCAAATCCGGGGCGGTTCGCTCTAACGAAAGCGCTTTGTGCGCCTAGCCCAACACCGCGACGGTACCTGTTCTACCAAGTGCCTTCTGACATTTCGCTCATCAGCGTGTGCTAAGGATACGATTATTCGTACTCTGAAACAGTGAAGTCACCGGTTTCCAGCCTTAGGCGTTTTATTTCAAACCGTGATAGATTGGGACTATGAACTTCGAAAAGTTCGGTTGCAGTCGCGCCGAATTCAATTCCCTCTGCCGTCTTCACGCCGATATCGTGTCGGCTCGAAGCGCTGTAAAGACCTGCAATTCGACTAACCATCGTGTTCGATACTTGCCGGTGAAACCCCTTAGCGCTCACGTATACCCGTGACGGTGATCTCGCCTGCGGCAACACTCGGAGCAGGTTCATGTTCTGATTGTTAAAGCCGAAGCCAAGGAACACCAGCACGTTGCATTCCATTGCAGCATGGATCCGCTTTACCTCTCCTAAGTCCGCTATCTGCTCTGTGTATGTGCGGATGTTGTCAGCTATATCCTCCACTCTCGCGGCGCCATTGATGTGGTAGCCGAATGGTACTCGATCTTCGGCGCTATCATATTCGCCCAAGGACAGTTTCCCGATGGAGCCATACGGATGAATCATATCTATGCGCTCGACAATTTCGAGGGCTTTAGAGCGATCGATTTGATAGGCTGCGGCGATTGTTTTAGTCAGATGGAATTCGATGCAGCGATCGTAGTTGAAGCAGATGATTGATATCTCTTTTCCTATGTCGTCAGGGTTCCTGACGTTGTCCATAAGGATGCGACAGAACTGGCCTATCCAGGAATGTTCGGGGTTTTTGAGGGGTCCGTATGGTCCATTGACTACGGTGTAAGGGTTTTCAACAAATGCCGCCGCATTAGGCTCAGAAAGTGTCGATGCGGCCTCGGCCCGCATAATCTGAGAGGCGATCAGGATTTTTGCGACTCGGCTTAGATGGCGATCTTGAAAACGATCTACCAACGCGTCGATGCTGACCGCTGTGTGAATTGATTCGTGGATCGCCTTCAACGCGTCGTAGGCGTGTCTACGCGGCACCTCACCCTCAAAGGCGTCTCGTACGATTTCATCCATTTCGCGATCGAGGAGCCCAGTGGGGCGGAAACGGTGGGTTTGAACACGCGTAATTGTTTTTATGTCGCTGGCGAGTTGAGATCCCACCGGCAAGCCGAACTCAGCGCTCGCCCCCGCACCGATTACAAATGTCGTTCTATCGCGGAAAGTCATCCAACACCCACTGATCGATGGTCGCTATGAATATATAAGGGCGTGGAATGAGGCCAACACAATCGGGCGCACTTTCCTAGGTAATTTGCCGATCTATGAGTATCGGATCCCGTCGTGTAGTCATCACCTTTTCGGCTTCAGCTTGGATCGAGGCGAAGAAGCCATACGGACCCGCGAGGAGATCCTGCCGGATTACAGATTTGCACCGTGGCACTGCTTGAATTTGCGACCACCGCCACAAAAACACGGATCATTACGGGTGCAATATTTCATACCCAATTCTTGGGTGAGCTGTGCTTGGCGTTGACCAAGTGCTGCAATCTGGCGCGCCACGGCGGGCGTCACCTTGATTTCACCTACGCCTGGCAACGCGTTCATGGCCGCGCTGTAATCACTCGCACTTCTGAAGAACGCCTCTATAAGCGGATCCTTGCGAAGAGCGCGCCGAAGATTATCACGGCGAATGCCCTCATTGTCAAAATCATAAGTTGCGCTCGGATCTGCAAGAAACAATCTTGAAGTGAACCCAGGTATCGGACTTGGAGTAACGTCGATCAGTTGGCCATCGAGTGTTTCGTAGACAGCATGATGCTCCGCCTCAATATAAACGCGTGGCCACTCCCAGATCGCCCATCCCTCGACAATTCGACCACCTTCGGCCTCAACTTTCTGGCGAACATTATGGAAGCATTCTAGGGGAAGTGACTTGGGTTCTGGCTTGATTGGTAATAACACCGGTTTTGATGCTGTAGTAATCATACGGCAGAAATCTAAAACGTGAATGTCTCTGACAGAAGGCGTTCTCGTGGTCATCGGGGAGTCAATCCGTTGTTTAATGCATGATATTACATCCCAGGTCTGAAGCATGATCTATTTCTCGATTAACATTTCTGACCTTTCCCGCATAGATCGTTCCTAGATCGTCTCCATTGGCAGAGCCGGCACATCCAGAATTGATGGGTATCGCATATTTGGAGGAAGGCGGCCTGCTGCCTGCCCTTCCTTTATTAGTGCTGCGTGCGGATCGTCATGCTCGGCCAACTTGAAATCGAATATCTGTGCTCTCAGGCAATAGGCGACTATCAGCTCCATCTCATGGATCGGATCAGTGCCATAGGCTTCATAATATTCGTCGTATTTGCTGGAATCGTATACTTCCGGCGCTCCTCCATGGAGCACCGCCGCGCGAAGATCCATGAGCTTACGGAGCCGTGCATCTTCGACATGCGCTCCGACTACATTTCGTACGCTGTCTATGATTGCCTGGGCCGCACTTCCTGCTTGCCCAAAAATGGCGTCGAGCGACATACATAGAGGTGCAAACCGTTCTGATGGGTCGAGTGCCCACGCCCGATAAAAATAGTGCAAGGCGCGCATCTGGCGCCGAATAGCCTTTTCGTTGCGATTCAGCTTGTCCGCCAGGATCTCCAGCCATTCATGGTCTCGTCCAGTGATGGTGATATCGTGCATCATCGGGGGCGTATGCGGGTCACCGAAGCTCGTTGTTGCCGAGCGTGCAATCGTACAACGTCCCCCGAACGTGGTGCGACCGGAGAATCTGTGCCGGTACCGTGGCAAGGGCGTGAGCGCGATAGC
>CALSAF010000259.1:0-4759 GCA_943372805.1 Rhizobium sp. Q54
GTATCGATCGTCAACACCGAAGGCCGCGAGATCGCGCGTGGCCTCGCTGGCTATGACGCCGAGGAGGCGCGCCGTATCTGTGGTCGCAAATCCAACGAGATCGAGAAAATTCTTGGCTATGCGGGCCGCGCCGCCATGATCCACCGCGACGATCTCGTCATGACCGAACTTGGACAGCGCGATACGGCTGTCGCCGATCGGAAGGATGCCGCCCATGCTTGATACCGTGTCGAACCAGAACTCCATCGAAGGCCTGATGCTCGACATCGGTCGTAGGGCCCGCGCCGCGGCACGCCCGCTGGCAACCGCATCATCGGAGGCGAAGAACCATGCCCTGCTCGCCATGGCCGATGCTGTGGTCGCCGCCGAGCCGGAGATCCTGGCTGCCAATGCACTCGATTTGAAGAACGCTGCGGAAGCAGGCCTTGCTGCGTCTTTCGTCGATCGCCTCACGCTCGATCGGCAGCGGATTGCCGGTATTGCACAGTCCATGCGAGAGATCGCTGAGCTGGCGGATCCAGTCGGTACGATCATCACGGAATGGGATCGCCCCAACGGTCTGCATATCGAGCGGGTCCGCACGCCGCTTGGTGTCATTGGCGTAATCTATGAGAGCCGCCCGAACGTGACGGCTGATGCCGGTGCGCTCTGCCTGAAGGCCGGCAACGCCGTCATTCTGCGCGGTGGGTCGGACTCTGTTCATTCATCGCGCGCCATCCATGCCTGCCTGGTCAAGGGCCTGGAAGCCGCAGGTCTGCCGACCGATGCGATCCAGCTTGTACCCACCACAGACCGCGCCGCGGTGGGTGCCCTTCTATCCGGTCTCGAAGGCGCGATCGACGTCATCGTGCCACGGGGTGGAAAAAGCCTCGTTGCTCGTGTCCAGGCGGAAGCCCGTGTGCCGGTCTTCGCCCATCTCGAAGGCCTGTGCCACGTCTATGTCGACGGCTCCGCCGATCTTGAGATGGCGAAAAGGATTGTCGTCAACGCAAAGATGCGACGCACTGGCATCTGCGGCTCGGCTGAAACCCTGCTGGTCGACAGCGCTGCGATCGGAACCCATCTGCAGCCGCTGGTGGAAGCGCTCGCTGAAGCCGGGTGCGAGATCCGCGCCTCTGCCACGGTCCTGCGTGTCATTCCGGGCTTGAAAGCCGCCATTGAGGATGATTGGCGCACTGAGTATCTAGATGCGATCATCTCGGTCGCCGTCGTCGACGGCATTGGCGGGGCGATCGATCATATAGCCCGCTATTCGTCCAATCACACAGAAGCCGTAATCGCCGAAGACCCTGCAGTGGTCGAGCGCTTCTTCAACGAGATCGATTCCGCCATCCTTCTGCACAATGCCTCGACCCAGTTTGCCGATGGCGGGGAATTCGGCATGGGCGCCGAGATCGGCATCGCGACCGGCAAGATGCATGCTCGTGGCCCGGTCGGTGTCGAGCAATTGACCTCCTTCAAGTACCGCGTTCGCGGCAACGGCCAGGTCCGTCCCTGACGTGGAGGAGCCGAAGCTCGCCCATCGCCATACCGTGATGCCGCGCGTCGAACGCGGCATGATTGTCGGCCTGTTCGGTGGATCGTTCAATCCTCCGCACCAGGGCCATCTTCTGGTGGCCGAGATCGCCCTCAGGCGCCTCGGCCTCGATAGGCTCTGGTGGCTCGTTACCCCCGGAAACCCGTTGAAGAGCCGGGCCGAACTGGCTCCATTGGCAGAGCGCCTGGCGGCCTGCGAGTCACTTGCCGAAGATCCGCGCATCCAGGTCACGGCCTTCGAAAGGACGCTTGGCACGAGCTACACCGCCGAGACGCTCAACTTCATCCGCGCACGCAATCCCCAGGCGCATTTCATCTGGATCATGGGCGCCGACAATCTCGCCGGGTTCCATCACTGGCAGAGATGGCAAAAGATCGCTACCACCTTCCCGATCGCCGTCATCGACCGACCCGGCTCAACCCTTGCCTATCTCTCGTCCAAGATGGCACGCACTTTCGACTACGCTCGCGTCGACGAGGAGGATGCCGGTGTCCTCTGGCAAAAGCGGGCTCCGGCCTGGACCTTCATCCACGGGCCACGCTCCACACTCAGTTCCTCTGCCCTCAGGGCCCGGTCAGGAGAGCCTTGAGCGGGATCGATCGCGCTGGTTCGGCAACCATGTCTTGAAAGATTTGCAGATCGATGCCACCTTTTGACTGCATTCTCGGTTTGGAGAATCGCAGACGTGCTGTTCTGTTTTGCCAAGGAAAGGACGAACTCTGACAACAGTACACACCAAGGGACGCGCTTCCCGCGCCATCCCGAAGAGCATGGAACGTGGCGCCGATGCCGCAGCCCGTGCGCTTGAGCTGGTCCTCGCAAGTCTCGAGGACTCGAAGGCAGAAGACATCGTCTCCATCGACATTGCCGGAAAATCGGCGCTGGGCGACTACATGGTGGTCGTATCCGGACGCTCGAACCGTCATGTTTCGGCGATCAGTGAACACCTCATCTCCGACTTGAAGGACGAAGGCCTGGGCTCGGCCCGTGTCGAAGGTCTGGAAACCGGTGATTGGGTTTTGATCGACACAGGCGACATCATCGTGCATGTGTTCCGACCGGAAATCCGGGAGTTCTACAACATCGAAAAGATGTGGTCGGCTCCGGATATTGAGGATCGCCTGCACTGAAATCGGCCGGTCGTCCGCACGGACGGTCCTGAAGCCGGATGGACACGGCAGGCGCAACCTGCCGACAGCATTGGTTTTGCGACCGAAATTGTAGGATTGCCGCATGAAAATTGGCATCTATGCCGTGGGCCGGCTGAAGGCTGGACCGGAGAAGGAACTTGCGTCCCGTTATCTGGACCGCTTCGCCAAGGCTGGACCGCAATGCGGCCTGGAATTCACCCGCTCTGTAGAGTTGAATGAAAGCCGCGCCGGCAATGCCGACACCAGAAAGCGCGAGGAAGCGGCCGAGCTTTCCCGCCAGATCCCTTACGGCGCGCTCATCGTGGTCCTCGACGAGCGCGGCAAGGCGTTTGACAGCGCCGAATTTGCCAGGTTCGTTGGTGACGCAGCCGACAACGGTCAGCGCGACATGGCCTTCATCATCGGCGGTGCCGATGGCATCGACCCGGACCTGCGCGACCGCGCCCGGCTTGTGCTCAATCTCGGCAGACTGACCTGGCCGCACCAACTCGTCCGCATCCTGATTGCCGAGCAGCTCTATCGTGCCGTGACCATCCTCACGGGGCATCCTTATCATCGCGTTTGACGGTGCAGGCTTCGATCGCCGAGGCAATGCTTTGCCTTGATCGCAAATCAGCGTATTTTCGCGCCGAACGGGATAGAGCCCTTGCCCAGCGCCCAAACAGAGACCGTAATCAACAGGGAACAGCACCGCTGCAAGGTGGGCGTTCTCGTGGTGTATGCGCTGGCCGGCCTATTGGCCTCGACAAGTGCCCTGCCCACCCATGCCCAGCAAGATGAAACGCCGAAGGAGAACGCCTTATCGGAGGCGACGACCGGCTCCCTGCCGACAGTGCCCATGGCAACCGGCGACCGCGTGGTATTACAGGCAACGGCAGATCCCTCCGTCGAGTTGAGAGCCAAGCGCGATCAGGTGAGTTCGGAACTCCAGGAAATCGCCGCAAGCATGAAGCTTTCTGAGCAAAAGGCGACCGAGCTGCAGACGAGCATCGAGCAGTTGGAAAAGACCTCCGAAAGCCTGAAGACGGCCCTGATCGAATCCGCCGGGCGCCGAAAGGACATCGAGAAGCAGATCAGCGCAGGCGAGAAGCGTCTCGCCGACATCGGCATTCGCGAAGATACCATCCGTGCCTCCTTCCGTGAACGCCGAACCGTGCTCGCCGAAGTCTTGGCCGCTCTGCAGCGCATGGGACGAAACCCGCCACCAGCGCTTCTGGTCAGCCCCGAAGACGCACTCGGTTCGGTTCGCACAGCGATCCTGCTCGGTGCGGTCGTCCCGGGGATCCGCCACGAGACCGACAAACTCGCCGCAGATCTCGAAGAGTTGATCGCGCTCCGCGACGCCGGGAAAAAGGAAATGGACGGCCTCGTGGCTGCCATCGCCAACCGCCAGGAGGAAGAGCGTCGTATGGATCTGCTGGTGGCAGAGAACGAGCGCATCGCCCGCACAAATTCTCTCCAGCTTCAGGCGGAACGCAAGCAATCCGAGGCACTTGCCGAACGTGCCTCGACGATGGAAGCGCTCATCCGTTCCCTCGAAAGCGAGATAACCTCCGTGCGTCAGGCGGCCGAATTGGCTCGCGCCGAGGAGACCCGCCGCGAGCAGATGAGCGAGGACCAGAAGGCCCGGGCGCTGGAACTAGCCCAGTCCGGATTGCCCGATAAAAACCGCATTGCGCCAGCATATCCGTTCTCCGAGCTGAAGCAAAAGTTGGAATTGCCGGTTGCCGGTGAAACGCTGCGGCAGTTCGGCGACCCGGACGGGACAGGTCACCAGGCTCAGGGCGTCGTAATCGCCTCCCAGCCGGGCGCGCTGGTCACGGCACCGGCGGATGCTTGGGTGGTGTTTGCTGGAAATTTCCGAAGCTATGGCCAGATGATCATTCTGAACACAGGCGACGGCTATCACATGGTGCTGTCCGGCATGGACCGGATCAGCACCAGTCAGGGCAAGTTCGTGCTGTCCGGCGAACCTCTGGCGACCATGGGTGAGAAAAGAGTGGCGAGCGCGACTGCATTGGCGCTGGAAACCGATCGTCCAACTCTTTACATTGAACTTCGGAAAGACGGT
>CALSAF010000260.1:0-4750 GCA_943372805.1 Rhizobium sp. Q54
GCCGCTGCTTTGAGGCCGCCCAGAAGATCTACGTCCCCGCCGTGCACACCCGCGAACCCTATGCATCGGGCCGCGGCGCCAAGCGCTCGCCGATGTATGAGCGCGAAGTCGAGCTCGGTGGCTACTTCATGGAACTCGGCGGCTGGGAGCGTGCGCATGGCTATGCCGCCAACGAGCACCTGCTGGAGAAATACGCCGATCGCGTGCCGGTTCGTGAAAACGAGTGGGATAACAGACACTTCTGGCGCGTCTCGAATGCCGAACATCTGGCGATGAGCGAGGATTGCGGCATCGTCAACCTCAGCCACTTCCACATGGTCGACATCGAAGGCCCTGACCATGTCGAGCTGCTCGAATGGCTCTGCGCCGCGAAGATCGGCGGCGACGCGAATATCGGCAAGGGCATCTACACCCACTTCCTCGACGACGAGGGCATGGTGCGCGCCGACTTCACCGTCTTCCGCCTCGCCGACCGCTGCCGCCTCGTCAACGGAGCCGATGCCGGCCCGCGCGACTTCCACTACATGAAGCGCGTGGCCCAGGATCGTGGTCTCGATGTCACGATCACCGATACCTCGGAAAAATACATCACCATCGGCATCTGGGGCCCGAACGCCCGCGTGACGCTGAAAAAGGCCGTCGCCGATCCTGCCGGTCTCGACCCCGAAAACTTCCCCTTCGCCGCGATCAAGCAGATCGAAATATCAGGCAAATCCGTCACCGCCTTCCGCATCTCCTATGTCGGCGAGCAGGGCTGGGAACTGCACATGAAATACGAAGACGGCCTCACTGTGTGGGATGCCCTTCGTGCGACAGGCGTCATGGCCTTCGGCGTCGAGACCTATGCCAATTCCCGCCGCATGGAAAAGAGCCTGCGCCTGCAGAATGGCGACCTCTTGACCCAGTACAACCTGATCGAAGCCGATCTCGCCCGTCCGAAAGTCAAGGAAGCCGATTTCCGCGGCAAGGCCAAACATCTCGAATACAAGGCGCGCGACAAGCAGCCCGCCATGCTCTGCACGCTCGTGATGACCGACAATGTCGACAAGTCAGGCACCGCCCGCTACCCCGTCGGCTCGATGCCGGTCATGGACCCCACGACCGGCGAGGTCCTGATCGACAGCCTTGGACGTCGGTCCTACACCACGTCGGTGGCTTACGGCCCGACGATCGGCAAGAACATTGCGCTGGCCTATCTGCCGGCGGAGTATTGCGAAGTGGGGCGGAAGCTGAATGTGGAATACTTCGCCGAAAGCTTCCCGGTCGAGGTCGCGGCAGTGGGGTACAAGCCGCTGTATGATCCGGAGAATTTGAAGCCGCGCAGCTGAGGGCAGGGCGGTTTCGTCAGAGAGTTATGGACCCGTCGGTCGTGAGGCCGGCGGGTTCAGTGCGGCTTCCAAATTGTAATCGGGTTTTCGCTGGTAAGGCGGGCATACATTTCCACACAGTAGCGATCAGTCATGCCTGCGATGTAGTCGCATACTACCCTTGCTTGCCAGCTCTCCGAATCTATCGTTTCATACATTTCGCGCCAGTCCGCTGGCAACAGCTTCGAATCGCTCATGAAGCTTTCGAACAGCGTTCTGATGATTTGATCTCCTCTCTTTTCCGCTATCTTCAGCATCGGAGATAGTATCAGGAGCTCGAACACGAAATGCTTTAGCGTTTCAATTTTCTTGAGTGTGGCGATGTCGATGTTTATCCGTGACATCGCAGGGTATTCCTCATTAATCTCGGCGCTTATACCTCTTATGAACTTTCCGACCAGCTCTGACGTGAAAGACGTTCGGAGGAATCCGTTCTCAGCCAACTCGTTAGAGCTCGCAGCGGTATGCGTGGATATCCTATACGAAAGCTCTGCTGGCGTAATGCCTTCGCTTAGCCTGTCTCTGGTCGACGGTTCAATTCGTAGAAGTGGTTCGAATATTTCACCAAGAATGTTGTTTACGTCGGATGATGCGAAGCTATCTATTTCTTCAGCAAATTTTTCTGATTTCCCTGCAATGCTTTCCCTAACCTTTTTCGCGATCCGTTCCTTGAAAGCATCATCCGTTGCCATCATGGTAAGTGGTGATAGGAATCTTGCTTTGAACGCATCTTCTAGGTCATATGTTGAGTAAGCAATGTCGTCTGCGATATCCATAATGTCGCACTCGATCGTTTTAAATTTCCCGGCGTAGCCCGGACAAACCTTTTCCTTTATTCGTTCGACCAGCGATTTCTCAGAATGATAATAGCCCTTCACAGGCTTCTTCTCGAGTTGCTGACTTTCTCGTGCCGACTTGGTTTCCGGTATTGCTCTGTCATACTTCAGGATTGACGCCAAGCTTCTGTGAGAAAGGTTCAGACCAAGGCGTAAATCCTGTCCATTCCTTACCGCAATTGGCTTTTGGGAGAGCCTTGGGAACTCAGTAGTCGCTTTCTTCTCAATCCGGGCAAGAAGCCTTAGTGTTTGAGCATTTCCTTCGAAGCCGCCGTATCGAAGCATTAAGCTATCCAGGGTGCTCTCGCCATTATGTCCGAAGGGTGGGTGGCCCAAATCATGAGCTAAGCCAGCAAACTCGACGAGGTCGAGATTTATAGGATTCCTCCTGAACATCTCTAGGTTGCTGTTCAGTCGTATTGCGATCGACTTTGCGATTTGAGCAACTTCTAACGAGTGCGTGAGTCTATTGCGAAAGAAGTCGCTCTCGTGAGAGGGAAAAAGCTGAGTTTTCCCTTGGAGGCGCCTGAACGAAGGCGAGTGGATCAGCCTGGCATAGTCGCGGCGAGCATGTTCCCGATACTTTTCAACGCCAAGCGACGCGCTAGGGAGGATTGGTTCTTCTCGCTCCCAATCAACTTTTGTGTACAACTTTACCTTTCTTACCAACTACGCCCCCCGACGAAGATATAAAACGACCGTTTTGTGACGAAGCCTTTATCAGCGCGTCACCCGCTGTTCCACTTATGCGCACTTTTTCTACTGAAGACAACCTCTCGGTCGCATATGCCCTCGCACCATGTAGGCCCGCATAATCAATTGTGGTGTTGCGCTTCGCCATGACACTCTCCCCGTTGTGCCTCATTCGAGGTTCAAACATTATACGGTGGCGTATTTTTAAATAGTCTTGACAGACCCCATTCAAGGCAGATTCGGTCGCCATTGGGCGAAAATAATGTGATGTGGCCCAACTGCACGGGAAAGATGCAGAAGATAGGCACCGCTCGGTTCCTCAAGGTCGGGTAAGACGCTCAAATCCGGAGAGCACTCAACACCGTCGCGTGTTCTCTTGGCATGACTACCATCGCCGAGGAGGCGGGGCTTGGACGTGAGAGCCTGTACAAGGCGCTCGGCGAAAACGGGAATCCGGAATTCGCCACCGTCCTCAAACTGATGAAGGCCATGGGGTTGAAGCTTTCGGCCTTGCCGATCGAGGAGAAGGAATAGAGGCGGTCCTGCCTCCCCCCCAAGCGGGGGAGGACGGAAAATCGAAGGCTTAGGCGAGCGCAAGCCGCCTAAACTTCAGATTTTCCCGGAGAGGGGCACGGTTCCGTTGGCACCATCCTCACCAAGCCCCTCTCTTGCGAAATCTGAGGTTTGGCCCTGATCGGGCCAATTCCTCGATTTCGCATTCTCCCCCGCAAGGGGGGAGATGGCCCCGCGCAAGCCGCTAAAATCCCTTCAACTCCCGCAGTCGAAGGGGGATGAGTTTGAGAAAATCTCAAGCAAAATCAAAGCCCGACATGTTTTTTCATCCCCGCCCATTTCCACCCTCTTAGACTCCTCGCTGTCCCGCCCTCGGATACACCTGACGATGCGATGTCAGGCGAGGCGGGGCCGGCGCCGGGGTGGAGGGTTGTCGCAGATCCAAATCCCCGGCCCGCTGCAACGGTCTCCCTCCGGACGAAGGGCTTGACGAGGGTGATGGGGTCGGATGCCCCAAAATCTGGATACCCTGATCGGAAGGACGTGCCTCAGAGGCACACAGACAAGGCGCCAGCGCTGTCGCGAACACCCAGACAGCGGGGCGAAACAAACGGCGGGGATGGTGGACGGTCGCAAATGGCCAGACGATCATCCCCCGGGCGAGGGTCCCGGTCGGATTGGTGCACCATCCGGCGGGAACCTCCCGGGCCACCGGCCAGGCTCTGGCAGACACTTCTTAGGAAGAACTCTGTCAAAGCCGGACCCGCGCCCGGTCATTCCTCGGGACGAAGGTCCTGAGGACCGTCGCCGCCTTGCCAGAGAGACGCATGCAGCGGGAAAAGACGCCGAACGAGGCGCCGGAAGGAGCCACATAAAACTACTTAGACAGGTTGCTTCTGGCGCCTCGTCCGAGACTTGAATGACCCACCCGGAGGACGACGAGTCTGACCGGTGGCGAAGCTTGGGTTTTTGACAGTTCAGTTCCTGGAGGGTGGAGAGCGGGCCGCAAGCACGGAGCCCCTCTCCCCCTCGGTGGGGGAGAAAGCGATTTCGATGAATTAGGCGAGCGCAAGCCGCCTAAACATCTGAAATCGCAAGTGAGGGGGTCCGTTTGTCGTGCCACCATCACCAATCCCCTCACCAACAAAATCTGAGGTTTAGCCCTGATCGGGTTAAGCCCTCGATTTTGTAACCTCTCCCACAAGGGGGAGAGCGACTGTCTTGGCAGTCAAGCGTTTTGCCATGGTTTTTCGTCCCGGATGATGGCGTTGAGGATGGTGAGCAGTTTGCGCATGGTGGCGACCACGGCGACGATCTTGGGTTTGCCGGCAGCGACAAGCC
>CALSAF010000261.1:0-4707 GCA_943372805.1 Rhizobium sp. Q54
CCCGGCACGCTGGCGACTGTCGCCCAGTGCGTCGCCCGCCTCGACATCAACATCCGGGTCCTCAACATGATCCGGATCGCCACAGACTTCACCGAGATGGGAATAGATCTGGAGGTCTGGGACCTGCGCCAGCTCAGCCAGCTGCTCGGCGAGTTGAAGGAACTCGACTGCATCTCGACGGTCAAGCGTGTCTACGACTGACGATGCCTCGCTGTGCCTGACAGTATGGCCCGGGCGGACCACCTCCGCCCGGCCGCCTGCCTTCTACGCGTTGTGCCTTACTTTTCATCACAATCCTGCCCAAATCGTAAACCCTCACCCTGTCGTCATGCGTCCAGCGCATGGCTGACGTCAGTTCTTGTCTCTGGTCTCTTGTGCGTCGCAGCATTATCTTCCGGATAACAGATGAAGAGAAAGAACCGAGGACAAAACGATGTTTACTCCGATCCGCAAAATCGCCCGCGCTCTCCGCGTTCCGAGTGTTGCAGAGCGTGAAATGCACTACCTGAACGGCGCCCGCGATCTCGTCGACCTGGAATACCGCCAGCGCGAAATCGACCGTGGCATGTTCCGCCGCGGTTGATTGCCCGACGGCCAGACGCCTGTTGCATGCTGTGACGCCGGTCGATCGCCGGCGTCTTTGCTTTTTGGATACCGCGTGAACCGCTTTTTCTTGCCGAAAGCCCGGCGGATCAACTAGATGTTCGGCATGCTCTTTCGACGCCGGCAACCGATTTCCAGATTGACCAAACTGCGCGAGCTCTTCTGGCCGCGGCGAGGCTTCGTTCGTTCCTTCCAGTATCTGAGCAAGCGCGTGCTGCGTCTCTCGGCCACGCCGCATGCCATCGCAGCCGGTGTTGTGGCTGGGGTGGTCTCGTCATGGACCCCGTTCATCGGCCTGCATTTTCTGCTCGCCTTCGCGATTGCCTATCTGATTGCCGGCAACATGGTGGCGGCTGCCATCGGCACGGCATTTGGCAATCCCCTGACCTTTCCGTTGATCTGGGCGACCACCTGGGAAGTCGGGCACAGGATGATTGGCAAGGGCGACCCGGTCACGCAAAGCGTCGATCTTGAGCAGAAATTCTCCCTGGCGCGCCTCGACAGCATGTGGGAACCCATCTTGAAGCCCATGCTGATCGGCGCCGTGCCGCTCGCTGCCCTGAGTGGCGCCGTCCTGTATTGCGTGATCTACGTGTCGGTGTCGAAATTCCAGCAACGGCGCCGCATACGTCTCGCAGAGCGGGCGCGGGTCCGTCTCGCCGAGGCCATCGAAGGGTCGAGCGTATAACAATGATCATCGGTATTGGCAGCGACCTCGTTGATATCAGAAGAATTGAGAGCTCGATCGAGAGATTCGGCGAGAAATTCACAGCCCGCTGTTTCACCGAGGAGGAGCAGGCGCGTTCGAACGGTCGCAAGGACAGTGCGGCCTCCTACGCCAAGCGCTTCGCCGCCAAGGAGGCCATGGCCAAGGCGCTCGGCACCGGCATTGCCGAGGGTGTTTTCTGGAAGGAGATGGGGGTCGTCAACCTGCCGAACGGCAAGCCTGGCCTCGAACTGACCGGCGGGGCCGCCAAGTGCCTCGACCGTCTCGTGCCTGTCGGTCACCGACCGGTCATCCACCTGACGATCACCGATGAATTTCCCTACGCTCAGGCATTCGTCATCGTTGAGGCCTTGCCGGAAAGCCGGTGAGTTCACAACTGAGTAAACGGGTCGCGCCGGTCTGCGCGCCTCTGCGGTTGCCGCGCGGGCGCGAACCGACTAGACAGAGCAGGATTTTCGGAAGAAGGAACCGATCCGCGTGAGCGAAGAAAAGAAGCAAAGTGCCCTTTGGGAAAACGTCAAGGTCATCATCCAGGCTCTGCTCCTGGCCATGGTGATCAGGACCGTGTTCTTTCAGCCCTTCACGATCCCATCCGGCTCGATGATGCCGACGCTGCTTGTCGGCGACTACATCTTCGTCAACAAGTTCTCCTACGGCTATTCCAAGTACTCGCTGCCCTTCTCGCCGGATCTCTTCGAAGGCCGCATCTTCGAAAGCGCGCCGGAACGCGGTGACATCGCCGTCTTCCGCTTCCCGCCGAACCCGAGCATTGATTACATCAAGCGCGTCGTGGGCCTGCCCGGCGACCGGATTCAGGTGATTGGCGGCGTGCTGCAGGTCAATGGACAACCGGTGCCGAAAATTCAGGATGGCGTGTTCACCTCCGACTACCGCATGGACCCGGGTACCGATGTGCCTGTCTTCCGCGAGACGCTGGACAATGGGGTGAGCTACGACACGCTCGATCAGGCCCAGAACACCCGGGGTGACGATACTCGCGAGTTCATCGTGCCCGAAGGCCATTATTTCATGATGGGCGACAACCGCGACAACTCGCTCGACAGCCGCTTCGACGTCGGCTTCGTGCCGGCCGAGAACCTGATCGGCAAGGCCTCGCTGATCTTCTTCTCGCTCGGCAACGATACCTCGTTCCGCGAAGTCTGGAAGTGGCCGGCCAACATGCGCTGGGATCGCCTGTTCAAGGTGGTCGAATGACAAACAAGAAGGTGGCCGGCGAAAAGGATTGGACGCAGCTCGAAGCTGCGATCGGCCACACGTTCGCCGACCGCGACCGCCTGATGCGGGCGCTGACCCATGCCAGCGCCCAGGTCTCGCGGGGCAAGAAGGGCGACTACGAACGGCTGGAATTCCTGGGCGACCGGGTGCTCGGCCTGTGTGTCGCCGAAATGCTCTTCACCACCTTTCGCGATGCTACCGAGGGCGAGCTCTCTGTGCGCTTCAACCAGCTGGTCAGCGCCGAGGCTTGCGCCTCGGTCGCCGACGAGATGGAGCTGCACCGCTTCATCCGCACCGGCTCGGACGTGAAGAAGATCACCGCGAAGAACATGCTGAATGTGCGCGCGGACGTGGTCGAGAGCCTGATTGCGGCGATCTATCTCGAAGCAGGATTGGAGGCCGCCCGCGGCTTCATCCTGAAATACTGGCAGGGCAGGGCTGCGCGTGCCGACGGCGCTCGCCGTGACGCCAAGACTGAATTGCAGGAATGGACGCATGCCAGGTATGGCGCGCCGCCCACATACAAGGTTGCCGATCGCTCCGGACCGGATCATGATCCCCGCTTCACGGTGATCGTCGAGATCCCGGGCCTGAAGCCCGAGATCGGCATCGATCGTTCCAAGCGCGCCGCCGAGCAGGTGGCCGCGACCAAGATACTCGAACGCGAAGGCGTCTGGGCAAAGCCCTCCGACGCCAACTGATTGGACACCATGACCGAACCAGAGACAGAGGACGGCGGCGAAGCCATCGTCAACACCCCGACCCGATCCGGCTTCGTAGCCCTGATCGGCCCGACCAATGCCGGCAAGTCGACGCTGGTCAACCGCTTCGTCGGCGCCAAGGTGTCGATCGTCAGCCACAAGGTGCAGACGACCCGCGCTGTCATGCGCGGCATCGCCATCCACAAGAACGCCCAGATCGTCTTCATGGACACGCCCGGCATCTTCAAGCCGCGCCGCAAGCTCGACCGCGCCATGGTCACATCAGCCTGGGGCGGCGCCAAGGATGCCGATATCATCCTGCTCTTGATTGACAGCGAACGCGGCCTGCGCGGCGACGCGGAAGCGATCCTTGAGGCACTGAAGGATGTGCCGCAGCCGAAGATCCTGGTCTTGAACAAGATCGACCGCGTCCGCCATGAGGACCTGTTCAAGCTGGCCGAGACAGCAAACGAAGCGGTCAAATTCGACCGTACCTTCATGATTTCGGCGACCACCGGCTCGGGTTGCGACGATATCATGGACTATCTGGCGGAGACCTTCCCGGAAGGCCCCTGGTATTATCCCGAAGACCAGATCTCCGATCTGCCGATGCGCCAGCTCGCAGCCGAGATCACCCGCGAAAAGCTGTTCCTGCGTCTACATCAGGAACTTCCCTATTCCTCGCATGTCGAGACTGAGAAGTGGGAAGAGCGCAAGGACGGCTCGGTTCGCATTGAGCAGGTCATCTATGTCGAGCGCGACAGCCAGAAGAAGATCGTGCTCGGCAAGAATGGCGATGCGATCAAGGCGATCTCAACGGCCTCCCGCAAGGAGATGTCGGAAATCCTGGAGCAGCCGGTGCACCTGTTCCTCTTCGTCAAGGTGCGTGAAAACTGGGGCAATGATCCCGAGCGCTTCCGCGAGATGGGCCTGGAATTCCCCCGCGACTGAATATGATCGGGCGAAGGGCGCTCAGCCCTTCGCCACGCGTCTAGCGACGAAATCCGAAATCGTCGGTCCGATCAGGATGATCAGGATCAGCCGCATGGTCTGCAGCGCCATGATGAAGGACATGTCGACAGGCGTCGTCGCGGCAATGATCGCGATCGAATCGAGCCCGCCGGGGCTGGTCGCGAGATAGGCGGTCAGCGGGTCGATGCCATGCAGCGACCATAGCAGGAAGGCGAGACCGCCGCTGAACGTCATCAGCACGAGGATGGAGCCGACGATCTGGGGCAGGGCGCTTGCCGCATGCCGGAGAATGCGCCGGGTAAACGACAGCCCGATTCGCCAGCCGATCACGCCGTAACCAAGCGCCAGCAGCCATTCGGGCAGTTGCAGCGTGATGTAGCCCATCACATGCAGGATCGTCGTGGCAATCAGCGGCAGGAGCATGGTCCCGGCCGGTATGCGAAGCCAGGCGCCGACTGAAGCCGCAAC
>CALSAF010000262.1:0-4670 GCA_943372805.1 Rhizobium sp. Q54
GAGCCTGTTTACGCGCCCCGACTTCGAAGCCTTCGTTCAGGGCCTCGCCGGAACGAGCCTTGTCGACCAGTGGGACAGCCGGGTCGCCAAGGTCGGTGACAAGGTCTTCGCGCTGCTCACCGACGGGGAACGGCGGATGTGCTTCAAGGTAAGCGAGGAGAGCTTCGAGATCCTCACCTCACTTCAGGGAGTGTCACAGGCGCCCTATTTCGCCAAGCGCAAATGGGTGACGGTCATGCCGGATTCCGAGCTCGGCGAAGCCGATGTGCGGGAATATCTCAGCCGATCCTATCATACGGTCAGCGCGTCGCTGACACGGAAGCTGCGTGCGGAACTGGGCATCATCGATTGAGGTTGAGGGATCAACCTGCCGCCATGGCAGGTTGACGGATCTGCCCGATCCTGGTCGACTCGACCTGCGGCTTGAATTCGGCGGTATCAAGGCCCTGGTCGCTGAGGATCACAGCGCTGCCGGCCGGGATTTCCACCCAGGTGTCCGTCTCGTCGTTCAGAGGCTCGGAAACGAGGCAATAGCTGCCGCCGGGACCCATGGGGCCAGCAAACAGGGTGGGCGCGTATTCATCGGTTGAGTAGCGCACGGCATAGAGCGTCTTGCCATCGGAGAAGGCCGCCGTCATGCGGATGCGGGCGGTCCCGGTCAGGTGCAGGCTGATCTGCTCGACGAAGCCGACGGCTTCGCTCATCGCCGCGATCGGGCGCTCTCTCAGTCCGAACTGAAGGGCAAGCAGGAAGAGCAGCTCGCTGTCGGTCGTGCCGACGCGGGCGTGGAAATGCTCGTCATCCAGCATGCCTTCCATTGGGCGGCGAATACGGTCGAAATTGTCAATCTGGCCATTGTGCATGAAGGACCAGGCGCCCTGGACGAAGGGATGACAATTGTCGCGGCGAGTGGCGCCATGGGTGGCCGCGCGGACATGGGCGAGGAACAGCGGGGAGCGGATCTGGCTTGCGAGGCTCTTCAGATTGCAGTCAGACCAGGCAGGAAGGACATCCCGGAAGCGGCCCGGCTCGGGGCGATCCCCATACCAGGCGAGACCAAAGCCGTCGCCGTTGGTGGCCGTCTTGGCGCGGGTCGCGCAATGGGATTGTTCGATCAGGGAATGTGCAGGAGAGGTGACGAGCTCCTCGATGAAGATCGGAACACCACGGTAGGCCGCCCAACGACACATATGACTTTTGCTCCCAGCTCCATCGAAACGACTGCCGATCTTCAACAGTCTTCGCCCGATAGACTAATGATTTGCAAATATGACGTCCTTCATGACAAATTTTTGTTGGGCAGCGCAACATTCTTTCGAGGCCGGGGCCGCATAAAAGTGAACACTGCGTTCCGTCAGGCAGGCCTGCGCCTCCTTGCCCCCTCGCCTATATTGCCGGACTACAGAATGCAGTGTTCCACGAGGAGGCCCGTCGATGTCCATCCGTCCCGTCAAGCATGAGAGCCGCGCCACACCGACCATGGAGGGTGCCGGCGTCAAGCTGCACCGTGTCTTCGGCTTCGGCGATCCGTCAATGACCGACCCGTTCCTGATGATGGACGATTTCCGCAATGACGAGCCGATGGATTATGTTCGCGGCTTTCCCTGGCATCCGCATCGCGGCATCGAGACGATCACCTATGTGCTGGCAGGCACCGTCGAGCATGGCGACAGCCTGGGGAACCAGGGCATGCTGGGCGCGGGCGACCTGCAATGGATGACGGCTGGCAGCGGCATCCTGCACCAGGAAATGCCGAAGGGCGACTTTGCCGGCCGAATGCACGGCTTCCAGCTCTGGGCGAACCTGCCCTCCTCGCTGAAAATGACGAAGCCACGCTATCAGGACATCAAATCGGGCGAGATTCCTGTCGTCATTGATGATGACGGCACGTCGGTGCGCGTCATCTGTGGCGATTTCTGGGGCAAGAGCGGCCCCGTCGACGGCATCGCTGCAGAGCCCGTCTATCTCGACATCTCGGTGCCACCCGGCAAGCGCAAGACTTTCCCGGTCGATACCTATCGCTCGGCCTTCGCCTATATCTTCGCCGGCTCCGGCTCGTTCCGCGATGCCTCCAAGCCCTTCGGTGTGAAGGTCGAGAAGGAATATATGGGCGAAGAGCTCAATATTCGCGACCTCTCCGGCAACCGTACACTCGTCGTTTTCGACACGGGCGACGAGATCACCGTGCAGGCCGGCGAACAGGGTATCCGCTTCCTGCTGGTGACCGGCAAGCCGATCAAGGAGCCGGTCGCCTGGCACGGGCCGATCGTGATGAACACCCGCGAAGAACTGATGCAGGCGATGAAAGAGTTGCAGAACGGAACCTTTATCAAGGCCGATCATTAACACCTGCAGTCAAGTTCACCTTGCCCGGCGGCACTCCACCGCCGGGTATTCTTTCTGCGTGTACTCGTCGCCTCTGAGATCAAGTCTGTGCAGTCGCCGGCCAAAGCGCATGAAAGTGGTGGACAGGACCGTGTCCGGAGCCGACCGTCAGCGCACCCGAGTGGCGGACGGCATCCGCGAGCCAGGCCTTGGCCACCCGCACGGCCTCTTGCGCATCAAGCCCCTTTGCCAGTTCGGCTGCGAGCGCACTCGACAGGGAACAGCCGGTGCCATGGGTATTGCGCGTTGCGATACGGTCCGCCTCGAACCAGGTCACCCGCCCTTCCGCAACCAGCACGTCGGGGCTTTCACCCCCCGCAAGATGCCCTCCCTTCACCAGCGCGGCGCGGGGACCGAGCGATGTCAACCGGACGGCCTGGGATTCCATGATGCAGCGGTCGCAGGCTTCCGGGTCGCCGAGCAGGGCCGCCGCCTCCGGCAGGTTCGGTGTGAGAAGAGTGGCAAGCGGCAAGAGTTCGGTCCTAAGCACTTCTACTGCCTCCGGATCCAGTAGCGATGCGCCGCCCTTGGCGATCATGACGGGGTCGAGGACGACGGGTATGCCACGATAGGGTTTCAACCCATGGGCCACCGCCTTTGCGATCCCGGCATTGGCGATCATGCCGATCTTGACGGCGTCGACACGCACATCAGCAAAGATCATGCGGATCTGCTCCGCGACAAAAGCGGGATCGAGTGGCATCACCGCAGAAACACCTTGCGTGTTCTGCGCCGTCAGCGCGGTGATGACGGCCATGCCATAGCAGCCTCGCGCGGAAAAGGCCTTGAGATCTGCCTGAATGCCGGCGCCTCCGGAAGGATCGGAACCGGCAATGCTCAGCACGTTGCGGATCGGGGACGATGTCATCTCTGCTTCTCCTAACGTGGCGGAGAAGCAACGGGCAGGACGCGGAGAGACTGCGGCACCCGAGCGACTCCCTCCGCCAGCATGATCTGGTTCAGGTTCAAAGGGTGCTTCTCAGCCTGGCTCGCGCCAGACGCCCCTGTCTCTCGCGTCCGAGACTAGGGCAGAGAGGACGCCCTGTCACCTGCCATCCACCCACGTCCTGATTTAAGTGTTTGCAGCCCCGGGCCGGAGCGGTTACGGGAGCCTGATCCGCGATCGACCAGAGGAACCTCCCCTTGCATCATTCCCCCGACCGCCTTTTCGACCGCTTCTACGATGGCTTCCTCTTCGACATGGACGGAACGCTGCTCAATTCCATCGCCGCTGCGGAGCGGGTCTGGAGCCGCTGGGCGCTCAAGCATGGGCTCGATCTTGAGACATTTCTGCCCACCATGCATGGCAAGCGCGGGATCGACACCATCAGCGCGTTGAACCTGCCCGGTATCGACGTGGCGCAGGAGGCGCTGGCGATAGAGCGCGGCGAGATCGAAGATCTCGAGGGCATTGTGCCCATTCCGGGCGCCATCGCCTTTCTGAAAAGCCTGCCGGTAGAACGCTGGGCGATCGTGACATCTGCGCCATCGGCGCTTGCCCGCGCCCGCATTGGGGCGGCTGGCCTCCCGCAACCGTTCCAGATCGTCACGGCAGAAGACGTGAAGATCGGCAAGCCCGATCCCGCCGGCTATCGCCTTGGGGCACAGCGGCTGGGCTTAGATCCGTCACGCTGCCTGGTATTCGAGGATGTGCTGGCCGGTGTGCGCGCAGGTGAAGCTGCGGGTGCCGATGTGGCGGTGATCACTGCCACGCACGTGCATCCACTAGCCACTTCCCACCCGACCATCGCGACCTACGAGCGGCTGCGGGTGGAACTCCACCCGGCAGCGGGGCTGCGGATAGCACCGGCAAATTGACAAGGCACTTGTTGCAGTAGGCGACCGAAAGGCCGCATCACCAGATCGAGGCCGGTCAGAACTGTTTCTGGAAGTTCAGTTTGACCGATTGCGCGTTGCCGCGATTGCTGTAGTTGCCATCAAAACCGATGCCGACGGTCGCCATGGTGCCTATCGGCATGTCGATACCTGCCTGCAGAACGAGGCTATTCTCGGCGACCGTCTTGCTGGACGTGACGAAATCACTGCCACCGGCAAAGGACAGTGTCGAGGCCGTTTCGGTATCGCCGAAAGCATGCTGCCAGCCGGCTGCACCCCGGACCGTTGCATTCACGCCGCCCAGCGCCACCTCCGTCGCGGCCCGCAGGCCGAGATTGGTGAAGGTGAGGTTCATGTCGATCGCCTCACGCGACAGGGAGGCTGCACCGCCCTCTTCGGTGAAGGCGGGCGTGTGCATATGGATCTGGGCGAGGTTGACGTAGGGCTCC
>CALSAF010000263.1:0-4581 GCA_943372805.1 Rhizobium sp. Q54
GACGATCCAGACTGCGAGGGCAGAGAGGATCGCGCCGAGCAAAAGCCGCGGCGGCAGGAATGCGCCGGGCCGCTCCAGTGATGCCTCGATGTTGAGCCATTGACCGTCCGACGTCGGAAGAGACAAGCGCAGTGTTGCTGGTGAGAGGCCAATCCGCCGCGCGAACGCCGCCAGCGGTTCATAGCCGGGATGCTCGACCGAACTGCTACGCGCCGCAAGCTCCATGCGCCCGTCACCGTCTGATGTTGCGATGACCATTGGCGTGCCGCTCAGCATGAACACAAGGCGTTCCGAACCGGCGGCCGAAAGAACGTCCATCCTCGCCGCTTCGGGGATCTTCGGCAGGAGACCAGCAAGGCGTTCGCCCTGCCTCATAATATCTGCCTTTTGTTCCTCCACATGCGAGAGGCCCCGCTCTGCACCGAACAAGGCGAGGAACAGGATCTGGGTAAGGATCAGCGCGGCGAGGGTGGTCAGTCCGATCCGTGCGCTGAGATCCTTGGGCCATCCAATGTTCATGGCAAGACTGCCACATCACAGGCGAGGCTGTAGCCTCCCGCCCGTATCGTCGTGATGATCGTCGGGTGTCCCGGATCGGGCTCGATCTTGCGCCGCAACCGGCTGATCTGGTTGTCGATCGCCCGATCAAAGACATCCGGGGCCCGTCCCTCGGTCAGATCCATCAACTGATCCCGGGACAGGACAAATCGGGGACGTTCGAGGAAGACGATAAGAAGACGGAATTCCGTAGAGCTCAGCGATATCTGTTTTCCGTTTTCGTCGCGCGTCAGCTGCCGCGTATCCGTATTCAGCGTCCATCCGGAAAAGGAAAGGCGTCGGCCGGAGAGGCTGCCGGCAAGGCTGGCCGTTCGACCGGTCCGCCGCAAGATCGCCTTGACCCTTGCCAGCAATTCTCTCGGGCTGAAAGGTTTTGGCAGGTAATCGTCGGCGCCGACCTCAAGGCCGACAATGCGATCCGTCTCTTCGGCCAAGGCACTAAGCATCAGGATCGGTGGCCCACCTGCGCTGCTCAGCCGACGTGCGATCGACAGGCCGTCTTCACCCGGCATCATGACGTCCAGGATCACGAGATCGAAGCGTCCGCCATGCAGGCACTTGTCCATCTCGGTTGCGTCGCGCGCAGCCGTGGTCCGGAATCCGTTCTTATCGAGGTAGCGGACCAACCCGTCGCGGATGTCGCGGTGGTCGTCGACGATCAGGATATGTGGACTGGGGTCGCTTGAGGTCATGGCATGTTTCTATCGCATGATGGGGACTGCGTTCCACTCCTCCTTTGTCACGCCGGGTGTCAGTCCGCCGACCTGCGACAAACCGTTACAAAAGGGACCGCAGACGGCATCATCGTGCGACATGCATCCGTCATCACATGTCCATCGCAGTCGAGGCGGGGTGAAACAGACTTCGCCGCTCAAGACGCGCAAACGAGATCCGTTGAAGAGGAACGCAAAATGCATAGTCTCAAGAAAACTCTGATCGCTGCCATGGCTCTGGCTGCTTCCGCAGCACCCCTTATGGCTCAGCAACAGGGCAATCCCGGTGCCCACTTCCTGGAGAACTGGGACCTCGACGCAAATGGCGAAGCCACCCTTTCCGAGCTGCAGACCAAGCGCGGTGACGTTTTCCTCACCTTCGATTCCAACGAGGACGGGTTTATCGACGCCGATGAATACGTGTATTTCGATGAGGCGCGCGCCAACGACATGAAGGCCAATGCCGGTGGTCATGGTGGCAGAGCCGACCGGGCATCCCAGGGGATGACACTTCAGAACAATGACACCGACCAGGACGGCAAGGTGTCGCGGGACGAATTCCTCGGCGGTGCCGTAGCCTGGATGGGCATGCTGGACCGGAACACAGACGGCGTCGTGACAACGGCTGATTTCGGTCGATAAAAGCCAGGCTTGCGTGGCTTTGTTGCCTCATCTTGGTCAGATATCCGCCCGGATGTCTGACCGGGCATTACAAATGCACGATATCGGACAATAGAAACATATGCTCTGTGATATGTGTTTCGTTGCAACCTAATCGCCGAGGCATCCTTGCCGGTTGATAAGACCAGAACAAAAGAGTTGAGGTAAGCCTCCTATTCCAAGATCGACAGGAACGAGTGAACTGCAATGTCAGCGACTGATGAAGCAAGACTCCCGATCAATCTGAATCTGTCCCAGCCCAAATCGCCTCGACGGCGCCGCCGGTTTCGTAAGCGGTACCTGCTGGTGTTGCTGGTCCCAGTCTTCATGTTCTCAGGCGTTGTGCTCGGAATGTATTTTCAACCGACAGGTCTGCAGAAGTTTTACGCGCTGACGGGGCTTCAGCCCGGCGGCGGCTCGGATGTGCCGATTGCGTTGCCGCCCGACATCGAACTGCCGCCCAAAATGGCAGAAACCTTGCTGCCCTCGGATGTGGTGGGATTGGCGCGGGTAATGCCTCGTCGCGACGTTTCAGTCGTGGCGGCACCGTATGGGGCCGGCGATCTGCTCTGATCCCAAAAACTGGACCGTTCATAATTGGAGTTTTCCGCAGTAATTTCCCGGCTGGGAGAAGGAGCGGAAGCATGAAGGCATCGAAGTTTTCGGACGCCCAGAAGGCGTTGATTTTGAAGCAGGGCGACGACGGAGTGCCGGTGGCCTAGATCTGCCGGAAGGCGGGAATCAGCCAGGCGACGTATTTCAATTGGCGCAAGAAATATGCGGGTCTGTTGCCCGACGAGATGCGCCGACTGAAAGCTCTGGAAGATGAGAATTCCCGACTGAAGAAGATCGTTGCCGATCTGACCCTGGACCGGGAGATGCTGCGAGGCAAGTCATCCGCCGAAAGCCTTGAGGCCTGTCCGGAAGCGCAAGCTGATCGACGGGATGCTTGGTGGATTGGGGCATATCGATCCGACGGGCCTGCAAGGTCCTGAGGTTCGACACGTCGACCTACCACTGCAAGTCCCGCCGCACCGGACAGGCCCCACTCGAACGACGCATCAAGGAGATTTGCGAGACACGCGTGCGGTATGGCTACCGCTGTGTTCATGTGCATTTGCGCCGTGATGGCTGGAAGATCAATATGAAGAAGACACGCAGGATTTACAGCGAGTTAGGCCTTCAGCTGCGCAACAAGCATCCGAAGCGCCGGGTGAAGGCAAAGCTCAGAGACGATCGCCAGGATGCTGTCGGGCCGAAGGATGTCTGGGCAATGCCCTGCCTTGGTAGGCGTTTGCTGGCAAGCGCCGAGAGGGGGACTTTGTCCACGACCAACTCGCGACCGGCAAGAAGTTGCGCATCCTGACCGTGGTCGACACGCACTCGCGCCACTGCCCGGCCGCCGACGCTCGCTTCACCTATCGCGGCGAGGATGTCGTCCAGACCCTGGAAAGCATCTGCCGGAAGACTGGCTATCCGAAGACGATCAGGGTGGACAATGGCAGAGAGTTCATCTCCAGTGACCTCGACCTCTGCGCCTATGCCAATAACGTCACCCTGGACTTCTCACGCCCGGGCAAACCGACTGACAACGGCTTCATCGAGGCCTTCAACAACAAGCTGCGGTCCGAATGCCTGAACGCCCATTGGTTCCTGACCCTTGCGGATTCGCGCGAAAAGTTGGAGACTTGGCGCAGGTACTACAACGAGGAACGTCCTCACTCGGCAATCGGATATAACGTCCCGATCGCCCTACATAATCCCGGTGGTCGAAGGTTCGGTCCCAGAGCAAAAGGTTATGGAGAGCGCCGTAGGGTCTCTTGGCGATGACACGAATTCCAGCATTGTTGAAGCGACGAGCGTTGTAAAAACGAAAGGCATCGTCCGCGCTCCGGCGCCTCGCATCATTCACAAGGCGGCAAACCCCGGGGCTCCGGCTCTCGCACGGGGTTGCGAGTTTACCGATGGTCGCCTCAGCCCCTCCACCAAACGGTCGATTGCATAGCATCTCTCTCGTGCGCAGACTTGAATCTCAATTTTTGATTGGTCTGCCTCGAGAGGAACAGCCGGGATGCTTTCCCCGCAATCTTTGCCTTCGATACGGTTTCGGCATGTCGCACGACCTGCATATCTCCTCGCGACGAGCTTTGTCGTTTTGGGGTGGTTGGCCATCGCCGATATGCTCGTTACGGCCATTTTCTCATCTGAAGCTGGGGCGCTCGGCCCCGGTATGGACGTCGCCGGTGGCATCGTCCTCATGATGAAAGGTATCCCCTTTGAGCTCTGGCAGTCACTTTGTATCACGGATGTAACACCGACTTTCTCATGGAGAGCCTGGGGGCAATTCTGTGGAATGGGTGCTACGATGACGCTGGCGATGATGTTGCCTTGCGCCACTCCTGCGTGGCTGACGCTCAGAACCGGTGGTCCTGCAGCCACCGCTTTCGGCTTCCTTTGCGGCTACGGATTTATCTGGACCCTGTTTTCCCTCGTGCTCGCGACAATCGATATGACCTTGCACCTTCAGGTCGGGCCACACCTGGTTTCCACTTCGGGCGTGACGGGTGTTGTGGCTGCGGGCGCTGTCGTCGCTGCAGGCTTTTTTCAATGGACACCGTTCAAACACAGTGCACGGCTCAAGATCGCACCG
>CALSAF010000264.1:0-4515 GCA_943372805.1 Rhizobium sp. Q54
CACGCAATCCCAGGCGCCTAACGCTTCATTAACCCTAATTATGCGTAACTTCTCAAGGCAGGGTCGGACAGACGACTCACAGCCATCGGGTCATCGCGCGGCAGCGATGACCGGCATGAATTGGGGGTCAGCGTGGCGACGGGTTCGAACAGCCAGGTCTTCGGAAAGCGCAAGGAACAGCATGTCGTCATCCTTGCGAGTGGCGACCGCATTCGGCACATGACCATCCGCCCCTGGATGATGGCCCTGACCGTCTGCTTCCTCGGGACCATGGCAATCGGCTATCTCGGGGCAACAACCTATCTGGTGCTGCGCGACAACCTGATCGGCGCGACCATGGCCCGCCAGGCGCGGATGCAGCATGAATACGAGGACCGGATTGCGGCGCTGCGAGCACAGGTGGACCGTGTCACGTCCCGCCAGCTTCTCGACCAGCAGGTGGTCGAGGAAAAGGTTGAAAAGCTACTTGAACAGCAGATGGCTCTGACATCGAGACATGGACGGATCGGTGCGCTGCTGGAAGGCGGCACATCTTCCGCGCCCTTGCCGAACGACGGCCCCGTCCCCGCGGACAAGCCTGCGGTTAACGGCAAGGACCAGGCCGCCCTCTCCGCAGGCACACAGGCCTTCGCCGCGTTGCTTGGCGGCAACGGTACACCCGCGACACCTGAAATCGAGCAAAAGCCCGCGCTTGCGCTAGGCTATGTTCCGATGACCGGCGAAAACGTCGCCGATAGGGCCGACAGGCTCTTCTCGCACATGACACTCTCCCTCAAGGAAATCGAAGCAGAGCAATTGCAGCGCATTGATGAACTGGCGAGCGGCGCCTCCCAGACCGCCGACGAAATCGCTGCGATCCTGAAGCGCCAGGGCGTCCCGATCGATGAGCAGGCATCGCTGCCGGTGGCCGATGCGATCGGCGGCCCCTATCTGGCGCCGCACTCCGACCGCAACTTCAACGCCTCGCTCAACGCTCTCGACGTCGCACTGACGCGGCTGGAAACTGTCCGCGATACGGCCAAGCGTCTTCCCTTTGCCAACCCCGCCCCCGGCCGCGAAATCACCAGTCGATTCGGCAATCGTCCCGACCCGTTTTTCGGCGGGCTCGCCATGCATGCCGGCATCGATTTTCGCGCGCCGACAGGCACGGAGATCCGATCGACAGGCGCCGGCAAGGTGGTGACGGCAGGCTTTTCCGGCGGCTATGGCAACATGGTCGAAATTGACCACGGCCTCGGCCTGACGACGCGCTACGGCCATATGTCCCGTATCCTTGTCAGCGAAGGCGACGAGATCGACCCGGGCCAGGTCCTCGGCCTTTCAGGCTCCACTGGCCGTTCAACCGGTCCGCATCTGCACTACGAGGTCAGGCGAAACGGCGACCCTGTCGACCCCATGCGCTTCCTCAATGCCGGTATGAAGCTCACCCCGCTGATCAATTGACAGCAGCTCTGGCTGCAGAGAGACTGGCTGCAACCGGAGACCGCTTCGATGGACGCCTCTTCCCTTCTTGCCTTCGCCCTTGCCTTCTTCGTCTTCGCGGCCAGCCCCGGCCCCGACAACATGACGATCGTCGCGCGAACCGTCTCGCATGGCGCAGCATCCGGGGTCGTCTATGGGCTGGGCACGCTCTGTGGAATCCTGGTTTATCTCGGCCTTGCAGCCTTCGGCCTGTCGATGATTGCTCAGGAGATGGGGCTCGTGATGACGGTAATCCGCTATGCAGGCGCGATCTATCTGATCTACATGGCCTATCGCCTGTGGACAGACGAGCCTGTCGTGCCCGATGTCACCGCCCATGAAAGCCGGTCGGACCTTGTGAAGGTCTTCGCGACCGCGATTGCCCTCAACCTCGGCAATCCCAAGATGCCGCTGTTCTACCTCGCTCTGCTGCCGGGCTTCGTCGGTTCGACCTTCGGCTGGAATGACTATGCCGCACTGGCAGGTGTGATTATCCTGGTGGAGATCGTCGTCGTCGGAGGCCATGTCTACATCGCCGGACGGGCACGCGCCCTGATGCGGTCTCCGGTGGTCATCCGCCGAACGAATCGGATCGCAGGTTCGGCACTCGGCCTTGCAGGTTTGCAGATCGTTTGGACGACCCGCTCCAATTAATCGTGATGATTAAGCCTTTGTAGGGTTAAATCCGGCAGTTTCCTTGACTTTCCGGCGGTTTCCTTCTATTCGCCGCAACCATTGGCGCCCGATCTCAAGGGCTATTGAGCGATGTTCGCGAGAACAGGAACGGAAACTACTTCCCTTTGACCACTTTTGCTGACCTTGGCCTGAGCCAAAAAGTCCTTTCTGCCGTCACCGATGCCGGCTACACGATCCCGACCCCGATCCAGGCAGGCGCAATACCGCCGGCCTTGCAACGGCGGGACATTCTCGGCATTGCGCAGACTGGCACCGGCAAGACGGCATCCTTCGTTCTCCCGATGTTGACCCTGCTGGAAAAAGGCCGTGCCCGCGCCCGCATGCCGCGCACGCTCATTCTGGAGCCGACGCGCGAACTCGCAGCCCAGGTCGCCGAGAACTTCGAGAAGTACGGCAAGAATCACAAGCTCAACGTGGCGCTGCTGATCGGTGGCGTGTCCTTCGATGAACAGGACCGCAAGCTGGAACGCGGCGCAGACGTCCTGATCTGCACGCCCGGCCGCCTGCTCGACCATTGCGAGCGCGGCAAACTCTTGATGACCGGCGTCGAAGTCTTCGTCATCGACGAAGCCGACCGCATGCTCGACATGGGCTTCATCCCCGACATCGAGCGCATCGCCAAGATGATCCCCTTCACGCGCCAGACCCTGTTCTTCTCGGCGACCATGCCGCCGGAAATCCAGAAGCTGGCCGACCAGTTCCTGCAGAACCCGGAGCGCATCGAAGTCGCACCGCCGTCCTCGACGGCCAAGACCGTGACCCAGCGCCTGGTTGCCTGCCACAACAAGGACTACGAGAAGCGTTCGACCCTGCGTGACCTTATCCGCGCCCAGGACGACCTGAAGAACGCGATCATCTTCTGCAACCGCAAGAAGGATGTCGCCGACCTCTTCCGCTCGCTCGACCGCCACGGCTTCTCCGTCGGCGCCCTGCATGGTGACATGGACCAGCGTTCGCGCACGACCATGCTGGCAAACTTCAAGGCCAATGCGATCACGCTGCTCGTCGCCTCTGACGTTGCCGCCCGCGGTCTCGATATTCCGGATGTCAGCCACGTCTTCAATTTCGACGTTCCGATCCATGCCGAAGACTATGTCCACCGCATCGGCCGTACCGGTCGTGCCGGACGCTCGGGTGCAGCCTTTACCCTGGTGACGCGCAGCGACACCAAGGTCCTCGATGCCATCGAGAAGCTGATCGACCAGAAGATCGAATGGCTTGATGGTGACCTCACAGCACTTCCGGCGCCGGCGGAAAGCCATGATGAAAGCCGTGGAAAACGCGGCCGCGACAAGGGGCGCGAGCGGCGCGGCGGTCATAAATCCGATACGCGCAGCGAGTATGTCAAACCGGTAGAGGAACAACAGGTGATGGAAGCGGTGAAGGTGGAAGTGGTCAAGGCAGAACCGGTAGCGGCGGAACGCAGAACGGACAAGCGCCGCGATCAGAACCCGCGCAACAACCGCAACAATCCGTCGCCAGCCAATGACGACAACCGCGATCGCCGCCGCAACCGTCATCACGACCATGACGACGGCCCGACGCCTGTAGGCTTCGGCGATGACATCCCCGCCTTCATGCTGATCGTCGCCGCGAAGGCCTGATCGCTTTGGGTCAGCCCGGTCTCGATTTCCCCGGTCTCGGGGTCGGCCTTGCCATCCTTCGGGATGGCAAACTGCTTTTGTGCAAGCGCATGAAGGCGCCGGAGGCCGGACACTGGAACATTGTGGGCGGCAAGGTCGACCACATGGAGCCGGCAGAGCTTGCCGCGCGCCGCGAAGCAGAGGAAGAAACGGGGCTTTCGATCGGTTCGATCCGCCATCTGGGCGTGACCGAGCAGCGGATCGAGGCGGACCGCCAGCACTGGGTCTCGCTGCTCTACGTTACAGACGACACGACCGGCGAACCGCAGCTGACCGAACCCGACAAGCTCTCCGATATCGGCTGGTACGACCTCGATGACCTGCCGCAACCGCTCTCGGTTTTCACGCAGGCTGTGCTTCCCTATCTGCGCTGATCTGCCTCCCGTTCCGTGACCCGGATCGCTGCATCAAGCGCGATCCGCGCCCATTTGGCCATAAGATCGGGATCGTCAAGTGCTTCGTCGGGGATCGTCCAATAGGGCATGGCAACCGGCTTGCCGCTCTTGCCCTCATAGCACCAACGCTTCGCGCCGGCCTCTTCCAGCAATGTTGCACTGAGCGCATCGCCTTTCAGCATCAACTCGCCGCGCAGCTCGACTGCGAAGATGACGCCACGGGCATAGATGCCCTTGCCACCGAACATCCGGCGGATGCTGACAGGTCCCACCGCCTCGAACATGTCCTCGATCGCCGCATTGTCCATGTCAGTCAACCC
>CALSAF010000265.1:0-4360 GCA_943372805.1 Rhizobium sp. Q54
CATGTGCCGGAGATCCAGCTTCATCTGGCGAGTGAAGTGCACGACCTCTGGCTGAAGACGGAAGCGGATCTGGAGGCCATCGGTCTGCCGCCACCGTTCTGGGCCTTTGCCTGGGCCGGCGGGCAGGGGCTTGCGCGCTACGTGCTCGACCACCCGGAAACGGTTCGTGGAAAACGTGTCCTGGATTTCGCCAGCGGGTCCGGTTTGGTCGCGATTGCGGCAGCCATGGCAGGGGCGACGGAGGTTCTGGCCGCTGACATCGATCCCTGGGCAGGAAGCGCGGTGCGGCTGAATGCCGCTCTCAACGGCGTGACCATCGAATTTTTCAGCGAGGATCTGATCGGGCGTTCGCCTGATGTCGACGTGATCCTCGCAGGCGACGTCTTCTATGACAGCGACTTCGCCCGTGCGCTCATCGCCTGGTTCGGTTCCATGACGAAGGCCGGCTGTCTGGTTCTGGTGGGTGATCCGGGGCGAAGTTATCGACCCACGGAGCATCTGGAGCCGCTTGCCGCCTATCAGGTGCCTGTCACGCGGATGCTGGAGGACAGCGAGATCAAGAAGACCACCGTCTGGAGATTTCTCTAGTTCTTCGGACGGATGATGCAAACGCCCGCTTCGAAGGAGCAGGCCTCTTCCGGGTTTTCCGCTGAGATTTCAATGATTTTCGCCTTTGGCGCTCGATAGGCGACAACCTTTTGTCCCGGCGTCCGGTTAATGGCAAAAAAGACGCCGTTGCCCTTGATGCGCAGAGCTGAAACGTTCCCTGCAAACGTCCCGATGCCCGGGATCACGGACGGCAGCCCGTTGCTACCGATGATGGCCTGGCTCTGTCCGTGATGATTCCACTGATCATGGTCCCCGGCCTGTGCAACGCCGGATGTTCCGATCATCAGGACGGAGAGGGCCGTCAGGGCCAGGCGAGACTTTAGCATGAGGGGCTCCCGGGAACGCGGTTAACAAATCGTTAACCCAACATGCCGCAAGTGATTGCTAAAGTCATCCATCTCCACGCTTTTTTCGTATCGAGGGATGCGGTTTGTCGTGGCGCTAAAGTTCTGTTCACGCGAATCGATTAAATTGAAATCGTCAAGCGAATGTGCTTGTCGTCCGGGAATTCGAGGATTAAACGTCGCCCTGATGCAATGCACTACAAACGTTATGACGCATTGCGAACAGCATGTCCGTATGGTCGGACCGCATCGAGACGCCGCGAGGTTTAGATGGCGAATGTGACAAAAAACCGGCCCCTGTCGCCGCATCTGCAGATCTACAAGCCCATTCCAACCATGATCATGTCGATTCTGCACCGCATTACCGGTGCGGCGCTTTATTTCGGCACGATCCTGGTTGCGTGGTGGCTGATTGCGGCATCCACCGGTGCCGAATACTTTGAATGGGTGAATTGGTTCATGGGCACCATCGTCGGTCGCCTGATCCTGTTCGGCTACACCTGGGCGCTGATTCATCACATGCTGGGCGGCCTGCGTCACCTGATGTGGGATGTCGGCTACGGTTTCGACAAGCATTTCTCGACCAAGCTTGCCAAGGCCAACATCGTGGCATCCGTCGTCCTGACGATCCTGATCTGGGTCGTCGCCTATCTCATTCGCACCTGAGGCACCATTCCATGGATATGCGCACTCCGCTCGGCAAGGTCCGCGGTCTCGGCTCGGCCAAGGAAGGCACCGAGCATTTCTGGCGTCAGCGTCTGACGGCCGTTTCGAACATTCCGCTGATGCTCTTCTTCATCGGCTTCCTGGTCATGTACAACGGCGCTCCCTACGCCGAGGTGGTCGGCGCATTGTCGCACCCTCTCGTCGCGGTCGTCATGGGCCTGGTCCTGCTGTCGGCCCTGATCCATATGAAGCTCGGCATGCAGGTGATCATCGAGGACTATGTCCACACCGAGATCACCAAGCTTTTGCTTCTGATGCTGAACACGTTCTTCGCGATCCTGATCGGTGGCCTCTGTCTTTTCGCCATCTTGAAGATCGCATTCGTAGGGTAAATCAACATGGCAACCATTCATAACTTCGCCCAGACCGGCAAGGCCTATACCTATGTTGACCATTCCTACGACGTCGTGGTCGTCGGTGCCGGTGGCGCCGGCCTGCGCGCGACGCTCGGCATGGCCGAACAGGGCTTCAAGACGGCTTGCATCACCAAGGTCTTCCCGACGCGTTCGCACACCGTTGCGGCCCAGGGCGGTATCGCCGCCTCGCTGAACAACATGACGCCCGACTGCTGGCAATGGCACCTCTATGACACCGTCAAGGGTTCCGACTGGCTCGGCGATGTCGATGCCATGCAGTATCTCGCCATGGAAGCCCCGAAGGCGGTCTATGAGCTCGAGCATTACGGCGTGCCCTTCTCGCGTAACGAGGAAGGCAAGATCTATCAGCGCCCGTTCGGCGGCCACATGCAGAACTACGGCGAAGGCCCGCCGGTACAGCGCACTTGCGCTGCCGCCGACCGTACCGGACACGCCATCCTGCACACGCTCTACGGCCAGTCGCTGAAGAACAATGCGGAATTCTTCATCGAGTATTTCGCGCTCGACCTGATCATGTCTGACGATGGCAGCCGCTGCACCGGCGTCGTTGCCTGGAACCTCGACGACGGCACAATCCATCGCTTCTCGGCCAAGATGGTCGTGCTGGCGACGGGTGGCTATGGCCGCGCCTATTTCTCGGCGACGTCAGCGCATACCTGCACCGGCGACGGCGGCGGTATGATCGCCCGTGCGGGTCTGCCCCTGCAGGACATGGAATTCGTTCAGTTCCATCCGACGGGTATCTACGGTGCTGGCTGTCTGATCACCGAAGGCGCACGCGGCGAAGGCGGTTATCTCGTCAACTCCGAAGGCGAGCGCTTCATGGAGCGTTATGCTCCGTCTGCGAAGGATCTTGCCTCGCGTGACGTCGTCTCGCGCTGCATGACGATGGAAATCCGGGAAGGCCGCGGCGTCGGCAAGAACAAGGATCACATCTTCCTGCATCTCGATCACCTCGATCCGGCGGTCCTGCACGAGCGCCTGCCGGGCATTTCGGAATCGGCCAAGATCTTTGCCGGCGTCGACGTGACCCGCGAGCCGATCCCGGTCCTACCGACGGTTCACTACAACATGGGCGGCATTCCCACGAACTACTGGGGCGAAGTGCTGAACGCGGATTCCAGCAATCCGGAGCGCATCATCCCCGGCCTGATGGCCGTCGGCGAAGCCGGTTGCGCTTCGGTGCACGGCGCAAACCGCCTTGGCTCGAACTCGCTGATCGACCTCGTGGTCTTCGGTCGTGCGGCTGCCATCCGTGCTGCGGAAGTCATTGATCGCACCTCGCCGGTGCCGCACCTCAACGTTGCCGCCTGTGACAAGATCATGGATCGCTTCGACGCCACGCGCCACGCTTCCGGCCAGACGCCGACGGCTGTTCTGCGTGACAAGATGCAGCGCGCCATGCAGGACGACGCGGCCGTTTTCCGCACGCAGGAATCGCTTGAGAGCGGCTGCCAGCGCCTGTCGGCGATCTGGAAGGAGCTGCCGGATATCAAGGTCACCGACCGTTCGATGATCTGGAACTCCGATCTGGTCGAGACGCTCGAACTGCACAACCTGATGGCCAATGCGATCACCACGGTCTATGGCGCCGAGGCCCGCAAGGAGAGCCGTGGTTCGCATGCGCGCGAAGACTACACATCCGGTGCGTTTGGCGGTCGCGACGACGAGAACTGGCGCAAGCATACGCTGGCCTGGGTCTCCGAATCGGGTGACGTCAAGCTCGACTACCGTCCTGTCCATACCGAGCTCATCGCCGAAGGCATCGATCCCAAGAAGATCGCGCCCAAGGCTCGCGTCTACTGATTTGAGGAACTCATCATGGTAGAACTCGCTCTCCCCAAGAATTCCCAGGTCACCGAAGGCAAGGTCTGGCCGAAGCCGGTCGGCGCCAAGAACGTGCGCGAATACCGGATCTATCGTTGGAGCCCCGACGATGGCGCCAATCCGCGCATCGACACCTATTACATCGATGTCGATGACTGCGGCCCGATGGTTCTCGATGGTCTTCTCTACATCAAGAACAATATCGACCCGACGCTGACGCTGCGCCGTTCCTGTCGCGAAGGCATCTGCGGTTCGTGTGCGATGAACATCGATGGCACGAACACGCTCGCCTGCACCAAGGGCATGGAGGAGATCAACGGCACGGTAAAGGTCTATCCGCTGCCGCATCTGCCTGTCGTCAAGGATCTCGTGCCTGACCTCACGAACTTCTACGCCCAGCACCGCTCCATCGAGCCCTGGCTGAAGACGGTTTCACCGGCGCCCGCCAAGGAGTGGAAGCAGAGCCACGAGGATCGT
>CALSAF010000266.1:0-4291 GCA_943372805.1 Rhizobium sp. Q54
GATGCTCGACTTCTGCGGCAAGCATAACATCACCCCGGAAATCGAGATCATCGACATCCAGAACGTCAACGAAGCCTATGAGCGCGTCATCAAGAGCGACGTGCGCTACCGCTTCGTCATCGACATGGCGAGCCTCGCCAAGGATTGACATTTGTCAGCCCCGGCGCCGGGGAAAAGACGTGACGGTGTCACACGAAAAGGCGGTGCCGGCGCCCCCCGGCACCGCAGCTGCCTTCGGTTGTTTCTTGCGACCGGTCGAGGAAACGCGCAACAGACGCTGGAACTTCGGACAGTCCATGTGCGATTCCGCCTTGCATTCAGCCACATGTCTGAGCGCATTGCGCAGCGTGGTCAGCTTGCGGATCTGCGCATCAAGCTGATCGGCCTTGCCATGCAGCGTCATCCGAGAGAGCTCCGGCGCACCGTCCGGGCCAAACATGCCCCGCATCTCCTCCAGTGAAAAGCCGGCGGTCTTGCCAAGCGCAATCAGCGACAATTGCATCAGCGCGCGTGGCTCGAACTGTCGTCGTAGGCCATGGCGGGCCACCGACCGGATGAGCCCCACCTCCTCGTAATAGCGCAAGGTGGCAGCCGACACGCCGGCCTTCCTTGCAAGCTCTCCGATATCGAGCAATTTCATCCTTGACCTCAAGTTGACTTGAAGTGGCAGGCTATCCGTCTCCGATCCACGAGACAACGAGAAACATCATGAAAACCTCATCTGCCGCTTCTGGAAATCCTGCCCTTGTCGTTCTGGCCGGCAGCATGCTGGTCGGATCCCTCGGCATCAGCCTTGCGACGATTGCCCTGCCCGCCCTGGCACGAGCCTTCACCGCGCCCATCCAATCCGTCCAATGGGTCATCATCGCCTATCTCGTCGCGGTAACCGCCAGCATCGTCGCGGTGGGCAGGCTGGGCGATCTGATCGGGCAGACCCGGATGCTGATCCTCGGGCTCGCGGTCTTCGCGTCCGCATCGCTGGCCTGCGCGCTTGCCCCGACGCTACCAAGCCTGATTGCCGCGCGTATCGTTCAGGGGATCGGCGGCGCCGTGCTGATGGCGTTGCCAGTCTCAATTATCCGCACAGTTGTCGCCAGGGAAAAAATGGGCTCGGCAATGGGCCTGCTCGGCACAATGTCGGCCATGGGTACCGCGCTTGGCCCATCGCTCGGGGGCATCACCATCGATCGTTACGGCTGGAGTGCCGGGTTTGTCGTCGTCGGCCTGTTGGCATTTATGCTGCTCGCTATGGCCCTCGCCATCTTCGCCCGCCAACCCCGGCCAGAAACACCGGCTACTGCAGCGATCGATTGGCTGGGAAGCCTCCTACTGGCCCTCGCCTTGTCAGCCTATGCCCTGTCGATGACGGCAGCGGGCGTGTTCGATGCCAGAGTGCTTCTCCCGCTCATGGCCGCGCTGACGGGCCTGTTCGTGTGGCGCCAGATGGCGGCAGCAAGCCCGCTGGTGCCGGTAGCACTTCTCAGCAACATCAAGATCTGCCTGTCGCTGGCGATGAACCTGCTCGTCAATACCGTCATGATGTCGACACTCGTCGTCGGTCCCTACATGCTGTCACTCGGTTTGGGGCTCAATGATTCCTCGGTCGGGCTGGTCATGGCGGTGGGGCCACTGACATCGGCCCTCTCGGGTTATCCGGCCGGCCGCCTGACCGACCGTTATGGCGCGGCACGCATGCTGCCGGCAGGCCTCGCGCAGATCGTCGTCGGGCTCGTTGCGCTCGCCATCCTACCGCTGTGGCTCGGTCTCTGGGGCTATGGCCTTGCTCTGGTCCTGCTCACGCCGGGGTTCCAGATCTTTCTCGCCGCGAACAATAGCGTCACCATGCAAACCGTGGCGGAAGACCAGCGCGGTGTGCTTTCGGGTCTCCTCGGCCTGTCCAGAAACCTCGGTTTCGTGACCGGCGCCTCGGCCATTTCAAGCCTGTTTGCCCTAAACCTCGGCAACGTCGAAATCGGCAAGGCCGATCCCTTGTTGATCGGACACGCCTTCACGCTCACCTTTCTGGCGGCAACGGCCCTGCCCGTTACGGCCCTGATGGCTGAGCTCATCAGGGGACACGCGGCAAGAACCGATAGCGGGACGCCACTCTAGGCTCCGTCAGGCTCACACCTGAAGCTGATACCCATTCCGCTCCGGATACGGCCAATCCGCCAGCAGCGCCATATCTGGCCGGTAGATCTCCACCTTCAACGGATAACACTTGGCCACGTCGCTCGAATGGCTGGTGCTGCAATCGCCGCCGGGGCAGGCCGAGAGCGCGCCCAGGAGATCGATCTCGGCAAACATTTCCAGGAAATCACCGGGACGAACCGGGCTTGCCTTCATGAAATACTGCTGCGTGTCGCGGGTAAAACCGGTGCACATGAAGACATTCAAGACGTCATGCACATGCGGCTCGGCGGCCTTGATGTCGATGCCCTGGTGCTGCGACAGCGCCCGGCAGAGGTTCGAATGGCAGCAATGATGGTAGTCGCCGCCGGAGAGCAACCGGTTGGTATAGGGGTCGCAGCGCGTGCCTATCACGTCATGCACCCCGCCGCCGAACTCGTCGAAGCCGTACCAGCCAAGCGTATCATGGCTGATCGTAGCCATGGGGCGCAGCGATGGCAGATTGCTCCAGAGGCGATTGCCGGTCGTGACATGGGTGGCATGCAGCGCCCGCGTCTTGCCGGAAAAGAAGCGCTCGGAAAGGTCGTTGGCGTTCCACAGGTTTAGGTCCCCGACCTGCGGCCCCTCGACGCTGACGATGCGGAAGAAATGCCCCTTGGGCACCTCGAAGGTATTGCCCTCGCGCGGCGGCACGATCACCTCGCCGACCTTCTCCATCACCGCCCGGGCCAGCTCCAGAATGCTCATGTCGGGTGCTTTCAACGACTCGACTGGATAGCAGACGACGGGCTTCACCGCCCGGCGGGCAGCCGCATCGGCGGGAACGGGGATGTTGGCGTTGAAGGGGGACATTGGAGGCTCCAGAATCTCATGCAGTCAGTGCGGTCGTATCACGGAGTGCCTATGGCTGACGACATTTCTCCGTAGACGAGATAGCGGCAGTGACTGGGAATTGTAGCGTGACTGAGAACTGCTCCGATGCAACACCCCAGCGCCCTCCCTGCCGACACAGCAGTCACGTCCCTTGACGTCAGTCCATCTTCATCGAGTGATCGCAGCACTACATCTACACCAGTGGAACCCTAACCCATTTATGTGGCGCAGGCGTTTAATGTACCCGTCAGATAACAATCTGAAAGGCCTGCGGCGACGCCGAAGCCGTCATTACCGTACGATAGTCCTTTACCAGATCACTCATTTGCTGTTTTCCCGGCCCATTTTGATCGCATCAAATAATATTTTTCCGACAATTAGAACGGGAAAAATGTAAATACCAAATATAAAAAAGTTTCTATGCCATTCAAATTTAAATTCAAGCCCGAAAAAATATGCGTAAATAGAAAACGATATAGGAACGCTGAAGTCCAGATAGTTCTTCTTAATTGATTTAATGAGATTTTCTTTATTTATGAAAGCTTTCATCTCCTCCTATCCCCTTCCTCCGCGATCGGTGTATCAATATGAATGTCATGTTGAATGATGTCACCGGACAAGATCTACCCCGCAGAAACCAGATTTATTTCAAGCCTGCGGCGACGCCGAAGTCGTCATTAACGTCCGATAGTCCTTGACCAGATCAATCATTTTCTGTCCTCCCGGCCCATTTTGATCGCATCGAAGATGACTTTTATTACAATCAAGAATGGAAATATGTACATCACAAATTCAACAAAGTGCCTATGCCACTCCAATTCAAAGTCAAGTCCAAAATAATGGGCAAAGAGATGTGCTGCAACTGGAATGCTGAAGTCAATATAGTTCTTCTTAATTGACCTAATGATAATTTCTTTATTTGTGGATATTTCAATCATGAAACCCACCCTTTGCGCCGCGATCGGTGTGTCATTATGAATGTCATGTTGAATGATCTCACCGGATCGGATCTACTCCGCAGGAACCAGATTGATTTCGAGCCTGAGACCGGCGGCAGCCGCATACCGCCGCAGCGTCGCCAAAGACGGCGAGACACCGCCGCCTTCCAGACGTGCGATTGCAGACTGCGTCGTCCCCATGCGCTTGGCGAGTTCGGCCTGAGAAATATTGCCCTCTGTACGAGCACGAACCAAGGCCTCTACGATCTGGAATTCGGCATCGACCTTCTCATACTCAGCCCGAAATTCGTCGTTCTGCATGAGCGTCTTTTTCAGATCAGCAAGCTTCG
>CALSAF010000267.1:0-4241 GCA_943372805.1 Rhizobium sp. Q54
CGACGCCGATCGCCGAGGCGCGTTTCGACCTCAAGCGCCTTTACCGCCGCTCGCCGATAGCCTTCTTCGGCTCGCTGCTGTCGGGGGCCCTGTCGGGCACCTGGGGCAGCCTGGGCGGCGTCTATTCCCAGACGATCGGCATGAGCACCACGCAGGGCGCCACGCTGCTCGCCGCCTTCCTCGCCGGTGGCGCGCTTTCACAGGTGCCGATCGGGCGCATTTCCGACCGCATGGACCGCCGTCTCGTCATGATCGCATGCGGGCTCTTCGGGGTCGGTGCCTGCGCAATGATGATGGCCTTCGGCGCGGAAGATCCCACCCCGCTCTATATCGCCGGCTTTTTCGTCGGCACGGTGCTTTACCCCGTCTATTCGCTCAATGTCGCGCATGCGAACGACCTCGCCGAGCCCGACGAATATGTCACCCTGTCGAGCGGCATCATGATCCTGTACGGGATGGGCACGGTCACAGGCCCGCTGATTGCCGGCACGTTCATGCAGTGGCTGGGGCCAAGTGCACTGATTGCCTTCCTCGGCTCCGCCTTCGCGCTCTATGCCGGATATGCCGCCTGGCGCATCACCCGGCGGCCAGACACCGTGACGCCGGAAGAGAAGACCGATTTCCAGGCCACGATCGTGCAGATGCAGGGGGCGGACAACGCCTCGCCGATCACCGAGACGGAGCGCTGAAGTTCAGCCCTGCGGTGTTGATGCCTTGCGGGCAGCCCGTCGCTCGAGGCCGAGCCGGTGTTCGCGATAGATGATGAAGATGCCGGCACCAACGACGATCGTCGCACCGACGAGAGTGGTCACGGTGGGCAATTCGGAAAACAGCATGTAGGCGACGATTGAGCCCAGGATGATCGAGCAGTATTCGAACGGCGCGATCGTCGAGACATCGGCAAACCGATAGCTTTCCGTCAGCAGGATCTGCCCGAGACCGCCGAAGAAACCGGCAAGCGCCAGAAGGCCCAGCGCCCGCCAGGACAGATCGGCCCAGCCAAAGAACCAGGTCAGCGCCGAGAGGAGTGCGGCGGTGACCGAGAAGAAGAGCACGATGGTCGATGTTTTCTCCTCGCGCACCAACTGGCGGACCTGAAGCATGGCGCCCGCGCCGAGCATCGCCGAAACGAGAACTGCAACGGCCCCGACTGCGGCATCGGAACCCAGTCCCTCCTCGCCAAAGAGTGTCAGTTTGGGCACCGAGATGATCAGGACACCAACCAGCCCGATAACAACGGCCGTCCAGCGATAGAGGCGCACCGTCTCCTTGAGAAACACTGCCGCGAAGACGACGGCAAGCAGCGGCATGGCGTAACCGATCGCAATCGCGTCCGGCAACGGCAGATGCACCAACCCGTAGAACCCTGCCCCCATCGCGCAGACACCGAGTAGCCCGCGCTTGACGTGATCGACCGGGTTGTCGGTCTGCATCGCCTGCCGCAGTTCGCCGCTCCAGGCGAGGTAGACCACGATGGGCAGGATGGCGAAGGCCGAGCGGTGAAAGCTGATCTGGCCCGGAGGAATGCCGGTGCCGGCAAGCTTGATGCAGGTCTGCATGGCCACGAAGACGGTGACGGAGAAAACCTTGAGCAGGATACCGCGAAGCGGGTTCGGATCGGCGAATGCCATGGAGGAGAATGCCTTGCATAAACGGGCGCGCGGCGAGTTGTCGGACAGGGCAGCGCGAACACGGCCAGCATGCATGTCGGGCGACGGGACACAAGAGCGGGATTAACCAATACATACCCAGAAATGGCCGAAAACAGCACTTCCGCAAGGCCCTGACGTTAACATTGCCTTTAGAGGCGGTGAATTAATTTTCTTCTAGATAAGTCATATTGTTCCACGCTGCCCCCAATTTCCGTTCAATCCCTTTTGAGCCGAGGCCCGCGCTATGACGCAGACCGCAATCAAATCGAAGAGCATTCCGGAATTCCTCGCCACGCCGCGCTCGATGCGCCTCATCACCGAAAGCATCGGCGGCGATCTCGAACGTTTCAGCGGCGACAATTCCCATGTGGTGCGCCAGATCCGGCTTCTGGCGATCAATGCGCTGATCGAGGCGGCGCGGGCTGGCGAGACTGGCAAGGGCTTTGCCGTCGTCGCCAATGAAGTGCAGCGGCTCGCCCAGGCTGCCGCTGATATTGCCGAACGTTTCCAGGAAGGCGTGCTGGGGCGCATCGGCCTGAGCCGGAGCATGGCCGATGCCCTGGTTGAGGAGATGGAGGGCGCGCGCCTCGTTGACCTGGCGCAGACGCTCGTCCAGTTCATCGTGCGCAACCTTTTCGAACGCACGGCGGATGTCCGCTGGTGGGCAACGGATTCGGCGCTTTGGGGTGCCCTTCAGGAGCCGTCCTCAGCAAACGCCCAGCATGCGGCGAGCCGGCTCGGCATGATCAACCGCTTCTACACCGTCTATCTCGACCTGGTGATGACGGATACCCGCGGTCACGTTATCGCGTCTGCGAATCCCCACTTCCAGCGCACGCTCAAGGATCGCGACCTTTCCGGCGAAAACTGGTTCCAGACCGCCAGCCGCTGCAGCAACGGCGACGATTATGTCGTCGACACGGTGCGCCGGAGCCCCCTTCATGCCGATCGCGACGTCCTGGTCTATGCCACCGGCATTCGCGCCGGCGGCCGCACGGACGGAGAGCTGGTTGGCACCCTAGGCGTCTACTTCGACTGGAAGGCGCAAGGTCAGGCGATCGTCGAAAAGGAAGCCAACCTGACGCCGCCGGTTGCCGAGAAGACGGAAGTCCTCCTGCTCGACGCACACAATATGGTGATCGCCTCGTCCAGGCCCGAGCGGGTCTACACGCATTTCGCGCTGAACAACCCGCACCAGCTCGCCAAGGGCAGCTATTACGACCAGACGGGCGCCATCGTCGCCTTTGCGAGAACGCTGGGCTATGAGGATTATGATGGTCTCGGCTGGTCCTGTGCCATCATTCAGCGAACAGAAAGCGATGATGCCATTCGGCGGCAACTGCTGCTGAAGTGACAGAGTTTCGCGCTCGAAAAACGCTTGCAGGACAAAATAGAATTCTGACTATTCTTGGTCCCGGCCCGTTTTCGCGGCCATAAGAGGAAATAAAATAAGTGGCGACTCCAAGAGCATCACCGAAAATAGCTCGCGTTTTAACAATCGTTCAGAAATTCCTGCAATCATCGCCGACGACTTGACCTCGTTCGGCTCCGAGTGTTTCCACTCGCGCCGTGCTGGCCAACCCCGTAGCGACCAGGACACACAATGCGCACAGACACGGGCCGGATCGTTCATCTGGCAGACTACCGCCCCACCGACTTCGTTCTGGAACGGGTTGATCTGACCTTCGAACTGGACCCGACGGACACCAAGGTGGAAGCCCGTCTGATTTTCCATCGGCGCGAGGGCGTCGACGCGAGTGCGCCACTGGTGCTCGACGGTGACGATCTCACCATGACCAGCCTGCTGTTCGACCAGATCGAGCTGGACCCGGCGCGCTATACCGCGACGCCCGAGAGCCTCACGATCCGCGACCTGCCGGAAAGCGTGCCTTTCGAGATCACCGTCGTCACGATGATCAATCCGGAAGCCAATACGCAGCTGATGGGCCTTTATCGCACAAACGGCATCTATGCGACACAGTGCGAGGCCGAAGGCTTCCGCCGCATCACCTATTTCCCCGACCGCCCGGATGTGCTCGCCGTCTATACGATCAACATTATCGCCGACAAGGCAGCCAATCCGCTCCTGCTGTCCAACGGCAACTTCCTCGGCGGAGCCGGCTTCGGTCCGGACAAGCATTTCGCCGCCTGGTTCGATCCGCATCCCAAGCCGTCCTATCTCTTCGCGCTGGTAGCCGGTGATCTCGGCGTGGTCGAAGACACCTTTACGACCATGTCGGGCCGCGAAGTGGCGCTGAAGATCTATGTCGAGCACGGCAAGGAGCCGCGCGCAGCCTATGCAATGGATGCGCTGAAGCGCTCGATGAAGTGGGACGAGGAGGTCTTCGGTCGCGAATACGATCTGGATATCTTCATGATCGTCGCCGTCTCCGACTTCAACATGGGGGCCATGGAGAACAAGGGCCTCAACATCTTCAACGACAAGTATGTGCTGGCCGATCCCGAGACCGCGACCGACCAGGACTACGCGAATATCGAAGCGATCATCGCGCATGAATACTTCCACAACTGGACCGGCAACCGCATCACCTGCCGCGACTGGTTCCAGCTCTGCCTGAAGGAAGGCCT
>CALSAF010000268.1:0-4223 GCA_943372805.1 Rhizobium sp. Q54
ACACGAAGCATGTTGAAAAGTAGATTGCTGGCCACGGTTGCGATCCCCGTGCTGTCGGTGGCGATGGTGGCGAAGCCGGTCGCCGCTTCGATCATCGGCATGGGCGATAGCCAGACCCATACACGGCAGGCCGAGGAGGCGCTGATCCAGCTCGCCCAGGCGATCGTCTGTGGTGACGGGTCGGAAGCACCGGATGCCGAGACCTGTGCTGCCCGTGATGCGCAGGCTGCTGCCGAAGAAGAGCAGCGCCGCGCCGCCGAGGAAGAAGCCCAGCGTGCCGCCGAAGAAGAGGCACAGCGGGCTGCGGAAGAAGAAGCTCAGCGTCAGGCCGAGGCGGAAGCCGAAGCCCAGAGGGCCGCAGAAGAAGAGGCACAGCGGCAGGCGGAGGCCGAAGCCGAAGCCCAGCGGCAGGCAGAAGCTGAAGCCGAAGCGCAGCGCGCGGCTGAAGAAGAGGCACAGCGCCAGGCTGAAGCAGAAGCGGAAGCCCAACGCCAGGCGGAAGCCGAGGCGCAGGCTCAGCAGCAGGCCGAGGCGGAAGCCGAAGCCCAGCGGGCAGCACAAGAAGAGGCTCAGCGTCAGGCCGAGGCCGAGGCAGAAGCTCAGCGCCAGGCCGAAGCGGATGCACAGGCACAGCAGCAGGCCGAGGAAGCCCAGCAGGCCGAACAACCTGAAGAGGAGCCGGCCCCGCAGTCCGTTACCTGCGCCGATGGTTCTGAGGCTGCTTCTGAAGCTGACTGTGCTGCACCGGCAACCCCAGAAGAGCAGCCCGCCGAAGAGCAACAGACAGAAGAACAGCCCCAGGAAGAGCAGCAGCCGGTCGAAGACGTTGCCCCCGAGCAGACCGAAGAGCAGGCTCCCGCGGGAGACGGGGAACTGCGTCCTGGTCAGGATGCCGCTGGCGAGCAGCCGGCGACCGACGGCGAAGCACCGGCCGATCAGGCCGAACAACCAGCCGACCAGCAGCAGACCCAGGATCAGGCGACCGAAGAGGTACCGGCAGATGGCCAGCCTGACGGTGAGCAGGTTCTCGTGCCTGCTGTCGAACCGCCGGCCGACCAGCCCGTGGAAGAGATCACCGATTCCCGCACAGTCGAAGAGAAGGAGGCCATCGCCGAGGATCCGTCGCAGACGTCCGAGACCGTGGTTCTGCCGGTCGATAACGGTGCGGCGGTGCTCGACAGCGACAAGGACGCCGACAACACAGGTGGTGCCGATGTGCGTGAGCAGCGCGATCAGCTGAGGGCTCAGGAAGACGTCGCTCCGCCGCCGGAAACGGATGCCGAGGCTCAGGCCGATTCGGTTGTCGTCGATCCGCAGACGATCCAGGCGACGATCGCGGAAACCGGCACGACGCTCGATGCCGCGCCAACCTTCGACGTGCCGACGACCGTGACCAATGTGACGAACAGTACTGTGACGAACAACGTCACCAACAATGTCACAAACAACACAGTCACCAATAACACGATCATCCAGAACAACGTGGTCAATCAGGTCACGGAGGTCCGGGTTGTCGAGCAGATCGACAATCGGATCGTCATCAATATCGGCAACCAGATTGTCGTGCGCGGCGACGACCGGGAGCGGCTGCGCTATGATGCGGAGGATACCTATTACGAGCAGCTGTCCCGCGGTCGCGTACGCGAGACGATCGAACGTGCCGATGGCAGCAAGCTGGTGACCGTCTACAACCGCTATGGCGACATCATCATCCGCTCGCGCATCTCGCCGGGCGGTCGTGAATATGTTTTGATGTATTCGCCAGAGGCGGATGGTCAGCGTCCGACCATGTATGTCGACGTCGGTCTTTCGCTACCGCCGATGCGTCTGACCATTCCGGTCGACGACTACATCGTCAGCACGACGCGTTCGCCTGACCGCGACTACTACGACTTCCTCGCTCGTCCGCCGGTCGAACGTGTCGAGCGCGTGTACTCGATCGACGAGGTGAAGTCGTCCGCCCGTATCCGCGACAAGGTTCGTCGTATCGACCTCGATACGATCACCTTCCCGTCGGGGTCGGCGGAGGTGCCGCTGGAACAGGCCCGTACACTGCGCAAGGTGGCTCAGGCTATCGAAAATCTGCTCGAAAAGGATCCGGGCGAAGTCTTCCTCATCGAAGGCCACACCGACGCCGTTGGTTCTGACCGTTCGAACCTGATCCTGTCGGACAAGCGTGCGGCAACGGTCGCGAACCTGCTGACCGAGGTTTACGGCATTCCGCCTGAAAACATGTCGGTGCAGGGCTATGGAGAGCGCTTCCTAAAGATCCGCACCGAAGCTGCCGAGCAGCAGAACCGTCGTGTCGCGATCCGCCGCGTGACCACACTGGTTCGACCGGCCAACGCATCGAGCAACGACTGACATTGATCTTATTTACAAGAAGGCCGCCGGAGGGATCCGGCGGCCTTTTGCATTGCGGTTGGACCGTCAGGTCGGCGGTGGAAGCGCTGTGACCGCTGCGATGAAATCCGCGATGGCGACGGTGTCGTCGAGGTCGAAAACGGGGAGTTCGCCGCCTTCCACCGGATGGTCGGCGGCAATTGCCCGGATATGCGGGTCTGTCGGTGCCAGCGGCTCGCGCTGCGCCGAAGCAAGCCGTCGTGCCTCGATCTTCGGCACCGGTTCGCGCTTGTAGCCTTCGATCAACACGAGATCGCAGGGACCGATGCGGGACAGGATTTCGTCGAAACTCGGTTCGGCGGCGCCTCGCAGCTCGTGCATGATCGCGTAGCGCGTGCCCGACACAATCACGACCTCATGGGCACCGGCCTCGCGGTGGCGATAGCTGTCGGCACCCACCTTGTCGATGTCGAAGTCGTGATGGGCATGCTTGATCGTCGATATCCGGTAGCCGCGCCGGGTAAACTCCTCGACCAGACGGACGGCGAGGCCGGTCTTGCCGGAATTCTTCCAGCCGGCGATGCCGAAAATCCGCGGGCTTGTTGTCATGGCGCACCTCGCTCGACAATCGATCGGGCAAACGCCAGATCCTCTGGCGTGTTGACGTTGAAGAAGGGGTCCACGGGACCGGTTGGGCCCTCAGACATCGGGAAATCGACGGCCTCGCAGGGGTGCCGGGCGATGAAATCGAAGACGCGGCGATGATCGGGATCTCGGAGCCACTGTTCCAAATCGTTGCCAAGGGATAGAGGCCAGAGCGCTGTGATCGGATGAGCCCGTCCGGCGGATGCCGCCATGACGATCGTGCCTGCGACGGCTGCCTCCGTAAGGCGCCGGGCCAGATCAGGCGGGAGGAACGGCGTGTCGCAGGGCGTGGTCAGCAGATGGGTCGGTCCATCACCTGCCTTGGAGAAAGTCCGCAAACCAGCGAGAACGCCGGCCAGTGGTCCCGGCCTGTCCGGTCGCGAATCCGGAATGACCCGAATATGCGCCGCCAGGGGATGTTCGGCTGGTGCATTGAGGCTGACGCTGGAAACCTGCGGATCCAGGCGGCGTGCGACCCACAGCGCAAGCGGCGTATCGCCGATCCGTATCTGGGCCTTGTCGATCCCCATGCGTCTTGACAGGCCACCGGCGAGGATCAGGGCGGGAGGACGGGTTGATTGCGCCATGGCGTCACCGCTCCTCGCCGGGCGCCAGCCGCAGCAGACCAATGGCGACCAGCGCGAGGACGCAGCAGCCCAGCATGACGAACAGGAGCGGCATGGCGCCGGTCTCTTCACTGAGAATGCGTGAGGCGAGCCAGGAGACAAAGGCGCCACCGCCCATGCTGATCGCGCCCCCGAGGCCGGAGGCTGATCCGGCCAGTTCCGGGCGGACGCTGACAATGCCAGCATTGGTGCTTGGCAAGGAGAGACCGTTGCCGAAACCGACAACGACCTGCGGGGCAAAGAAGGCGAGGGAGGAAACGATTCCCTGCATGAACAGCAGGGTCGGAATTGCGGCACCGACCAGGGCGACGAGACCGCCCACCAGCATCATCATGTCGATGCCGGCGCGTCTTGCAAAGCGGCCGGAGAGGTAATTTCCTACGATATAGCCTGCCGCAATGAAGATGAACTGCAGGCCGAGCATGCTTGGTGTCAGGCCCATCAATGTGCCGCCGACGAAGGGGGCTCCGCCGAGAAACGCAAAGAAGGCCCCGGATGTGAAGGTGCTTGCCATGGTGTAGCCCCAGAACCGGGGGGATGCGAGCAGGCGTGGCCAGGCCCGAAACTGCTGCGAAAAGCTGCCGCTCTTCTGGCGGTTGGTCTCGCCCA
>CALSAF010000269.1:0-4219 GCA_943372805.1 Rhizobium sp. Q54
CATGACCCGATCGCGGCACAATATGTACCGACGGCAGCAGAGCTCGTCGAACATCCGGCCGAACGCCCGGACCCGATCGGCGATCATCCGCATTCTCCGGTCGAAGGCATCGTGCATCGCTATCCCGACCGCGTCCTGTTGAAACTCGTGCACGTCTGTCCGGTCTACTGCCGCTTCTGCTTCCGCCGCGAGATGGTCGGTCCGCAGGGAGATGGCAACCTCTCCTCCGACGCCCTTCGAAAGGCGCTGGACTACATTCGTGCGGACGATCGGATCTGGGAAGTGATCCTCACAGGTGGAGATCCGCTGATCCTCTCGCCGAGGCGGCTCAAGGAGGTGATGCAGGAACTGGCGACGATCGCCCATGTCCGCATCGTCCGGATCCACAGCCGCGTGCCTGCAGTCGATCCGGCGCGTATCTCCGATAGCCTCCTCGACGCCCTGAGGGCATCCGGGAAGACGCTCTTCATCGCCCTGCATGTCAATCATGCGCGCGAGCTCACGGCGGAGGTCCGCGCCGCCTCAGTCCGTCTCGCCGCATCGGGCATAAATCTCGTCAGCCAGAGCGTGCTGCTCAAAGGCGTCAACGACGACGCTGACACGCTCGCGGACCTGATGCGCGCCTTCGTCGAGATCGGCGTAAAGCCCTATTACCTTCACCATCCAGACCTGGCACCCGGCACGGGCCACTTCCGCCTGACCATTGCAGAGGGCCAGGCGATCATGCGGACATTGCGCAGCAAAGTATCAGGGCTTTGCATCCCCCACTATATTCTCGACCTTCCGGGCGGGTTCGGAAAGGTTGAGGTAGGAACGGACGCCTTGCGCGAGATTGCACCAAATCGATACATTGCTCTCGATCGTCACGGCAACCAACAGGTCTACGAGGGCTAAAGCCGACCAAACAGGCGCATTGACGGTCATCACGATGCTTTTTGGACAGGATCCGCGCATCATTCATTCCGATTTTACCGAATTGTTTAGCGGAAACTTCGTCTTTCCTCTGTAAGAAATCGCTCAATAGAAATTTGAGTGATTGCTTGGAGGCAAACAGATGAACGACACCATTCGCGGGCTCCTCGCCAAACTCGGCGGTCTCCCCGTCGCCGTCGACACGCTCGGGAATGAGGCGGATCTCTACGCCGCCGGCCTGTCATCCTTCGCCTCCGTCCAGCTGATGCTGGGCCTGGAAGAAGCCTTCGACATGGAGTTCCCGGATCACCTCCTGAATCGCAAATCCTTCGCCAGCATCGCCGCCATCGAGGCGACGGTCGCCACCATCGTCGGGGACAGAAAGGTCGCCTGATGGACCTCTCCTCCACATCGACGGACAAGAGCCTGAAGGCGCGCGCCTCCCGCGTGGCCGCCATCGCGGCTGTTCACGCGGACGACGTCGACAAGAACGGTCGCTTTCCAAGAGAAGCGATCGACGCGATGAAGGCAGAGCGGTTGATGGGAATCCAGATCCCCGTTGATTGCGGCGGCGAAGGCCGCTCGACCTCCGAGATCGCTGAACTCTGCACCGTTATAGCCCAGGGCTGCGCTGCCAGCGCGATGATCTTCGCCATGCACCAGATAAAGGTGTCGAGCCTCGTTTCTCACGGCACCGATGCCTCCTGGCATCGGGAATTCATGAGCGGGATCTGTGACGAACAGTTGCTGTTGGGGTCCGCCACCACGGAAGGCGGCATCGGCGGCAATCTGCGCAACTCGATCTGCGCCATCGAAGTCGATGGCGATCGCTGCCGGCTGGAGAAGGACGCCACAGTCATCTCCTACGGAAAGCAGGCTGACGCCATCCTTGTCACCTCCCGAGCCCACAAGGATGCGCCCCCCAGCGACCAGGTGATGACGGTCTTCCTCAAGGACCAGTACACGCTTGAGCAGACCCATGTGTGGGACACGCTCGGCATGCGGGGCACCTGCTCCGACGGATTCCTGTTCAAGGGCGAGGCGCCTGCCGAACAGATTTTGCCCAAGCCCTTCGCAGAGATCGCTGCCCAGTCCATGCTGGCAAGCTCCCACCTGCTCTGGAGCGCACTCTGGTATGGCATTGCCGTGGACGCCTTCACCAAGGCACAGACCTTCATCCGCGCCGCCGCCCGGAAAGCCCCCGGGACACAACCTCCGGGCCTCGTGCCGCTGGCTGAAATGTCGAGCCAGCTCCAGGTTATCCGGTCGAATATTCAGGCCGGCCTCGTATCCTACGAGCAGGCCTTGAAGGACCCCGACCGTCTGTCCTCGATGGGCTTTGCGGTTGCCATGAACAACGTCAAAATCGCCTCGTCGGAGATGATCCTGCCGGTGATCCATCAGGCGCTGAGGATCTGCGGCATCATGGGCTACAAGAATGGCACGCCCTTCAGCCTTGGTCGCCATCTGCGGGACGCGCATTCCGCCGAGCTGATGATTTCCAACGACCGCATCCTCGGCAACACGTCGACCATGCTGCTCGTACATAAGCAAGAAACCGGATTGTTGGGGTAACCAAATGGATATGCAGGTGAGCTTTCTGGACCGCCTCTTCGAAAGCGGCCTTCTCATCGACACGGGCGTCGACGGTCTTTATGGCCGCAGCGGCCAGTTCGAAGACGTGATCGCCGCCTTCGAGCGATTGATCGACAAGGTCGGCGGTGCCGACGGCGCAGAAGCGATCCGCTTTCCGCCGGGCATGAACCGCGCCTATTTCGAAAAGAGCGGCTACATGAAGAGCTTCCCGCAGCTTGCGGGCACCGTGCATTCCTTCTGCGGCAACGACCACGACCACATGAGCCTCCTCCAGTGCATGGAAGAGGGCAAGGACTGGACGAAGGAACAGAAGGCAACCGACATCGCGCTGACCCCCGCCGCCTGCTACCCGCTCTATCCGACAGTCGCCAAGCGCGGCCCGATCTCCATGGAAGGCGGTCTCTTCGACCTGCAGTCCTACTGCTTCCGCCATGAGCCGTCCAAGGATCCGGCGCGTCAGCAGCTCTTCCGCATGCGCGAATATGTCTGCATGGGCACCGAAGCTCATGTGACGACGTTCCGCCAGACCTGGATGGATCGCGGCGTCGAGATGATGAAATCGATCGGCCTCGACGTTGAGATCGATGTCGCCAATGACCCCTTCTTCGGCCGCGCCGGCAGGCTGCTTGCCAACAATCAGCGCGACCAGAACCTGAAGTTCGAGCTGCTCATCCCCGTCACCTCCCAGGCCAACAAGACCGCCTGCATGAGCTTCAACTACCACCAGGACGCCTTTGGCCAGAAATGGGGCCTGTCACTTGAGGACGGCTCTGTGGCTCACACGGCTTGTGTCGGCTTTGGGCTGGAACGGATCGCGCTTGCGCTCTTCGCCCAGCACGGTCTCGACGTGGCAACTTGGCCCGAAGCTGTCCGCAAGACACTTTGGGGTTGAACCCGAAATGACAGCCGTCTTCCCCGGTTTGGATCCGGAAAACTATCTTCCCCATGCGCTTCACGCTCAGGAGCGCATGTGGCCGGAAACCAATTGCTATGTCGATCTCTGGATCGAGGTGCTGGCCGCAGCCGGCTTCCTGCCGGAAGCCATGCTCGGATTCACACTGACCCAGGACTTCGAGGGCGACCAGTTCACCTTCTTCAAGGTTCCGCTTGAAGATCTCGAACAGCTCTACGACATCAGGGTGACCGAGCTTGCGATCTTCGACACCGTCGAAGATCACGTGTCCGAACAGATTGCGCGCGGCCGCCTCTGCCTCGTCGAAATGGACAGCTTCTTCATGCCCGACACGCAAGGCGTCGGCTATCGACAGGAGCATGGCAAGACGACGGTCGGCATCAACCGGCTGGATGTCAAAAACCGGGTCATGGACTATTTCCACAACGGAGGCTTCTTCCGCCTGGACGGAGACGATTTCGACGGCGTCTTCCAACGGAACCTGCCAGAGGGGGCGCTCCCCTTCCTGCCCTACACGGAATTCGCCAAATTCCCCCGGACATCAACCTCGTCGCAGCACCTGAGAGAGACGGCGGACATCCTCCTGCGTCGTCATTTTTCGCGCAGGCCGGACGGTAACCCGATCGCTGAATTCGCCTCGGCATTCCCGAAGCAGGTCGAGGCCATCGCGGAACGTCCCTTCGGCTATTTCCACAAATACGCCTTCAACACACTGCGCCAGTTCGGCGCTAACTTCGAGCTTTTGGCGAGCCACCTCGCCTGGCTGGATGAGACAAGGCACGCATCTGCGATTGGCGA
>CALSAF010000270.1:0-4214 GCA_943372805.1 Rhizobium sp. Q54
CTTGGTCTGCTCTATGTTTGCGTGCTGCCTTCGACGGTTCAGTCGTCGATCGCCTTTACCTCGATTGCCGGGGGCAATGTGCCGGCCGCCATCTGTGCGGCCTCTGCATCAAACATTCTCGGCATGTTCCTGACGCCAGCGTTGGTCGCCGTGCTGTTTTCGGCGGGCGGTCATGTCGGGGTATCGCTGGACATGATCTGGAAGATCCTGCTGCAGCTTTTCCTGCCCTTCGTGCTTGGGCAGGTTCTGCAGCCCTTCATCGGCAACTGGATCCGGGCCCGCAAGTCCCTGCTTGCCCCCGTCGATCGCGGCTCGATTCTTATGGTGGTGTACCTCGCCTTTTCCAATGCCGTGATCGAGGGAATTTGGTCAGAATTCTCCACCGCAGACCTCGCCCTGGTGATCGGGCTCGATATCGCCCTGCTTGTCGTCGTGCTTTTCATTACGGCGTTCGGATCGAAGCTTTTCGGTTTCAGCCGCGAGGACCGGATCACGGCGATCTTCTGTGGTTCGAAGAAGAGCCTGGCGAGCGGTGTGCCGATGGCCGGCGTCATTTTTGCCGGCCAGTCGGTCGGTGCAATCGTGCTGCCGTTGATGCACTTTCATCAGATTCAGCTGATGGTCTGTGCTTGGCTGGCGCGTAGGTACGCCATATGAGCACTTGGCGTGGCGACCTCTCGTTTCGAAACCAAGACGAAGGTTCCGTAATTCTGCTTCCACCGAAGAGTTGGTTTTGCGCTAGCGGGTTTATACAAGTCTCTGTGCAATCAGGCCCCCGCAACCAAAAACATCCTGCAACCGACGCTACGAAGCCGGCCTCCGCAGCGAGGACGGTCCGAAACCGGTCAAGATACGCAAGCTTCTCGGCTCTCTCCTTGAACTCACCCGCCCTTGCCCGGCGGGCGAACTCGTTTGCGTGCTGTTCACGTCAACTTGAATAGCACCGAGTTTCGTAGACACCTTCTTTCCCAATTTTTTTTGAGGCAAGAAGAGCATCATGAGCAAATCGAATTTCAGCGAAGAGTTTAAGCGGGACGCGGTGCGTCAGATCACGGAACGGGGCTATCCGGTTGCTGAGGTTTCGCAGCGGCTGGGTGTGAGCCCGCACTCACTCTATGAGTGGAAGAAGAAGTTCTCCTCCGTGTCTGGCAACCAGGGCAGCGACCAGGCCGACGAGATCAGGCAGCTTAAAAAGGAATTGGCGCGTGTCACCGAGGAGCGCGACATATTAAAAAAAAGCGACCGCGTATTTCGCCAGGGATGCAAAGTGAAGTACGCGTTCGTTGCCCAGCATCAGCAGCGATTTTCGGTGCGGACGATGTGCCGCCTGTTGCGCATCCACCCCAGCGGCTTTTACGCTTGGCTCCGGATACCCTTGAGCAAGCGTGCCTGTGAGGACAAGCGCCAGATCGATCTGCTCCAGACGGCCTGGGAAGAGAGTGGCAGGGTCTACGGGTGTCGCAAGCTTCATGACGACCTGCTCGATCACGGCGAGACATGCTGCCCCAACCGGGTTGCGCGTCTGACGCGGATTGCCGGGATAAGGGTTCAGATCGGCTACAAGCGACGTCCCGGAGTTTACGGCGGCAGGCCTCCATTGTCATCGACAACACGCTGGACCGTCAATTTGACGTTGCTGCTCCGGACAAGGCGTGGGTCACTGACATCACCTACATCCGGACCAGCGAAGGCTTCGCCTATCTCGCGGTGGTGATCGATCTCTATTCCCGCCGTGTCATCGGTTGGTCGATGCAGAGCCGTCAGACAACGGATGTCGTGCTGCAGGCGTTGCTGATGGCTGTCTGGAGGCGGAAACCAAAGGAAAAGGTTCTGGTGCATTCGGATCAGAGATCACAATTCACCAGCATGGACTGGGCAGCGTTCCTGAAGCACCACAATCTGGTTCACTCGATGAGCCGACGGGGCAACTGCCATGACAATGCTGTGGCCGAGAGCTTCTTCAATCTGTTGAAGCGGGAGCGGATACGTCGAAAGGTCTACCGCTCACGCGATGAAGCTCGCCAGGACGTGTTCGACTACATCGAAATGTTCTACAATCCGAAACGCAAACACGTCAGGAACGGGATGCTGTCGCCCGCCGAGTTCGAGAGGCAGCAGACTATCTAACCCAAGAGTATCTACGAAACTCGGGGCTGTTCAAGCTGACCGCGTCAGACAGCTTGGAAGCCGCCGATGAGTTGGCGAAGTCCGACCAAAGCCCCAACCACGATGCACAACAAGGTAATGGGGCCGGACCATGCGAGTGCTGCAAAGCCCGAGACGCCCTGGCCGATCGAACATCCCATGGCGATGACACCACCGATGCCCATCAGGGCGGCGCCGCCGACCTGCCGTCCCAGTTCGCGAGGGTCTTCGCATGCTTCCCAGACGAAGGTGCCCTTGATCATCGAACCGATAAAGGCGCCGAGGGCGACGCCCACGACCGACCCGACAGAAAAGGTGATACCGCCCGCGGTCGCTGTCATCAGATAGATCAAGGTCCGGCCTATCGGTGCCGTGAAGGAGGGCCCTTCCGGCGCGATCGCACCGAGGCTTGCGTCGGACAGGTAGCTCGTTCCGGCGAAACACCATGTGATCGCAAGCCCTGCTGCAATGCCCCAGGCGATCATCTTTCGGTCCCGCCGCAGGCGCTCGTTCGAGAGGGCCCAGGCAAAACAGGCGACGGCAATTGCTGTGATCGTCAGGAGGGCCGGGATGCCCAGTGACGTTTCGAGGTCATGGACGATACCGCTGGGGCCACTGGCCTCGGGCTGCGGAAACAGCGATGTGCGCAAGGGGGCGAGGGGGCCGGAGAGGGCCATGAACCCGGTGATCCCCATGACGACGAGCAGAACAAGCGAACGCAGGTCGCCACCGCCGAAACGTGCAAGTGCGCCAAATCCGCAATTGCCGGCCATAGCCATCCCGTAGCCGAACATGAGGCCTCCGACGATCGATGCCAACGGGTTCCATGCGATCGCGTGATAAAGCGTGCCTTCGAGGTTGATCCAACCGATACGCGCACCGAACTGGGTTCCGAGTATGGCGACACCCAGGACGATCCCCCAGAGCCGCAGTCGTTTCTGATCGGTTCCATAAACGGCTGTCTCAAGCGCCGCTAGCGTGCAAAGCCCGCCCAGACGCCAACCGAGACCCAGAACGAGGCCTCCGGCCAACCCGACCAATGCAGCCAGAACGCCTATTGGCAGAATATCCATGTCTTTCGCCTCCCAACGAATTTACATGTACGCGCCGTCCTCGAACAGGTTCGCCAAGAATACGACTGTCTGTCTGACTTTGTCATCCTCAATGGAATAGAAGATGGCATTGCCATCACGACGGGCCGCGACAAGTCTTTCGAGACGCAGGCGCGCGAGTTGCTGACTGACCACGGCCTGGCGTGCGGAAAGAAGGTTTTCGAGTTCCGTCACGCTCTTTGGGCCGCCGAGAAGATGACACAGGATCGTCAGGCGTCCATCGTGTCCCAGCGCCTTCAGAAACTTCGAGGCAGAGTCTGCACTGAGGATGAGTTTATCAACGGCGCCATCCATTGGCACTGCTTTGATGTTGGCGTTCACGATCTCGATGTCCCCAGCACAATCCCAGCGTTCCGATACAGCAGCATCCTGCGGAAGACTGTTGCCTGAAATCTCGGCCAACCGACTCCCATGGCAGCTATACTGCGGCTTTCGAATATAAGATACATGCCGCCTCAATCCGAGGTGATGCCACCGGCCTCGGTGGTCAGTTCGGTGAGCAGGCCCCAGAAGAACTCATCGCCAGGATAGCCCTCAATTCGCCCGGTCTCCCGGCCATCGACGACAAGAATAAAGGTCGGTGTGAACGTGACCGGACGATCGAGTCGGAGATCTGCCGGCACCGGAGCATGAAGGTTGAGCCTGCGAAGTGGCGCCGCCTGCCCTTCGACGGTCCTGGGATAGGCCGGGGCAATCTCGGCATCCCATCGCGCGCAATACACACATCCCGCCTGCTCGAACATCAACAGCTCCATCGCCATTCCCGGCGACGGGAGCAGCGTGAACAGTGACATGAAAATCAGCATCCAGCGAGCGCGCATGTTGACAGTCTATATATAAATATAGAGATATTCTAATTGGAAATGCGCGCCAACGCAATTATCGGCGCGCGAGAAGCCGAACGGTCAGGTAAGGCGCTTGGGAGGGGCCATGCTGGAGATCAGTTATGGCGGAGCC
>CALSAF010000271.1:0-4202 GCA_943372805.1 Rhizobium sp. Q54
GACGAACCAGTGAAGTGCGATCTGGGCGGGGCGATAGGCCTGGGGACTTGAAGACGTCATGCGGCATCCCTTTTGGTTTGCGGTGTGGGAGAAAGAGCAAGGGTCAGCGTGGCACCCGCCGGATCACGGCCCGACAGATGGCCCCGGGCGTCGCGCCCAAGGCGCTGGCTGGCCAGCTTGAAGAGAGCTGGATCCGATGTCGTCAGGTGGTAGCGGATCAGGCGGGCCGCATCATCGGGCGGCGGCGGAGCCCCGCGTCCCGCCCAGATGTTGAGGGCGAGCCTGTGGGTATAGGCGGCTCCCGCACCCATGTCGGCCATGCCCATTGATGGCAGCGAGAGATTACGCGCAAATCCGACACCCTGAAACCAGCCCTGCGCCATTTCCAGGTCCGGAACATGCAGGTGAATATGGGCGACAACTGTCTCGGACGCGATAGAGGCCGAGAGATCCGCGCCGGCTGCTGCAGCCATTTCAGCCTTGAGATCGAGAGGATCGCGGCCACTGCGGAACCGCCCCTCGCTGTCGATCATCGCAAAGCTGGAGCTGGAGTCATCGAAGCGAGTGAAGCGTTCGGGCGTTTCCAACGCTATCTCAATGCCGTGTCCGTCGGGATCGTTGAGATAGATCGCCTTTGACATGGTGTGATCGACCGGGGAAACCCGCAGGTCAAGGTCCATAAAGCGGCAGAGAAGGCGCGAAAACTCTTCTTGGGACGGCACTGCAAATGCCGTGTGGTAAAGGCCGGTGACGTCATTCATGACAGGTCGGCGGGCACCTGGTCGAAGGATGACCAGGGTGCGTTCTGAGGTGCCGAGGGCAAGGCCCGGGCCGGGATCGGGGCGAGGAACAAATCCCAGGGCCCCGATCCAGAACCAGGCCGCGCGGTCCACATTGGTAACCGACAGTTCCACGGCGCCCCAGGTCAGCCGTTCGGGAAGACCATGGGTCCTCAGGCTGCGGGCGAGTTTGAGAGCATCCGTATCCATGTCGGTTCACTCCTTCGTCAAAGCCCTTAGCGCGGCAGGATCGGCGCCTTGCGCGAGCGGCCCCAGATCACCAGCACGGCGAGCGCGACGTAGATCAGGTTGAACGGGAGCGGCGCGAATTCGCCGCGGAAGACGTGGAAGGGAATGGCCAGTGCCTGGATCGCCAGGAGCCCGACCGCAGCCAGAACCGTCAGATGCGGCTTGATCCGGGTGGCAGCGGGCAGGATCAGCCCGATGACGCCGAGAAGCTCCATCACGCCGATGAAACGAACGAAGGCAAGCGGAGCCTCCGACATCCAGACGGCACCCATGGCGGCCGCCTCTTCCGGTGACAGCGTGAGGTGCATCCAGACACCCATCAGGTAAAGCAAAGCGAGTGCGATCTGCGCGGCCCAGAGGCCGATGTTCCAGCGGGGGCTTGTTGCCGTCGGGAGAGAGATGAACGTAGACATGTTGGGTCCTGTGCCATGGGGCCGCTACGCTGCTGACAGGTTGCGGCTCGGTTGATGATGGACAGGATCGTAGGTCTTTCGTTATGATTGATCATCTGCGCCATAATTGAAGGTGCGTTTCCTGTGAGGAGATGATCATGGATGCTCTTGTTGGTCTCCGGGTCTTCGCAACGGTTGCCGAACTGAAGAGTTTTTCTGCCGCTGCAGAGCGTCTTGGCCTTTCTGCGGCCATGACCAGCAAACACGTCCAGCATCTGGAGGCGCGCGTAGGCGCAAGGCTTCTCAATCGAACCAGCCGCAGCGTCAGTCTGACGGAATCCGGAACGATCTATCTCGGGACAGTCCGAGCGCTCCTGGAGGGACTGGAGCAGGCCGAGGCGCAACTCTCCCACACCACCATTTCGCCAAAGGGGACGCTTAAGGTCAGCCTGCCTGTATGGATGGCAAACCCCGCCTTCGCTCGTCTGCTGGTGGCATTCCGCGCGCAGCATCCGACGGTGACACTCGACCTGGACCTCTCCGGCCGCAAGGTCAATCTCGTGGAAGAAGGGTTCGATCTGGCCCTGCGCGTGACCGCGGTCCTGGATGATACGCTGATTGCCCGCCGTCTGGCGACAATCCGTTTCGTCCTGGTCGGAACGCCGGAGCTCCTTGATCGCCTCGGGCGACCGCAAGGCCCGGAGCAATTGCGGGGCGCGCCATTCCTGGCCTATAGCGCGGTTGCCCCCGATGGCCGGGTGCGGCTCGGCAGTGGCCCGGACGCGCCTGAGCTGCACCTCACTCCGGTTCTCCTGAGTGGCAACGAGTCACTCCTCTACCTCGCCGCGCGCGAGGGACTTGGCCTGTCGATCATGCCCCATTGGCTGGTTCACGAAGACCTGGCCCAAGGCCGGCTGCAAGCCGCCTTGCCCATCGATTTATGGCCAGCGGTCACCTTGCATGCCATTTATCCCAACCGCAGCTATCTGCCCGCGAAGACGCGGTGTTTTCTGGACTTTCTGACCGGTCCCTACGGCATTGGCGGTCTTCAGGCTGACTAGCCTGATCATCAACTCAGGAGAAATATAGCATCAAAAATCACGCTGATGATGTTCAACTGGGAGATGGATAACCTCCTCTCACGTCCAGCAAAGGCCGACCGGCAGTCTGGCGTATGAGCCCCGAGGGGAAGAGGAGATTTCACATGACCATCACTCGACGTGCATCCATGTTCCTTGCCGCCGCTACCACCGCTTTGCTGATGACGAATGCAGCGTCCGCAGAGTCTGCGCACAAGGAGAAAATCCGGCTGTTTTACGATACGTTCGTGACAGGAAACGCCGATCTGCTCGACCAGGTTCTGGCGGAAGACTGGGCGAACGTGCCCACCAATCCGGGTCAGGGGCCTGGCCGTGATGGCTTCAAGGCGATGATCCCCGGCATGTCAGCCACCTTCACCAACGGCAAGTTTGTGCTTGAGGACATGATCGAGGAAGGCAACAAGGTCGTCGTTCGCTCGACCTATTCCGCCACGCAGGCGGGCCCCTTCGCGGGCTTCCCGTCGAAGGGCAAGGACTTCACAATCATGACCATCGATATCCACGAGTTCAATGATGATGGCATGGTGACCAAGACCTGGCATCTGGAGGACTGGCTGGGCGGCCTGTTCCAGATGGGCGCGTTCGAAAAATAGTCCCTACCGACAATGGTCCTGGCTGTCCGCTTCTGTTGTTCGATCAACAGGAGCGGACCGTTGCTTTCGGGGCCTCTTCCAGCCTGCCATTGCAGGTTTCGTGATGCCGCCATCCGGCGCAAAGCGGACCTCATTTCCTAGCCCGCTGCGTTCCGTGTTTCGCCGTCGCACGGGACCCCTGGCAACAAACCACCCCCAAGCCTTCATTTCGCCCGCTTCTTAAGCGCTTGTTAAGACTTACATCCTGTCGGAGGTCTTCATGGCGCTTGGCGCTTCGCATCGTTTGCAGGACGGCGTCTTGGCCGTCGAAACCATGACCCGCTTTGCCCTTGCGGTTCTCGCTCTTGCCTCCGGCGTCTATACCTATCTCGGGGTCCGCAGCCTCCTGGATGGCTCGGCGACCGCGGTCTTCTTCGCCGCCATCATCTATGCGGCCTCGGTGTCGGTGGCGATCTATGCCTTCTGGTCCTACATGGCGCGCTTCTATCCGCATGTGACAGGCGCTGCCGGTCGCGGCGCGATGATCGGCGTCATGGCGCTTGGCTGCGCGATGATCATCGCCATGTCGAGCTGGCTGAATGCGGCAGCACTCGCGGGCTCTGCAGCGCTTGAACAGCATCTCGCCGAGACGGTGCAGGACTACACCGCCGACCTCGACCAGGCGCATCAGAACGCGCTCGCCGCGCAAAGCCTGCTGCCGGATATCCAGCGCACCTCGGAGCGCTTTTCGAGGCTTGCCGAAGACGAGCGCCAGAACGGTGCGCTCACGGGAACGACGGGAGCCGGCAGCGTCGTCCAGCTTCTGACGCAGATGTCCGCGCAGCTGAACGAGCTGGAAACCGGCATCGTTGCCTCCCGCGAACGCGTCACGACCCTCTTCGACCAGGGGCGGGCGCATCTCGCGACCATGCGCACACTGGTCTCGGCGCCGGGGGCAATCGCCCCCCGCAGCGATGAATTCTCGGCGGAAGTCGTGGCCCTCTCCGGCGTCATCACCTCGCTGGAGCAGACATCGATTGCCCCCTCGGTCAAGCGCGCGGCCGAAGACCTCTCGCTCGGCTTCATCGCCCCCGTGGCCGATGGACGGGC
>CALSAF010000272.1:0-4182 GCA_943372805.1 Rhizobium sp. Q54
TTCGTACCGCGACAACACGCCGTTCGAATTCGGCTTTGCGCCGCTCGCGCAGGGACCAGAGGGCCGCCGTTCGATGTTCAACGGTCTGGCGGACTCCATCTGGAGCGGTTCCAAGCATCAGGATGAGGCCTGGAAGTGGGTGCAGTATCTCGGCTCGGCCGAATGCCAGGCGATTGTCGGTGAGGCGGGTGTTGTCTTCCCGGCGCGTCCGGAAGCCGCGAAACTGGCCGAAGAGGCGCACAAGGCCAAGGGGCTGGATGTGTCGGCCTTCACCCTGCTGGCGACGCCCGAGACGACCTTCCCCTTCCCGATCTCGGATTTTGGCGGGGAGATTTCCACGATCTTCGCGACTGCCGTTTCGAAGGTCATGCTCGACCAGGGCGATCCGACCGAGATCCTGAAAACCGCAAATGACGAGGTGAACAACCTCTTCTGAGCCTTTCCCTCCCTACGACCTTGCGCCGCGCCCATGATGTGGGCGCGGGCCTAACCAACCTTATTTCAAGACCGGTGGCCCAAGACGCCGGTTACCCCGGAGAACCCCATGCGTCCCCCCAAGATCACTTTCATCGGTGCCGGTAGCACCGTGTTCGCAAAGCACCTGATGGGCGACATCCTCTCGTTCGAAGACCTGCAGGATGTCGATATCGTGCTTTACGACATCAACGAAGAGCGGCTGAACGAGTCGCTCGCCGTCGGCAACAAGATCAAGCAGCAGCTGAATGTCCCGGCGCGCATCACCGCGACCACGGACCGATCCAAAGCCATGGACGGCGCTGACTTCTGCATCAACATGATCCAGGTTGCCGGCTACAAGCCGGGCACCGTCGTCGATTTCGAGACCCCGAAGAAATACGGCCTGCGCCAGACGATTGCCGATACGCTCGGCATTGGTGGCATCATGCGGGCGCTGCGCACGGTTCCCGTGCTTGCCGAAATGTCGAAGGACATGGAGCGTCTCTGCCCGGATACACTGCACATCAACTATGCCAACCCGATGGCAATGAACTGCTGGGGCCTCAGCCGCCTGTCGAAGATCAAGACCGTCGGCCTCTGCCACTCTGTTCCGTATACCGCCAAGGAACTCGCAGAGGATATTGGGGTGCCCTACGAGGAAATCGACTACCTCGTCGCCGGCATCAACCACATGGCGTTCTACCTCAAGTTCGAGCGCAATGGTGAGGATCTCTATCCGCTGATCCGCAAGGTCATGGAAGAGGGCCGCGTGCCTGACGGCAACCGGGTTCGCTACGACATGTTCAAGCGCCTCGGCTATTTCGTTACCGAGAGTTCGGAACATTTCGCAGAATATGTGCCGTGGTACATTAAGACGGGTCGTGAGGACCTGATCGAACGCTTCAACATCCCTCTCGATGAGTATCCGCGCCGCTGTGAAAAGCAGATCGCCGACTGGAAGACCATGTCGAAGGATCTGCAGGATTCGAGCAAGACGATCCCGATCGAGCGGAGCGTGGAATATGGTTCCCATATCATCCGTGCCATGGTCACCGGCAAACCCGCCGTCGTTTATGGCAACGTGCCGAACGACCAGATCATCTCGAACCTGCCGGAAGGCTGCTGCGTCGAAGTGCCCTGTGTCGTTGATCGCAATGGCATCCAGCCGACACGGATCGGCGCGATCCCACCGCACCTCGCCGCACTCATGCAGACGAACATCAATGTTCAGGCCCTGACAGTCGAGGCGATCGTGACCGGCAAGCGCGAGCACATCTATCATGCCGCAATGCTTGACCCACACACCTCTGCCGAGCTCGACCTCGACCAGATCTGGTCGCTGACCGACGACCTCCTGAAGGCTCACTGTGAGTGGATCCCCGAAAACCTGCGCTGATGCCAAACCGACCGGGCGCAACCTGCGCCCGGTCGATCACGAGACGAGGGAGGAGAAGAGCATGGCTGGACTGGAACTGAAGCAGGTCCGCAAATCCTATGGAGCGATCGATGTCGTGCATGGCGTTGATCTGACGATCCGCGATGGCGAGTTCGTCGTGTTCGTCGGTCCCTCGGGATGCGGTAAGTCGACACTCTTAAGAATGATCGCGGGTCTCGAAGACATATCCTCGGGCGCCCTCTCCATCGGCGATCAGGAGATGACAAAGGTGGCGCCTGCCGATCGCGGCGTTGCCATGGTCTTCCAGTCCTATGCGCTTTATCCGCATATGTCGGTCGAGGAGAACATGGGCTTCGGCCTGAAGATCAACGGGTTCTCGAAGCAAGAGGTACGGGAGCGGGTACTGGCTGCCGCGCGCACTCTGCAGCTTGAACCTCTTCTGCAACGTAGGCCTCGGCAGCTCTCCGGTGGTCAGCGTCAGCGCGTGGCGATCGGGCGGGCGATCGTGCGCGAGCCGGATGTCTTCCTGTTCGATGAGCCCTTGTCCAATCTCGATGCGGAACTCAGGGTCCAGATGCGGCTTGAAATTGCCAGGCTGCATCAGTCGCTGGGCACTACCATGATCTATGTGACGCATGACCAGGTCGAGGCGATGACGCTGGCGGATCGCATCGTCGTGCTGCGCGCCGGCCGGATTGAACAGGTCGGTGCGCCAATGGAGCTCTATGAGGATCCCGACAATCTCTTCGTTGCGGGTTTCATCGGTTCACCGAAGATGAATTTTCTGCCAGCGACATTGGTCTCAAGCAGCGCGTCAGATATCGTTGTCCGCCTGGATGACTTTCCCACTGCAACCATTCCGCTGTCCCTCAAGGGCGCCGTTCCGGGGCTTGGAGACAAGCTGATGCTTGGCGTTCGGCCGGAACACTTCAAGCTGAATTCGGCAGAAGGGCTGATCGTCCGCCTCGATGTACTGGAGAATCTCGGTGCCTCGTCATTCGCCTATGTTCAACATGGCCGCGACGAGCCTTTGACCATCGAAATCAGAGAGGCCAAGAACTTGAAGGCGGGAGACAGCCTCAAGATCGGAATTGATCCGAGCAGGGCTCTTCTGTTCGACGTGTCCAGCGGTTTGCGCATCCGCTAGGTTGATCGGGGACGCCAAGGCATGGCGTCCCCCATTCCGGGATGCAGTCCGTTATGACTGCCGCTTGAGGTATTCGTCGACCGAAATCACCTCGGCATAGGCGAAGGCGAGGGCGGACATGAAGGCGGCGTGAACCTGGCTGGCCGGCACGAGCTGATCACCGAACTCGAGGTCACGCGTTGCGACGGCGTCATGGAGCACCGTTACCTGATAGCCCTTGTCCGATGCCGCGCGGACCGCCGCATCGACGCACATGTGGCTCATGGCGCCGACAACCACCACCGAAGTGACGCCGTGGGTGCGCAGGATCGTGTCAACATCGGTATCCAGGAAGACGTTGATCTGGGACTTGGTGACAACGATTTCGTCGTCTGCCGGAGCCACCTGTTCATGGATCTCCGCGCCATGGCTGCCCGGGACGAAGAAGGGCGCGTCGCTTTCCAGTGCATGGTGACGGACGTGAACGATCAGATCGCCCCGACCGCGGAACGTGTCGAGCGCCGCTTTGGCATTATGGGCCGCAGCTTCCGTGCCCACCAGCGGGAAGGCACCGTTCTCGAAATAGTCATTCTGAAAATCGATGAGCAGCAGGGCAGTCTTGGCCATCATACGTTCCTTCTGGCGGTATCGTCCCAACGAGATCGAGGCCGCCGAGGTTCGGCGGCCTCCGGTCTTTTTCAAAGGACGTTCTGCGGTCGTTGCCGATCGCCTACGTCCTTACTTCGGCGCCTTGGCCATCAGGCACAGGATCGTGTGGAGGACCTGCGCTGCGATATGGGCCGTGTTCGAGGTCGAATCGTATTGCGGTGCGACTTCGACGACATCGCCACCGATAATGTTGAGGCCGTCAAGCCCACGCAGGATCTGCAGCACTTCGCGTGGCTGCAGACCGCCGACTTCCGGCGTTCCCGTCCCGGGTGCAAAGCCTGGATCAACGCTGTCGATGTCGAACGACACATAGGTTGGTCCGTCACCGACGATTTGCCGGGCCTTGTCAATTAGGCGCGGGATGCTTGCTTCTCCCACTTCCTCGGCATGGATCACCGTCATGCCACTCTCGTAGGAGAACTCCCAAAGATATTCGGCGGCACCACGGATGCCGATCTGGATGGTCCGGCGCGGGTCCAGGACGCCGTCCAGAACTGCCAGGCGGAACGGGCCACCATGCTGGAATTTTGTGCCT
>CALSAF010000273.1:0-4113 GCA_943372805.1 Rhizobium sp. Q54
CCGCCAATGCTTCGAGCAGTTCGGCGGGCGCTCCATAGTCAAACGGCGTCAGCAACCTAAGATGGCGGGGGAGCGCCTGATATTCCTCGCCGTTTAGCACATCTTCAACAACGATGCGCGCTGTTGCCAAATTGCCCAGCAACGCAATCTTGTGGGCCAGCCCGCCCGGATCTCCCGATCGTCGCAGCAGCCAAACATAAAGGGATTCTGCAGCGTGCTCCACGGTCATGACGCTTGCGAGACGAACCAACAAGCGCGCGACGCCTTCGACCGACGGTCGGCGATCATCGGGTGCCATTAGCGATTCGACGCTCGCCACGAGTTGATCGTGCTTACTATTTGGCGCTGCTTCCATGTTCAGAATGTCGCAGCCAAAAGTAGCCAGTTTCCTATCCGAGGCAGCGCAGAGCAGATCGAGCCGGTCGTCGAACACGAACAGGCTTGCGTCGATCTCGAGCGAGAAGCCGCACCAGCCTTCGCGCAAGGGAAGCGCCTCCGGCGCAAAGGTTGTCGCGTCCACTGCCGCCATCAGACGGCCCCCGTTCCATGCTTCCAGCCGACAAGCCGCAAATCCTCCAGCTGGCGCCGCATATCCCTGCCAGAGGCCTTCAGCTTGCGGCGCCTCGGCTGCGAAATAGGCAACTGCGCCGACGCTCATGACACCTCCCCCTCCGCCTCAAGCCAAGCACGTATTCGGTCATAGGCTCTCGCCCAACCATGATTGCTGGCATTCTGCATGATGTCATAAAAACTTGGCTGGCTCACATCACCGTCCCCAGTTACCGCTAACGCCTGCTTTACGGCTCTGCCCAGGCTTCCGATATCCGTCGGATCGAAAAAGAGTGACTGGTCGGGCGCGACTTCCCGCAAGCTGCTGCTCGAAGATGTAACGCAGATCTTGCCCAAGACGGTGCTTTCCAACACGGGGAGGCCGAAACCTTCAAAAAAAGAGGGATAGATGGTAAAGCTGCAATGGAGCATGAGTCGCAGCTTAGTTTCCTGAGACACGTAGCCGGTGAACAGGATCTTGTCGTCGCTAATTCCAGCCTTGGTAAGGCGTTGGCGCATAATCTGCATTTCATCCAGCCAGCCGTCGCGCCCAATGAATACCAACCGGTGGTCGGCGAGTAAGTCTGGCTGGCGCAAAAGAAGCTCAATGATCGCGGCGCCATTCTTACGAGGTTCGACCGTTCCCAGGATGACGATGTAAGGTTCGGCTTTGATTGTCCGGCGCCGTTCGCATTCGCGATAGAGCATCGCCTTATCTAGACTAACGCCCATCGGCAAGACGGACGTGCGGTCGGGAGTAATATTAAGATAGGCGATAACATCGTCACGTGACGCTTGCGAGATGCAGAAAATATGATCGGATGTTTCGCAATCATGCAAAAGCCGGTTGCAGTGATAGTCGATCGTATCCTGGTTGTGAAATTCGGGGGTTAGAAGCGTAGAGATGTCGTAGATGATGACGGCTTCCCGCCGGAAGTCTCCTGCCATTGACTTGATATTCGTCCATATACACGATCGTCGCCTCGCATCGTCCGCCGTGATCGGCCTCATGTTCATCGCAAGTTCGGCGAGGCGGGGGACCAGGCCTTCGCCAGAGCTGCGCAAAAGTAGCAGTTCGACAAGATCGCGGGGAATAATGACATTCTGGTAGAGGAAAAGCCAATCCGTCACCGGATCGCCCAGCGCTTGCGCTGTCAGTTCCGCCACTACCGATGGAATGCCGCTCCAGTGCGGTTCAAACAGCGGCGATATCTCGATCGCGGCTGCCAAGGCGCGATGTTGGGTCATCCTCGGCCCTCCATAGCATAGACCGCCAGCTCTATCGCCTGCGCAAGACTAGTTACATGATCGGGAACGGCGAAGTTCGCTATCGCCCGCTTTGATGCGGCGCGCATGGCGCCATACGTTTCCGGGTGAAGTGAGCAAGCGCGGGTCACAGCACGTGCCACTCTGTCCCCATCAACAATCTTCGAAACGTCCGGCAGGCACTCTGCCGACAACGGGTGATACAAATCTTTCCCCCCCGGCCAGCTTTCGACGAGAACGGCAGTGCGAGACGTCGCCTGCTGCTCGTCAATGCAGGCATAGGGAGACACTGCCACGCAGCCCTGCGCCATCGCCAGCATCAAATAAGGATCATAATCCCTGATCATCGGACAGGTGAGGAAAAAGTCCGCTGCGTCAAGAAGACGCTCAAGTTCGATCGTCTCGGGCAATACATTGCAGATCCATATGCGGTCCGAACAAAGCGTTTCGAGAAGGCGGTCAGCGCGCGCGAGATGCCGGCTGACGAGATGCTCGAACAGGTCGGTCGCCGATGCTCCCGGAAGATCATACAGGAGGATGAGAAGTAGGCGCGGGTCTTGCGCGGCTGCTTTGGCAAAACCTTGAAGAAGCGGCAGCAGTTGATCCCGGCGGTCGTGTCGGTCGGCGACAGCGAAAAATATCTTACGATCCGGAACGGTGTCGGCATCGTTCAAAATATCGGCAACATTTTTGCGGCCTGCCTCGGCTGTTTGATCCATCAGGTGCTGCACCCGCGCAAATAGGGCCAGCGGAACTGCGCTCAAAGCTCTCGCATCCGATGCCATGTCTTGTTCCGAGGACAGCGGTCGTGGCGGCGCGGGATAGTTGATGTATTTAACTGGCACATCGATCAAAGTCTCAAGGGCCGGCACCGCTTCTACGGAAGGCGTCCATATCTCATCGAACAGACCCAGCACCCTAGTAAAGTCGGCAAAGGGATGCGGCCACCGGCGGCCCCGATGCGACGCCGGGACCGGCGACGTATACACCATGACGTTCCTTGCCCCCTTTAAAATTCGGGGATCATCACTGTCTGCTATCCTCAAATGCAGGCACTGCCGACCGAATTCGCTCTTGGCGTCAGCGAAGTACTCGGGATGAGAAAGGTAGCGGCATTCAACCCCAAATCCTAACAACGCTTCCCAATATCCACGGGCAAGATGGCTGACGCGGTCGCGCCGGAGCCCTGGACAAATGGGAACGAGATCAATGGGCGGAACACCTGAAAACAGGATCAAGCAACGATTATGCTCGCTCTTAATCTTGTCAGACGCGCCCTCATTATTCGCTGAAAGCCAGTCAGGCCAATCTTCCACCGTCGGAACGATCGTCCGGGCAGCGTCGAAATATCCTCGACTTTCCTCGATCCGACCACGCTTCAACGCGGTTTTCGCCAAACGCCCCAGAATAGAATCCGCATCGCCCTCACCCGCAAGCGCGCGCCCATACTCGCGTAGCGCCGCAGCATAATGACCCAACACGACATATTTATCCGCCAGAGCGACCCGTAGCGAATCATCATCTGTGCTCTCGGCGAGCAAGCGACGCAGGCGAATGGCGTCCTCAGCAGCCGCCCGTCGGTGGTCGGAGATGTTGGTCAAACGCGCCGCATCCTTCGCTTTATCAAGTCGGTACGAAATTCGCCGCACTGCCTAGATCTACGCCCCTGATGCGCTATCGCAAAGCTAGAGGCTAATGGCAATTGTCATGCACTCGCCGTTCGCCCATCGGCTCGGCATTAACGACGCTCGAAGCCAATGTGATGATTAGGGCGCAGCAGTAGTGACCGACCACATGGAGCCCAGCTATGCCGAACAGTGAACCGATCTGTCCCAGCTAAACGTGCTGCCTTGATTTTCTTACGCTTGGGGTCGCGATTCCTCAGTCATGGCGTGGCGAGGAAAAAACGGGATGGACAATTTATATTTGGTTGATAAGTGGAAACGCGACTTCAATATAATAATCATGTTCATGTGGCGGCAGTTGGTGGAACGACATCAGCCGCATCGTTTCGTGTAGCAAGCTTTTCTGTTGTCCAGACGACCGGATATTCCCCGGGGGGATTGGTCTGGACGCATATGTCGAGGAGTAGAAATGACCACTGCGATCGTCACAGGAATTTCGGGACAAGACGGGGCCTATCTCGCGAAGCTTCTTCTCGGCAAAGGGTACACGGTGTACGGCACCTATCGCCGGACCAGCTCAGTTAATTTCTGGCGTATCGAGGAAGTGGGCGTGGCTGGCCACCCCAATCTTCACCTCGTGGAATATGATCTAACGGACCTTTCATCAGCGATC
>CALSAF010000274.1:0-4103 GCA_943372805.1 Rhizobium sp. Q54
AATGACGGGGCAACACTACAGGCATGGTTAATGCACCATTAACCCCCCGTCCTGTAGGGTTCCGGATGGCGATCCCGGCTCAAACCGGGGGGTCCGAAGGCATCACCGGCAACAGGACGGACAGACAACCCATGAACAGAGGCCATTCCGCAGCACTGCAGGAGCATTCCACCCGCTCCGCATTGTCCGCGTTCCTGTTTCGGCAGTTTCTCGCGCTGACCGGTTTCGCGCTCTTTCTGCTTCTGGTTCTGGCAGTCGCAGCGCTGGCCACCTGGAACGTCTCCGACCCAAGTCTATCCTATGCGACCGACAATCCACCCACCAACATACTCGGATTGCCAGGCGCGGTCTTTGCCGACCTGATGATGCAGTTTTTTGGCCTCGGCAGCCTGCTGGCCCTCTTGCCGGTTCTCGCCTGGTCCTTCGCACTCATCGGCGGACGCCGGCTAAGCCGTATCCCGGCGCGTGTCGGCGCCTGGTTCACAGGCGCCCTGATCGCTGCTGCAGCCGTGGGCTGCTTCCCACCACCCAACACATGGCCGCTCCCCAGTGGCACCGGTGGCGTGCTCGGCGACCTCATCCTGCGCTTTCCCGCTTTGTTCATCGGAGCCTATCCGACCTCGACATTCGCCATGGCGCTCGGCAGCATTCTGACATTGCCTGCCACATGGCTAATGCTGTTTGCCGCAGGCATTCTGGGCAAGCCCACCGAAATGGTGGAGGACGACGCGCCGGTCGCACCTGTATTGCGACGTCAGCCAAAGGAGCCGATCTTCGACGATGACGAGGAAGAAGATGAGAGGGAGGGCCCGATCGCTCTGCTCATCGGTGCTGCGACTCACAACTGGTACACCACGCGTGCCCGGATCCGCAGGCTCTTCGGACTCAGGGCGAGCGAGCGCCGCGATCGCGACTTCGAGCAGCCCTATGATTTCAATGATGACGAATTCGGCACCTTGAACGAGCCCGTCCGGGCGAAGGCAATGCCGTTGAATGCGCGCGTCGAGCCATCGCTTGATGCGGCCCCAGCCCGTCCGGCCGGTCGCTCCATCGTCTCTCCGCCACCAATGTCGGCCAGCAACTTCGACGACGAGGATTTCGACCTAGACGACATGCCGCGCCCTGTCGGGATCCTGCCGGATGACGGCGTGCGGACAGCATCTGCACGCGCTCCAGGAACCTCGCCGCGGGTCGTGGCACCCGCTGCACGTCCGAAGCCGGGGCCACGCGTCGAGCGGGATGCGCAAGGCACACTTCTGCGCCCGGAAGGCTTCCAGCTGCCATCTGTACATCTTCTTGCCGAACCACGAGCGATCGCGAGAGATGCGACACTGTCTGCTGAAGCCCTTGAACACAATGCTCGCCTGCTGGAAGGCGTCCTCGACGATTTCGGCGTCAAGGGAGAGATCATCCATGTCCGTCCCGGCCCTGTAGTCACGCTTTACGAGCTGGAACCAGCACCCGGCATCAAGTCCTCCCGTGTCATCGGTCTCGCCGACGATATCGCCCGTTCGATGAGCGCGATCGCCGCGCGTGTTGCGGTTGTTCCTGGTCGAAACGCCATCGGCATCGAACTGCCCAACCAGACACGCGAGACGGTCTATCTGCGTGAATTGATCGGTTCGCGCGATTTCGATGGCAATAAGGCGAAGCTCGCCATGGCGCTCGGCAAGACCATTGGCGGTGAGCCTGTGATCGCCGACCTCGCCAAGATGCCGCATCTGCTCGTGGCGGGCACCACCGGTTCGGGTAAGTCGGTTGCCATCAACACCATGATCCTGTCGCTGCTCTACAAGATGACGCCGGAACAGTGCCGGTTGATCATGATCGACCCGAAAATGCTCGAACTCTCCGTCTATGACGGCATTCCGCATCTGCTGTCGCCGGTGGTGACTGATCCGAAGAAGGCTGTGGTGGCGCTGAAATGGACCGTCCGCGAGATGGAAGAGCGCTACAAGAAGATGTCGAAGATCGGTGTGCGCAATATCGACGGCTTCAACACCCGCGTCGCCCAGGCGATGGAGAAGGGCGAGGTGCTGACCCGCACCGTGCAGACCGGCTTTGACCGCCAGACCGGCGAGGCGATCTACGAGACCGAAGAATTCGACCTGCAGCCGATTCCCTATATCGTCGTGATCATCGACGAAATGGCCGACCTGATGATGGTCGCCGGCAAGGACATTGAAGGTGCCGTGCAGCGCCTTGCCCAGATGGCACGTGCGGCGGGCATCCATGTCATCATGGCCACCCAGCGCCCATCGGTCGACGTCATCACCGGCACGATCAAGGCCAACTTCCCGACGCGCATCTCCTTCCAGGTGACATCGAAGATCGACAGCCGGACGATCCTTGGCGAGCAGGGCGCAGAACAGCTGCTTGGCATGGGGGACATGCTTTACATGGCTGGTGGCGGTCGTATCCAGCGCGTGCACGGTCCGTTTGTCTCTGACCACGAGGTAGAGGAGATCGTCGCCTATCTGAAGACGCAAGGATCACCACAGTATCTGGAAGCGATCACCATCGACGACGATGAGGATGGCGAAGATGGCGGCGGCCCGATCGGGACAGGCAATCTCGGCGAATCGGACGACCCCTATGACCAGGCCGTGGCCATTGTTCTACGCGACGGCAAGGCATCGACCTCCTATGTCCAGCGGCGCCTCGGCATTGGTTACAACCGTGCAGCCTCGCTGATCGAGCGGATGGAGAAGGAAGGCATCATCGGCCCGGCCAATCACGCCGGCAAGCGTGAGATCCTCGTCCCCACGGAAGAGTGAGATCGCGTTGACATCGCCGTGGAACAACAGGGGCCCGGACGAGTTGCCGCAGCGCCACTGGCAATCATGGCCATGAAGCCGCCGCCTTTTTCGGCGAAACCATGGAGATATGAAGGAGTACCGCATGACCGACAAAACTGAACGCGACGCACGCATGCCGGTGATGGCCAGCCGTCGCCAGTTCGTGCTGGGAACGGCCGCATTCATGGCTTGCGCCGCCCTGCCGTTCCCCGTTTTCGCTGCGCCGGGCGCAGCCCAGCAGATCGCCGACCATTTCTCCAGCGTGAAGACGATGATGGGCGAATTCGTCCAGTTCGGCCCGCGCGGCGAACAGACCGGTGGCAAGTTCTTCATTGAACGCCCAGGCAAACTGCGCTTCAACTACGAAAAACCCTCCCCAATGCGCGTGATTTCCGACGGCAAGAACGTGGTCATCGGCAATACAAAGCTAAAGACTTGGGATCTTTATCCCCTCAACAAGACGCCGCTCAGCCTCTTGCTCGCTGAGCGTATCGATCTTGGCAACCAGATGGTCCGCGATGTGAAGCAGGAGGCCGATCTGACAACGATTGTGCTCGGCGACCGAACGATCTTCGGCGACTCGACCATCACCCTGATGTTCGATCCCAAGTCCTACGAGTTGCGCCAGTGGACGATCACCGACATGCAGAAGAAGGACACCTCGGTGATGATCTTCAATGTCCAGAGCGGAGTACAGTTTGACCCGAGCGTTTTCGAAATTCCCTATGCAGAAGTGCATGGACAGAAGCGCGGCTGAGCTTCCTCAGATGCCTGATTGTGGAGAAGGTGGCGAGACCCGCAAGGTTGGCCGCCTTTTTCTGTTCAGGGCGCAGCAAATCCCATAAAGACGCGGGGACGGACAAAAAGGTAGCGCCCATGAGCCTCGCGATCACCACCTGGAATATCAATTCGGTGCGCCTGCGCCTGCCGATCGTCGAGGATTTTCTGAAACGGGTAGACCCGGCCATCCTGTGTCTGCAGGAGATCAAATGCCAGAATGACCAGTTTCCCGCCGAGGCAATTGCGGCTCTTGGTTATTCCCACATCGTGATCCATGGCCAGAAAGGCTATCACGGGGTGGCAATCTGCTCGAAGATGCCGCTGACCGAAGATCACCGCCAGGACTATTGCGGCGTTGGCGATAGCCGCCACATCTCGGCTGTCTTCGAATGGGCCGGCCGGAGGATCTGCCTGCACAATTTCTATGTTCCGGCAGGTGGAGACGAGCCGAACCGCGACTTGAACCCCAAATTCGGACACAAGCTCGACTTCATCGAAGAGATGAAGCTGCTCTCCGCTGAGGCG
>CALSAF010000275.1:0-4080 GCA_943372805.1 Rhizobium sp. Q54
CTAACGGTGATCCATCTTTCCTTTCGGCATCGTCGAAGTCTTACCTGCTTACCAAACTTGCTGAAGTTGCTGAGCTCAACCCTCATTTCAGGGGAGCAGACGTATGGCGGGAATTCAGTGCGAACGGTTTCTTCACAGACGAAGTTGTCGCTGATGTCGAAAAGATTCTGACGGAAAAGCCAGGTTCAGACGCCTTAAATTCCTTGCTGTTGGAGCTTCTTACCGGAACTGCTGCGGCAGAAAAGTTGACCGACCTTCTCTCTGGAATTTTGCTCGACAGCAACCAAGATAGACATCAACGCACACGCGCTTTACGGGTGCTGCTAAAGAATTCGAACTTTGAAATTGTTAAGACGTTTGGTGAGCTCCTGGCAGAGGGCTCGCATGAGGCTATGGAACTTGCCTCCGAGCTCTTCGAGTTCGGCTACGCAAAGCATTTCTCGCTGGGCGATGGCAGTAGATTACTCCATTCAATTTCGGAAAGCGCCTTGCTCACGGGTCGCGACACGTATGATGAACACACGTCCCGATATTTTATCATTCCCCTCATCCGTACCTTCGATGCCGATGCATTGGTGTTTTTCCTCGACATGTTGAGCGATGGTCTGACCTGTGCCTGCGACAGAAAGGCGCTTCATGATTGCAACTGCCGCTACGGTCGAAGCTATCTGGTCGCAAAGTTGTTGGATCGCTTAGTCGAACTCGGTGGATACCCATTAAGTGCGGAGCAGGTTTGGCGTTGGCTTCAAAATGTTCGATATCCCTATGGACGATCAGGGAACGGCAGCTTGGGGGTTTCAGCGCTGCAATCTGATGATGAACTTCGTCGCGCTGTTCAACGCCTCGCTTTCGGAAACCTTAATGAAAGGGACCCGATTTTCGATCTCAAATTCAGCACATTTTCCGGTCGTGGCCACTCAGGCTTGTCATTCCGAATGGGTGACTTCGAAGCACTTACCGACTTTGCTTTCGAACACGACAACGATCTGCTCTGGTCATGCTTTATCGAGCACCACCGACCCTACGAGAAGGATAATTTTCAGAACCCTTATCGCGCACATATGCGGAAACAGGCTCTGGAGAAACCAGCTTTCCTCAAACGCTGGACGCAATCGCAAAAGATGTGGAGCCAGCACTTCGCTCAATCAAAACCTCGCCCATGGCGACGGTCGGCACGCATGCGCAGGCGGGATCGGATACAAGATGAAATCCGTCAAAAAAACCAGATTCACTTCAACGAGAATCGGTCCCAAATCGAAGCAGGGCAACATTGGGGATGGCTCGAGCAATTTGGGCGAAGCTACCTGTTTAACAAGACGGAGCACTTGCCCGATATGGGCGATGAAGAATTTCATATCAGAGCGCTTTGCAACAGCTTTGATTTCTTAGAGCCGGACATCCCGCCCCTCGAAAAAATCGCCGTCGAACGCGGCACTTTCAGGATTGTCACCGTAGCTCATGCTGCCTGCCTTGCGCACTATCGCAAGAACGGCGCACTGTGCGGGATTGATCGATCAATTCTTGAAGCAGTCAGGACCGATGCAGACGTGTCCTACGCAGGTGCTAGCGACGACGATATCCCGGCGTTCCGCGATGCACTGGAGTCAGAGATCTGGGGCACTTCTGAAGACGTCGAAAGCTTTGCTCGTCGTTACATTGAACCCCAAATTGCAGACCCGGAACGAGAGCATTCCGATGTTGGATGGCTTCTCCACAAGCATCAATTCGAGCCATTCCGCGATAGTTTGTCCAGAGAATGGATGCAGCGATATCCACTCATGCATCTGAACAGCATGCGCCGGCTCTTCGATTTGGCGTCGATTAGCTGTGATAAGTTGTGGCTAGAAACGTTTATAGATCAACGTCTCACTGATCTTGAGAGAGAAGAAGCCGAGACCAAGCAGAGCGAGCGCTGGACAATTGCCCGCGACTTCTGGCGTCTCCGGAAATTCTTCATCTGCGAGCAACCTGACCATGCAACCCTCAGCTGGCTTTCAGAAAGCAAGGAACGCATCCTGGCATTGGAAGCAATCGCTAGTCGGTTAAATCGCGATGAACATTCTGGCTGGAAGGAACTATCCGCAGATAAAATCGGGATGATCTTGAGGACGTTCGTCGATCTATGGCCCAAGGTTCACCTGCCAAACCATTGGGGTACAGGTGACCCTCCGGAGCAAACTGCCTACAGGTTCCTGACGGACATCGTGTGGGCAATCGGGCGGGATACGCCAAGGAAGGCCCTCCCGGTTCTCGACGAACTGATCTCTGATCCGCGCTTCGTCGATTTCAACGTCTCGCTTAAATCAATCAAGGCAAACGTCTTGAAACAGCAAGCCTTGGAGGGATTCGAACCGCCAACACCTGAACTCATCACCCAGATGCTCGACAATCAAAAGATCGCCTGCGTTGAGGATATGAGAGCGCTCTTGGTTGAAATATTTGAAGAGATTCAAATCTGGCTTAACGGATCTGAGACTGATCCTATCAATCTGTTTTACGACAAGCAGACCGACGGTACCTTCGTCCGAAAGGACGAAAACGGTACAACGAAAATCATCGCTGACCGACTTAAGCTGCGCGGCGAAACGCTAGGCTTAAACGTGACGATCGAGCTCCACCAGCGCGATGATAACAGGACGGATATCGGCATTCTGTCTAACCTTGCCGGACAAAATGCGCTGCTTGTTATCGAGGCCAAGGGGCAATGGCACAGAGAGCTCTACACAGCGGCAGCCGAGCAATTGGACGCGCGCTATTCAATTCACCCAAGCGCCGCGAGGCAGGGCATATATTTGGTTTACTGGTTCGGACCCGAAACCGTTGTTGCAGGCGTTAAAACCCATGGCATAAGGTCAGCAATCGAGCTTCGACAGAAGATTCTAGACAACATGCCGACCGAATTGAAAGCCCGGATCAATGTCGTTGTTATCGACGTGAGCCGATAACTCGCAGCTCTTTGGGAAATCCCGAAAGCTGCAAGGCGGGGCCAATTGTGGGCTCTCCACAAAAGAAGTGACGGAGCGATCCCATCTGCACCATCAGATATCTCACTCGATCATTTGACACCCAGAATGACACCCAAGCGCATTTCGCGCCAGAACGCCGAACTGACTGCGGCACCACAACATTCTGATTTTTCTGAATAAAAATGGTGCCCGGAGGCGGATTTGAACCACCGACACGCGGATTTTCAATCCGCTGCTCTACCAACTGAGCTATCCGGGCATCTCGGCTTTTTTGGAAAGCCTGCCGGTCTTCTTTTCAAGACCGCCGGGGCATTTCCCCGGGAGCGAGCGGGGTTATAACATCTTGTTCGGCCATGTCCAGCGCCTTCAGCCACTTTTTTGAAGAAGATGTGAAAATCGCAGAAAGGTGAGCGGGAACAAGGGGATCGCAGAGTATGGGCGACCGTCTTTCGGGACACCCAAGCCGTCAGTCGCGGTAGTCGTCGTCGGCCTTGGCTTCGTCGTCTGCCACGGGAATGGCATAGGAGCCCTTCAGCCAGCGCGACAGGTCGAGATTGCGGCAACGGTCCGAGCAGAAGGGATAGTTTTCGCGCGTCGAGGGCCGACGGCATTCGGGGCAAGGCAGTGCCTTGCGCAGCGGCTCGACCTTGGCGGTCCGCTGTTCGTCTCCTTCCGCCATGGTCAGCCCTCCGTCCAGCCCGTATGTACGTCATAGCCCTCGCCCGAGAGCATCTGCAACGTCTCGAAGAGCGGCAGGCCGACGACATTGGTGTAGGAGCCGACGATCTTCTGGACGAAGCTGCCGGCGATGCCCTGGATGGCATAGGCGCCTGCCTTGCCACGCCATTCACCCGAGGCGAGGTAGCATTCTATGTCGTAGCCGGAGAGACGCTTGAAGCGCACCTTGGTCTCGACGATCTTCTGGCGCAGCTTGCCATCTGGGCCGATCAGGCAAACGCCGGTAAAGACCCAGTGGCTGCGGCCGGACAACAGATGCAGCGCCGAAGACGCCTCCTGCATGAGTTCCGCCTTGGGCAGGATCCGGCGCCCCACGGCGACCACCGTGTCGGCTGCGAGAATGTAGCTGCTGCCCCAGGTCAAGTCCTTGCGCACC
>CALSAF010000276.1:0-3913 GCA_943372805.1 Rhizobium sp. Q54
GCGGCCACCGAAAGCCTGATCTTCGACCGCAGCCTCGACAACAAATACGACCGTGCCCTGGAGCTCATGGGAATCAATCCCGCGATGCTGTCGATGGAGGCGGGGCACGCTTGAGGGCCTGCCCCTCGCTTTACTGTCATCGGTTGCGAGAGCGTGTGCCCCTCCGCCGATGATAGGTCAGAGCTGCACTCAGGCAGAATAGCAACGGCGTCCGAGGTATTGCGCGGTCGGCAGGGATCACAAGTGCGCGGTTTCCCTCGAACTTGAAATCTGCTGGAAATGCGGTGCGAAACATGTCGATGAGGCATGTCTTGCAGTTGAACAGCAGCGCGCTGTCGTTGGACGCCTCTCGGGTGCCCCCCAGCCGAATGGTGGTTCCGCTTCGACTGACCTCGGTCAGGTAAGCGGGCTCGCCCCATTTGAGCGTTTCCGTCAGAGAGCCGACATCTCCGATATCTGCCGCGACCGTGAAGATCATTTGGCGGATGTCCAGGAGACGCTCCCGCCCGTTTTCTGAGTGGCGAGAGAGTGCGTGGTAAATGGCGTCCGGCACAGGCGGTACAGTCATGGTGCGGCTTTCAGAGGCAGGTGAATGTCGGTGCGCAGTTCCTCTTGCGGCGTATTGCGCGGGTCGTTGAGATAGGCTTCGAAGATGGGAGCATCATCCGGCTCGTAACCGGAGGCGGGCAGCCAAGTGCCGAGCAGCCAGCGATAGGCACCCCGCATGTCGGCATAGGGGCCCTTGTAACTGAGCTTTGCATAGCACCCGCCGCGCAGAACCGTCTCCACCAGCGGCGCATCGATGGCCACCGAATCGGGTATCGGCAAGCAGGCACGCGAACGCAGAGCGTGCTCGGGTCCGAGATCGGGATCGTCAAAAAACACGCCGAACATGGCAGGCTCGGCCGGTAGAAGACGGCGCTGGACAAGTTCGCCAAACAGCTTGCCCATGGCATGGTCGATCTGCATGTAGGACCCTGTGTGATCGATCCCAGCGCAGCGGCGCTCCGGCAAGATTTCCACCGTTACGGGAAAACCACGGCCGTCGCTGGCCGTGCTCGCGGCCTTGAACGCGGCGTGCGAGCCCATCTCGCGGTAAGCAGTCGGGCTCGTCCCGAAGGTCTCCTTGAACGCCCGCCCGAAACTGTCGGCAGAGCTGTAACCGGCGCGCCGGGTGATAGCCTGTATATCCGAATCGGAATTCGCGAGTTGATCAGCCGCACGCTGGAGCCTCAGCCGCCGGATCGTTGCGACAATTGTCTCTCCGCGCATGGCTGAATAGATGCGGCTCCAATGATAGGACGAAAGGCAGGCGACGTCCGCCAGACGGTCGAAAGAGAGATCATCGTCCAGATGGGTGTAGATGTAGTCGAGGACCCGATCAAGACGGTCGTGATAAGCTTTCTGGCGATGCATGAGAACTCTCTGGCGTGATTGAAGTCGTCTGAAATCTTGCACGATCCCGACCGACAAATCCTGCGGAACTGGCCCATGCTTCGTCGTCGATCCCGGTTGCAAGGCTTGCATCTCTCCACCTGAGAGGTCAATGTTCCGAGCGGCTGGCCATCATGCCCAGATCAAACCGAGACCCATCACATGCCCTCCATCGACATCCTCATCGCCTTCTTCATCACCACCGCCGTCTTCGCGTTCATCCCGGGCCCGGCCATGCTCTATGTCGCGGCCCGGACGCTTGCTGCCGATCGCCGCGCGGGTTTGATGGCAACGCTTGGCATTCATGTCGGATGTTATGTGCATGTGGCGGCCGCCGCCGCAGGCCTGTCGATCCTCTTTCACCTCGTGCCCACGCTCTATCTGGCCGTGAAGCTCGCAGGCGCGGCCTATCTGATCTATCTCGGCTTCCGCATGTTCCGTGCCGCCCGCTTGGCGGATGGCGCGGGCACAGCCCTGCTGCCGCAGAAATCCGCCGGCCGCGCCTTTGTCGAAAGCATGTTCGTCGAGGTGCTTAATCCGAAGACGGCGATCTTCTTTCTCGCCTTCCTGCCGCAGTTCGTCGATCAGGCGGCAGCCTTCCCAGTCTGGCTGCAATTTGTCATACTCGGCACGCTGGTCAGTGTGATGTTCACGATCGCCGACATTGCCTGCGTCATGGCCGCGAGCACGATCACCAAGCGCCTGTCACGGGTCTCGGCGCTGCAGCGCAATCTGCAAAGGGCAGGGGGCGCAATCCTCGTCGGGCTTGGCGTTCACGTCGCCTTCCAGCGCACGTGAGGCCTTGAGCCCTCAGGCCCGCTTCATCAACGGAAAGCGCTCCTTGAGAAGCCTCAACACCGATTCTGCTCCCAGCGGCGGGCCGAACAGGTAGCTCTGGCCGAAGTCGCAGCCCATCATCGCAAGATCGGCGGCATCCTGATCGGTCTGGATGCCTTCGGCCACCACCTGCATGTCGAGCCCGCGTGCCATCGAGACGACGGAGCGCAGAAGGACGGACTTCTTGTCTGACTGGTCGCAGACCAGCGCCTTGTCGAGCTTGATCGTGTCGAAGGGGAAGCGGGTGAGATAGGCAAGCGATGAATAGCCGGTGCCGAAGTCGTCGAGCGCCAGGCTGATGCCCGTATCCTTCAGCTTTTCCAGCATCAGGCGCGCTTGCTCCGGGTTTTCCATCACCACGCTTTCGGTCAGTTCCAGCTTGATCCGCTTCGGATCGCACTGGGTCTTCACCAGGAGTGCGCGGATGTCGTTGTAGATCTCACTGGAGATCAGCTGGGCCGAGGACAGGTTCACCGAGACGAAGATCGGCAATTCGCCGGTCTGGCGCTCCCAGTCCATCAGGTCACCCGAGGCGCGTTCCAGCGCGAACATGCCAAGCGGCTCGATCAGGTCAGACATTTCCGCGATCGGGATGAATTCCGTCGGTGAAATATTGCCGCGCTTGGGATGATCCCAGCGCATCAGCGCCTCGAAGCCGGCGATCTCGCCATTGGCAAGCTTGACGATCGGCTGATAGGCCATCGACAGCTCCTTGCGCTCGATGGCTCGGCGCAGATCCGTCTCCAGCTGCAGCCGGTCGGTGCTGACGGTGCGGAAGGCCGGACGGAACGGCTCGACGCGGTTCCCACCCGTGCGTTTCGCCCGGAACATCGCAAGCTCGGCATCGGCGAGCAGGCTTGCGGCGCTCTCCTGCTGGTCGACCCACGACACGAGACCAATCGAGGCCGTCAGGCTGATCTCGCGATTGGCAAAGTTGAGCGGCACCATGATCGCCTTGGACACCGCATCGGCAAAGTCGGCAATCTTGGCCGGATCCTTTTCGGAGACCAGGATCAGGCCGAATTCATCCCCGGAAAGCCGCGCCAGCGTGTCCTGTGGCTTCAGCAAGCGGCGCAGGCGCCGCGTAATCGCAATCAGGATATTGTCGCCGGCGGCAATGCCCAGCGCGTCGTTCACCTGCTTGTAGCGGTCGATGTCGATCGCCAGAACCGTTGGGCGCACGCTCTCGGAGGTCGAGGCAAGCGACAGGATCGCCTGCAGCCGGTCGAGGAAGACCTCGCGGTTCGGCAGGCCCGTCAGATTGTCGTGCATGGCATCGACCAGCAGCCGGTCGATCGAGTTCTTCTGCTCGGTGACGTCAATGATCGTGCCGACGCAGCGGATGACTTCGCCGTTCGATCCGAGCACCGGCCGGGCGCGGATCTTCAGCCAGTGGAAATGCCCGTCTTCGGCGCGAATGCGGAATTCGTGGCTGAGACGCCCCTTGCGATGTTCGAGCAGCACGTCGAGCGTGGCGCGGAAGCGGTCGCGATCATCGGGATGCAGCCGTGGCAGCCAGTTGCGCGCCGGCCCATGCATCGTCCCCGGCGACAGGCCGAGCCGCACTGAAATGTCAGGGCTCGTCACCACGCGGTCACGCGCCACGTCCCAGTCCCAGACCGTGTCGCCGGAACCGGTCAGC
>CALSAF010000277.1:0-3910 GCA_943372805.1 Rhizobium sp. Q54
AAATCCATCGAGAAAATGTCGATCAGCGACAATCAGAGCGAAGAATCGCCCTTGCCAGCGACAATCTAACCCGGCACCATGAACCCGCCGCGACAATCTGTTCTCATCCTGATAGTCGCTGACCTCTCACCCAGATCGTCGCGCTATACAGATATCCCTCACCGATCCCGATGCCCGGTCCATGGCGACCTCAGGCCGTGGCACCGGCATGGTGGGTTATAATGTCCAGGCCGCTGTCGATACCGAGCATCACCTGATCGTCGCGCACGAGGTGCTGAACGATGGCCATGACCGCACACAGCTGGCACCGATGGGACGGGCGGCGCTGGACGCCATAGGTTCAGATGAACTGACGGTACTGGCTGATCGCGGCTACTATAACGGCGCTCAGGTATTGGAATGCGAAGGCACCGGAGTGCTGCCGTGCGTTCCCAAGGTCGACACCACCGGCCGGGCAAAACACGGCCACTTCACGAAGCCGGACTTCATCTACGATGCGGCCCATGATCACTATACTTGTCCGGCTGGCGCCCATCTGACCAAAGGCAAGATCCGTTCCTACCAACAGGGTGAGATCGACCAGTATCGCCATCTGTCTGCGTGCCATAGCTGCGATCTGCGGCCGCGCTGCACACCGGAGAAAGTGAAGCGCGTGAAGCGGTGGGTCCATGAGGCAGTGCTCGACAGCATGCAGCAGCGCCTCGATCAGCTACCTGACGCCATGGGCCTGCGCCGACAAACCGTCGAGCATGTCTTCGGCACGCTCAAAGCCTGGATGGGCAGTACGCCCTTCCTCACCAAAACGCTGAAAAACGTCAGAACCGAGATGAGCCTCAGCGTCCTTGCCTACAACATGAAGCGCCTTATCCAGATCTTCGGAACCCAGCCGCTCATACAGATGATCCGGGCGTGACCATCGTCCAGTCATGCCCATCGGCTCTCGATAAACTCATCTGATCTTGGCTGTTTTTACACAGCCTCGGTCGGTTCCAGACTATAGACTTCAATAACGGGAACCCTCTAGCCGGTCGGTCATCGAAATACTGCTGGTTACGCCATTTTATCTCGACTGCTGGAACATAGCGACGCGTACCGGGTATCTCGGCAATGAATTTGCTCGACCCTGGCTTATCTCTTCCGATCCTCGGCGCCATAGTCGCTGGCGCTTTGATCGGCGCGGAACGTGAATATCGGTCAAGTCCGGCGGGCTTTCGCACACATATTCTCGTCAGTCTGGCCTGCGCGCTTCTGATGCTGGCCGCCGTCCACCAAGTGCGGTGGCTCAGTGACACACCGCTGGAGATTGTGCGCATTGATCCGGTTAGGATGGCGCATGGCGTATTGACGGGGATCGGCTTTCTATGTGGTGGGGTCATCTTCCGCGAAGGTTTTGGCGTTCGAGGCCTGACGACCGCCGCGTCGCTGTGGATGACCGCGTCCCTCGGGATCCTGTTCGGCGTCGGATTTTTCGATCTCGCCATTGCAGGATCCATCGCAACCTTCATCGTTCTGGCTGCAGTGCGGGCATCCGAGCGTTTCCTGCCACAGCGTCGCTACGCCACAGTGCGGGTCCACTATCATCGGTCGGCTGCCATTAATCGCGAGGCCCTCAAAACTATTCTGTTGAGCGCTGGGCTGATGGCTATTTCCATAAGTCAGAAGGTCGGCAAGGACAGTCAGGAGTTCCACGCAACGGTTAGTGGCAATAGTGACAAACGAATGGATCTGTTGGCATCGATCCTGATTTCCGCCCCCGACGTAATCGGTTTTGAGTATGAACCGCACGGCACATAGGGTGACTTCCGATCAGTGCGACACCGTCATGTTGCGTCAGGCCACTGCTCTTCCATTTGTGTCGCTGGCACCCCCGTCGCAAAAATGTACCTGTGCCTTTCCTTTCGCCTTGGAGCGATAAAGTGCACCATCGGCACATTCCATCAGGCCATCGAGGTCCAAGCCGTGGACTGGCGCCAGAGCGATGCCAATGCTGACGGAGATTCGCATTTCAGTCCCGTCAATCCGATAGGCGTCGGAAAGCTGCCGGATGACCCGCCGCGCCAAGAGCTCAGCTTGGTCAGGATGTTGAACGCTCGGCTGCAACACAACAAACTCATCGCCGCCCAGCCTCCCCACGACATCCTCGGCGCGCACCGTGGCTACGAGCCGTTCGGCAACCTGGGCCAGCATCTTGTCACCGATAGGGTGGCCGAACTGATCGTTGATAGCCTTGAACCCGTCCAAATCCAGATAATGAACGGCAATTTGCTGATCGGCACGGCAGGATGCAGCATGCATCAGAAAGGATTCACGGACCAACAGGCGGTTGGCAAGGCCTGTTAGGGGATCGAAGCGAGCCAGTTTTCCAAGGTCATGCTTCGTCGTGAGATGTTCCACCGTCGACTGATAGAGATGCCGAACGGATTGGATACTCATCACCGCGACGACCAAGAGAATCACTGCCTCAAGGATGAAAAACTGGGCATGCAGCGCATGCGGTCCGTCGCGCACTGCGTGAGCCAGCAGGGCCAACGAGACGGGCAGGACGGAGAGGGTCTGGCAAATAAGGCACAGCTTTGGCCGGCTCGAGTTGCGAGAAACAATGCCCGCGCCGAACGTAAAAATGAGGCTGACGGTTGCGAGATGGACGAGCGGCTGATGGGCTGGGAGAACCGCCACATTGAGACCGGCTACAAGGGCTGCGCAAACATAGGTCAGCACCGCATATCGTCGCTCCCATATTTTGAGGGCTGGAACTGTTTGAGCTATCCCTCCGGTGCGATGAAAGGCGCGAATGACCAGCAGGCGACCGACCGTCACCCCGCTGGCGCACAGCACCAATGTCAGAATGACCTCGTCTCGCCAGCTCAGAAATACGAGCGCTCCCACCAGAACATATAATATGCCAAAGCCAAGAACCGGGGCGCTCATGGTGAAGAGAGTCGCGACGAGATCGCGGTAAACGGCGTCCGGCAGGATCTGGTCGGACGCCCGGCTGAAAATAGGTGGAGCCGACCGTTTGTCGGGAATGAATGCACGCCTCTCCATGTTCGCATAATGGCCGAAAAAGCTTAACAATTGCTTTTAGCCTTAGCCTCGAGCCCGTAACTCGGTTCAATCGCATGCTGTCGCGGGGAGAAATAGCAAACACCGAACTTTTCTAGGACGATGTCGTTTGAACCGCGAGAGTAGCGGTCGCACAGCGCGTAAAAGCTAAGCAAAGTCATTGTGAGCATGACTGCGCCCTCGATAGGTTCGCTTCCACTGCGAGCGGAGCGGCTTGGTCGACGTGAACTGTTTCTGCTGCAGGCGAATGCCACGCTCGACGACCGCAGCTGCTGCGAACGGAAGGGTGGCATTTGTCTGAAGGCTTCGCGAAACGCCGGACCTAGAGCATAATCCGATCTGATTGAATCGAGGGTCTTTCCTTAGACTGGAAAATCTGATCCATCATGTCAGCTGGACGAGGAGGCCAGCCTGGCATGAAGAAGTTCATCTCAGAGGATTTGCGTTCGCGGGTGATTTGGCGGTCGATGGCGGTTTGTCACGGCGCGCGGCAGCCGAGCGTTTTGGAGTTGCGGCGGCGAGCGCGGTTCGCTGGGTTCGCGAATGGCGAGAGACCGGATCGACACGGACGAAGCCCCAGCGCGGCGACATGCGGTCACGGCGGATTGACGCCCATCGCGATGTTATTCTCGGTGCGATCGAGGAGCAGGTGGACATCACGCTGGTTGAACTGGCCGAGATGCTGCGATCAGAGCATGGGGGACTGTCAGGATTTCCGTGTGTGGCCGGGCATAATGGGCAACAAGGAGTCCCACTATGTCACGACGCAAAGAACCTGCCATACCGAATGAGCTTCTCGATCAGCTTTTGGCGGGCGGCGCTGCCAGTGCCGCCTTCGAGCAGGGCG
>CALSAF010000278.1:0-3903 GCA_943372805.1 Rhizobium sp. Q54
GAAGGAGGCAGTTTAATCCCTGCCCGGCCCCCAAAACATCCGCCGAACAGCCCCTCTCGCGATGAAACAACAGTCACAAAAGGGTGATTGCAATAAAAAACGATCGTTATGCAGCATAGTTAAATGACAGCAAATTTCCGCCCTAACCCGTTGTTTTCATACGCTACATTTTTCAAGTGCCAAACAGGATACCGGGTATTTTCACCGAACCAATCAGTTCGATTGTGCGCAAAGGGCTATTGTAATCCAAATCAGAATGCGCCAAATACATCTCATCGAACCGAGCAGTTCGATCGGCAAGGTTCAAAAAAGGTACACGACAATGAAGTTCATCGCAGCAGCACTCCTCACATCCCTCGCAGGCGCTTCCGCCGCTTTCGCGATCGAGCCAGTCCAAGGCTCCATCACCTATGGCGGTGCGCAGCCAAGGCTCGAACAGGCTCCAGCCGGTTCGAACTTCTTCCACACCTTCTATCTCAACGGACACGAAGTCCATGAGATCTACAAGGTGAATGCAGACCGGTCCGTCGCGCTTGTCTCCCGCACCGTTGCAAACGACTGACGCAAGACGGGACGGTCCTCCCCCCGCCCGAAAGACTGACCACAGACAGCAGACCCCCAGACAGCAGATCACAGACAAATCACGACCATCAACACAATCAAGAGCTGAATACAAATCGTATAGCTCAATCCAGGATAAGGAAACAAGACCATGAAGACCATCATCTCCGCCGCCCTCATCGCCCTCGCTGCCGGCACCTCTGCCTTCGCCGCCATCCAGCCGATCCCGGGCTCGCTCACCTATGACAACGCCAATGTCCAGCTCGAAAAGGCACCTGCCGGCTCGACTGTCCTTCACACCTTCGCCAATGGCGACGGCCGTGATGTCCGCGAAGTCTACAAGGTCAATGCCGACAAGTCCGTCACACTCGTGACCCGCTCGGTCTCCAACGCCTCCTGATCATCAAAGGGTGCGTGGTGGGCCTCGGGGCTTCGGCCCCGGGGCCTTTTTGCTGTCATGAGTGACAAGCACTATTCGGCATAGTCGACCGGCACGGCAAAACCGTGCTTCAGGGTCTCCATCGAGATCGAGGCCGAGACATCGAAGAGTTCGACACGTTTGACCAAACGTCGATAGACAACGTCGTAATGCTCGACGCGCGGCAGGACGACCTTGAGTATGTAGTCGTAGTGACCGGTCAACCGATGAGCCTCGACGATCTCGGGAATGTCGCTGATGGCACGGCGGAAGGCCTCGATCCATTCGTCCGCATGATGTGCTGTCTTCACCAGCGCATAGACCGTGGTCGGCACGCCGGTCTTGTCACGATCGAGCACTGCGATGCGCCGCGCGATGTAACCGCTGTCCTCGAGCTTCTGTATCCGGCGAGAACAGGCCGAAACCGAAAGCGAGACCCTCTCGGCAATATCCGAAACAGCAATCGATGCATCACGCTGCAGAATGTCGAGAATCTTCCGGTCCCTGTCATCAATCACGCTTAGGCCTCCCACAATTCCAGCCATTGACGCAAAAAATCGGCGCGAAATCACCATATAGCCGAATTCAGGGTGCTTCAAGCAGGCGCTCCCCCGGACAAAACGCAAATCACCGGCGCGGTTTCTTCATCATTCTTGGAACAAGCAAACCGGGAGACGACAAATGCGAACGATTGGCCTGATTGGCGGAATGAGTTTTGAGAGCTCGGCGGTCTATTACCGCCAGATCAACGAAGCCGTGCGGGCTCGGCTCGGTGGACTGGCCTCCGCTGAAATCATCCTGCATTCGGTCAACTTTCAGGAGATCGTCGACCTCCAGAAGGCCGGTCGATGGGATCAGGCGGCCGAACGTCTTGCCCGGGTGGCAGAAGGGCTCGAACGTGCCGGCGCGGACTGCGTGCTAATCTGCACCAACACCATGCATCTGGTGGCGGACGAAGTCTCAGACCGGCTGGGCCTGCCGCTCATCAACATCATCGATGAAACCGCAAAGACGATCGCCACAAGCGGCGCCCGCCGTCCTCTGCTGCTCGCAACACGCTACACCATGGAGCATGGCTTCTACGCCGAGCGCATGCGCCGGCAAGGCATCGACGTGATGGTTCCGGATGCGGATGGACGCACGGCCACCCATGCCATCATCTTCGACGAACTCTGTGCCGGGCAGGTAAAGGATTGCTCTCGCGAGCGGTTGATGGCGATCATCGAGCAAGCCAGAGCCGACGGCGCCGACAGCGTCATTCTTGGCTGCACCGAGATCTGCCTGATCCTCGATCCGGCGAACCTCCCACTACCGGGCTTCGATTCCACGACCATCCATGCCGATGCAGCCGTGGATTTCGCGCTGCAGCAGGCGGCGGAGATACGCGCCGCCTGACGCGTCAGACCTTCTGACCGCAGGCGCGGCGGAAACGCCGCACGGTCTCGGTCATTCCGAATTCGAGAGCATCGGCCGTGAGACCATGGCCGATCGAGACTTCTGCGAGATGCGGGATGCGCTTGACCAGCAGTGGCAGGTTGGCGACGGTCAGGTCGTGGCCGGCATTGACGGCAAGCCCTTCCGCTTTCGCCGCATCGGCGGTCAAGCCGAGAAGCTCGACCTGCCGCGCCGCCTCGTCGGGCCGATCATAACAACCGCCATAGGGACCGGTATAGAGCTCGACGCGGTCGGCGCCGGTCGTCCTGGCTAGCGCCATTGCTTCAGGCCGCCCGTCGCCATCGACAAAGAGCGAGACCCGCATGCCTCCGGCTTTCAGCCGTCCGACCACCTGCTTCAGGAACTCCTGATGTTTTTCAACATCCCAACCGTGATCCGATGTCGCCTGGGCCGGATCATCGGGCACGAGCGTCACCTGTTCCGGTTCTATCGCCTCGCAAAGCGCTAGAAAGTCCTCGGTCGGATAACCTTCGATGTTGAACTCCGCAGTCGGAAACTCATCATCGATCAGCGCCCTTAGCACGGGCAGGTCGCTGAACCGGATATGACGTTGGTCGGGCCGCGGATGTACCGTCAGCCCGCTCGCTCCGGCTCGCAGCGCAATCCGCCCGAGATCCGCGACATCGGGCCATGGAAGGTCCCGGCGGTTGCGCAGCATGGCGATGGCATTGAGATTGACGGAAAGCTTTGCAGGCATGGCGGCAGGATCCGGCAGGGATGAGAACACGGCCGCATCCATACGGCATAGCGGGTGCGATGGCCAACGAGAATCGCAAATGATCCGATACGCGAAATTGATGGATGGCAATGTCGCGAGCCCCCTAGACTTTGGGGTATTGACCCCACCGCCCCATCAACTAGTCAGATTACCGATTGTGACGGATCGCACAATTCGGCGCGGATGCCCCCGCGCCAGGTGCACGCGCCCGAACGGTTTGGAGTTGGTATGTCGACGGAAGTCAGGATCGAGGGCAGGCAGGTCACGGAAGCCCTGCAGCGGGTGCTGTCCAGTCGGACCTTCGCCCGGTCGGAACGGCTGAGGGCTTTTCTCAAGTTCATCGTCGAGATGGAGCAACTGGGTCTCGCCCATCAGCTGAAGGGCTATACGATCGGTATCGACGTCTTCAGTCGCGGCGAAGGCTTTGACCCCGGCACGGATCCGCTCGTTCGTGTCCAGGCGGGCAAGCTGCGCAAACTCCTCAATCAGTTCTATGCAGGCGAAGGCTGCGGCGAAACCCTCCGGATCCGCATGCCGACCGGCGCGTATGTGCCAGTCTATGAGCGCACAACGCCGGTACCCTTCCTGGGTGACGAGAGCGACATCGAGTTCCCGGACTCAGAGACGGTCAATGCGGCAGAGAGCGGCTTCCGCCACGATCTGAATTCCCTGCCCCGCCTCTTTGTGCGAAATACGGGAAACCATGACGACGCCGCACGGATCTTCGTCAACGCCATACGCCTCTGGCGCA
>CALSAF010000279.1:0-3902 GCA_943372805.1 Rhizobium sp. Q54
GATCGTTCGGTTGGATCTGCAACGCCATGCGGTAACGCGAGCGCGCCTCGCTGGAGCGGCCCAGCTGGTCGAGCACGGCGCCTTCGGCGGAATACAGTCGCCAGTCGGGACGGTCGGGTGTCTGGGCCCGCTGGATGGTGCCAAGCGCCTTTTCGAGCTGCCCCGCTGCAGCCTGCGCCTTGCCGAGGGCCGACAGAACTTCCCGATCGCTGGGATGCGCGATCGCCACCTGCTGCATGACGGCAAGCGCCTGGGTGTTGCGGCCCGTCATCATCAATCCGTTGGCGTAGGAGAGGCCGGTATTGCGATCTCTGGGATTGCGCTCATAGGCCTGGCCGATCCCGTCGACGGCGCGGGCGAGCGCCGGGCCGCTCAGCGAATCTAGCTGGTGGTTCATCTTCGGAATCGAACCGGTCGTCAGCTCCTTCTTGGCTGAAGCGCAGCCGGTGAGCGCCAGCGCGGCCATCACCATGCCGGTCATCGCCATGGTCCGCAGGGAGTTTGCCAAAGCTGGGTTTCGCATGCGCATGGTGATCGTCCCGAGTTCCGTTTTCGCCACCGCCTCGCCATTTCCGGGGCGGCACAATCTCCGCTCAAGCAATAATCCGTTAACCCTAATGGAGTGTTAATCGAGCATCCCCGCGATTCTCCAGACGAATCCCAGAAAGCGTGCACCATGGCCCCGTTCCAGTACATCGAAAGACCGTCCCCCTTCAGCACCAAGGGAGGAAAGACGCTGCCGGTCTTCGCCGTCACCCCGGCCCATGTCGAAACCGGCACTCTGGAACCGCTGGCCCTCGACTGGGCAAAGAAGGCAGGTTTCAAGGCCGAGGCCGGCTCTGTCCTCCTGATCCCGACAGCCGACGGCCATGTCGGCGGGGCGCTTTTCGGCCTCGGCTCCAATCCTTCGGAGAACCCTTATCTGACCGGCAAGCTCGCGCGCGCTTTGCCCGCCGGTGAATGGCACATCGAGACGGCCCCGCTCACCGCCAATCGCCTGCTTCTTGGCTATGGTCTCGGCGCCTACAGCTTCGACCGCTACCGCTCCGAGCGCGTCACCGAACCACGCCTCCTGATCCCGCAGGATGCCGATGCCGCCGACATCAAGCGCCAGATATCGGGTGTCTATCTCGCCCGTGACCTGATCAACACGCCCGCCAACGACATGAGCCCGGCCGATCTCGAAGCCGCCGTCCGCCGTCTCGCCGAACACTACAAGGCCGAGGTCTCCGTCGTCACCGGCGACGAGCTCCTGGAGAAGAACTTCCCCCTCGTGCATGCCGTTGGCCGCGCCTCCACGGTCGCACCCCGCCTCATCGAGATGCGCTGGGGCAAGAAGGGCCACCGCAAGGTCACGCTCGTCGGCAAGGGCGTGAGCTTCGACACCGGCGGCCTCGACATCAAGCCGTCCTCCTCCATGCTGCTGATGAAGAAGGACATGGGCGGTGCGGCCAATGTCCTCGGCCTTGCGCTGATGATCATGGACGCCAAGCTGAAGGTCGACCTCCACGTCGTCATCCCCGCCGTCGAAAACGCCATCGCCGGCAATGCCTTCCGCCCCGGCGACGTCTACAAGAGCCGCAAGGGTCTCACCGTCCAGATCGACAACACCGATGCCGAAGGCCGCCTGATCCTCGCCGATGCGCTGGCCTACGCCGATGCCGAGGCGCCGGAGCTCCTGATCGACATGGCCACCCTCACCGGGGCCGCCCGTGTCGCCCTCGGCCCGGATGTGCCCCCCTTCTTCACCGATGACGAGGACGTTGCCCATGCCATTGCCGAGGCGAGCCTTGAAGTCGATGATCCGCTCTGGCGCATGCCCCTGCACAAGGGCTATGAGCGCATGCTGAAGGCCCAGATCGCCGACCTCACCAATGCCCCCTCCGGCGGCATGGCAGGTGCGATCACCGCAGCCCTGTTTCTCAAGCGCTTCGTCTCGCCTGGCCGCCGCTGGGCGCATTTCGATATCTTCGGCTGGTCGCAGACAGAGCGCGCCCACTCGCCCGTCGGCGGCGAAGCCCAGGCCATCCGGGCTCTCTATCGCTACCTCCAGTCCGGCGCCGACTGAAGCTTGAGACACCGCGCCCTTGCCAGATCGTTCCTTTGCCGGAATGATGCAGGCGAGGGGCCGGTGCTCCGGACGATCACGAGGGGGAGGGGCCATGGGCCTCGAGATGACGGCGACCCAGGCGCTCGGCCTGTGGCACAGGGTGACCCTGGATCAGGTTCAGCGCGAGGGCCACGACCTCACCATGCGCCAGCTTGCCCTGTTGCTCGAAATCTATCTTGTACCACCGCCACATACGGTGCGCGGCCTCGCTGCGACGCTCAAAGTCACAAAGCCAGTCATCACCCGCGCGCTCGACACGCTCGGCGAAATGGGCCTCGTCGATCGTGTCAGGGACGACCTCGATCGTCGCAGCGTCATCGTCAAGCGCACCGTGGGCGGTGCGCTGTTTCTCGAAAAATTCGGCGATTGCATCATCGCCAGGGGCCGATCACTCGGCTGACGGAGAATTCCTCATGCTCGACCGGCGCCTGCACGCCTTTCGTCCGGATCTCGCCGACATCGCCCTGAAAGGGCAGGTCGAGGCCGCGCGTTTCGTTGCGCCTGAACCCGCGATGGTCGCCCAGCCCGTCGTCGCGCTACGCCCGAAACCCGATCCGTCCATCGGTATCGATACGGAACTGCTCATGGGCGAGGAAGTCCGCGTGTTTGAGCGTGAGAATGGCTGGGCATGGGTTCAGGCTGTCGATGACGGTTATGTCGGCTACCTGCCGGAAGCGACCCTCAGGGGCGTCACGACCGCAACCCATGTTGTGACCGTACCCCGCACCTTCGTCTATTCCGGCCCGGACCTGCGTTTCCCCACCCGCACGGCGCTCTCCATGGGCACCCGGCTCACCATCACCGGCGAGGCCGAAACCCGAGGCACACGCTATTTGCTGCTTGCCGATGGTGGCGCCCTGGTCGCCAGTCACCTCCGCCCGGTCTTTGATCCGCCTGCCATCGACTATGTCTCCGTCGCGGCCTTGTTCCTCGAAACGCCCTATCTCTGGGGCGGGAAATCCGGTTTCGGCATTGATTGCTCCGGCCTCGTCCAGCTCGCCATGCGCATGGCCGGGCTGAGGGCCCCGCGTGACAGCGACATGCAGGCCTCTCGTCTCGGGGTGCCGATCGATCGCACGGCGCTGGAGCGCGGCGATCTCGTCTTCTGGAAGGGGCATGTCGCGATCATGGAGGACGAAACATCCATGATACACGCCAATGGCCACACCATGACCGTGGCGCGCGAAACGCTGGAAGCGGCGATCGAGCGCATTGGATGGCTCTATGGCGCGCCGACCGGTTATCGCCGCCCCGTCGCCGAAACGTGAAGGCGCAGCCCTTGGTGCGGAGGCGCCGAGCGTTTATATCCACGGCTCCATACCCGATGAGATTGTTGCCATGCTGCCGGTTCGCCGACAAATTCAAACGCCCCGCAAGATCAGCCGCAAGGCGGGTCCGGCGGTGCTCGCCATCCTGCTCGCAGCACTGGTGTCACCCGTATCGGCCGCCGAGGGCATTGCCTGGGGCAGTGCAGGTCAGGAGAGTTTCAAGGACCTGCCGGGCGTGAAGCCCCAGAATCCGGCCAATCAGTTTGGTGAGGGATACACCTGCGAAACGCGCACGGTCGTTCCGGATCATCGCTTCGGGCGTCGCGACCTGCGCGACAGCCTCCCCTACACTGTCTATCGCTGCGAAAAGGACGGCATCGTCTATCAGGGCACCGAACCGCCCCGCACCGGTCGCATGTGGTACCCGGGCGTCAATCCCCGCGTCATCGATTGAGGTTGGCGAGGCGATCCTTGGCAAAATCGGAGAGCTGCGGATCGAATTACCCGGTTATGTAAGATTTTAG
>CALSAF010000280.1:0-3883 GCA_943372805.1 Rhizobium sp. Q54
GAAGAGGTGTTCTTCGAGCAGATCAAGCAGAATTACGGACGGATGTATTTCGCTGTTGCGATCAAGCCGGAGGCGGAAGCCAAGGCGATGACCATCGACCGATCGATCCGCGACAATGGCCTGCTGTTCCAGACCGTGGATCCGAAAGAGGCGCTGCGAAACGTGCTGATGCTCGGCGCGCGAGACGCCGAGATCAGGAAGATCATCGCAAAGCTCTGAAACCAGCCTCCGGCGCTCAGGCGCCGAAGCCGCCCACGGGCTTCTTCTTGTAGAGCAGCCAATCCTTCGAGACATAGTCGTTGGCACCGTAGATGGTGACCGTGTCGCCGCCGGCGGCTTTCGAGGTGGCCAGCGCCTTTTCAGCGAAATTGGTGAAGTCGAAGGCGTTCGGGGCCTGCTCGGAGAAGCAGATGCCGAAGGACATGCCAAGCTGGCCGAGGCGGGCGCCGGTCGACGAACCGACGAAGTTGGTGGCCTTGAGCTTGGCGCGCACGAGATCGACAACGCGGCTGATCTCGTCCTGGTCGGAGGTGTAAAGCAGTAAACCGAAGCGACCGGCATCAAAGCGGCAGGCCAGATCGCCTCCACCGGACACGGCTTCGAGCACCTTGGCGACCTGCATCAGGAAGCGCTCGGCGACTGCCGGACCCATCTGTTCCTGGATACGGGCATAGTCGTCGATCTCACCGATCGCGACGCCGCAGAGCACCGGCATTTCCGGGTTTGCGTAAATCTTGGCGACAGCTTTGTTGAAGGCGCGGCGGCTGGCAAGGCGGGTCACCGGATCAACGAACTTCGCGGCTTCAGCCTCTTCGGCCTCACGCTGCAGGTCGGCAAGCGATGCGGTCTTGTCGACGACGGCGCGCACGACATTGCTGTTCTGGTGGGCGCGCTTCTCGGTCGCCGCCTTCAGCATCTTGATCGACTGGCCGAGCGGGGTGCCTTCGAGGTCAGCTTCGGTGAGGATGGTCTTCGAGGCGTGGCCGATAGCCCGACCGTAATCGGTGAGCGATATCTTCTCTTCGTTGAGCAGACTGATGAAGCTGCTCATTTCGGCGCGAACCTGGCCATTCTGCCGGCTCAGCAGCCCGTCTTCGTGGTGGTGCGGCAAATACTTGCGGCCTAACTCGTCCAGCGCTTCCTGGGTCTTGACCTTGCCGAGGGCGATGAACTCGCGCACAAGCTCCGGATTGCTGCCGGAATAGGCCTCATAGACCAGTTCGTAATTGCGCGGCAAACCGTCTATGCCCATCTGATGCATGGCGGTCGCGACGCGGAGCGCAATGCTGGCGGCAGGATTCTTGACTTGCTGCATCTGTGAACTTCCCGGATGTGAGGCATTCCCGTCTTTTCCGGAACCATAGGCAAAGTTCTCTTTCTTTCGGTTACGTCGGTAGTTAAAAATTGAACGGTTCGCGTTCCCCAATTAAAAAATAGGGTGGAATCTCCGGTTCCTTGCGCCGAAAAAGAGGTTTGCCGCCTCGCGCCGCAGGGGGTAATGACGGGCTAGGTCAGACTGGAAGGCTCGGAACATGGCGCGGATCATCCCGATCGGAACGGACACGGACAAAGCGGAGGCCATCGCGGTGGCCACCGACGTGCTGCTGCGTCAACGCCCCGTCGCGATCCCGACGGAGACCGTCTACGGGCTCGCCGCCGACGCCACGCATCCGACCGCAATCACCTCGATCTACGAGACCAAGGGGCGCCCGCGCTTCAACCCGCTGATCTGCCATATGGCGGATCTGGCCATGGCCGAGCGCTACGCAGTCTTCGACCCGATCTCGCGGCAGCTGGCGGAGGCCTTCTGGCCGGGGCCGCTGACGCTGGTGCTGCCGCTCAGGCACGATGCCGCTATTCATCCGCTGGCAACCGCGGGTCTCGATACGGTCGGCATTCGCGTGCCTGTCGGGTTCACGGCCGAGCTCATCCGCAGCTTCGGACGGCCGCTCGCCGCCCCCAGCGCCAACTCATCGGGCAGGATCAGCCCGACGACGGCGCAGCATGTGCAAGCAGATCTCGGGGAGAAGATCGAGGTCATCGTCGATGGCGGTCCCTGCCCCGTTGGTGTGGAATCGACCATCGTCAAGATCGAGGACAGCGAGATCCGCCTGCTCCGCCCAGGCGGGATCGAGGCGGAGGCGATCGAGGCGGTGACCGGCAAGAACGTCAGTCGCCCCAAGGCCTCGGGTACCGCCACGATCGAGGCGCCGGGCATGCTTGCCTCGCATTATGCGCCCAATGCTTCGGTGCGATTGAATGCGACAGAGGTGTCGAGCGCGGAAGCCTTGATCGCTTTCGGGACAGGCGACATATCCGGAGCATCGACCGCAACGGTCGTGTTCAATCTCAGCCCTGATGGAGACCTTGCCGTGGCCGCCAGCAATCTCTTCGACTATCTGAAGCGTGCGGATGCGAGCGGGGCTGCAGGTATTGCCGTGGCACCGATCCCGGACGAGGGCCTGGGCGAAGCGATCAACGACCGGCTGATGCGGGCGGCTGCCCCACGCGGGACCGAGGGATGACTGAGATGACCGTGACCATGAGCCTTGCCGAACGTCTGCGCGCCTTCGTCGACATCGTCGGCGAGGCCAATGCTCTGACCTCCGCGAATGATATCAAGCCCTACCTGACGGAGAACAGGGGGCTTTATCACGGCGCCTCACCACTGGTGCTGAAGCCGGGCTCGACGCAGGAGGTTTCAGCGATCCTCAAGCTCGCCTCCGAGACGGGGACGGCGATTGTGCCGGTCAGCGGCCGCACCGGGCTCGTCGGCGGACAAGTGCCGCGCGAGGAAAGCCAGGACGTTCTGCTCTCGCTTGAGCGGATGAACAGGATCAGGGAAGTCGATCCGGTTGCCGACGTGATCGTTGCCGATGGCGGTGCAATCCTCGCCGATGTGCAGAAGGCTGCCGAGGCACATGACCGGCTCTTCCCGCTCTCGCTGGGGTCGGAGGGCTCCTGCCGGATCGGCGGCAATCTCGCCACCAATGCCGGCGGCACCGCCGTGCTCGCCTACGGCAATATGCGCCAGCTCTGCCTGGGCCTCGAAGTGGTGCTGCCGACCGGGGAGATCTGGGATGGCCTGAGACGCCTGAAGAAGGACAATAGCGGCTATGACCTCCGCGACCTGTTCATCGGTGCCGAGGGAACGCTTGGCGTGATCACAGGGGCGGTCCTGAAGATGGTTCCGCGTCCGCGCGGGCGTCAGGTGGCCTATGTCGGGCTCGCCTCGCCGGAGGCGGCGCTTCAGCTATTCGAGAAGGCCTCACAACGCTGCGGCTCGGCACTCACAGGCTTCGAGTTGATGCCGAGGATCGGCATCGAATTCACGACCAAGCATATTTCCGGCGTCCGCGACCCGCTCGCCTCGGTTCATCCCTGGTATGCGCTCGTCGACATCTCGACCTCGGATTCCGCCGAGACGGCGGAGGCGATGATGCAGGAACTGCTGGCGGAGGCCTTCGAGGCCGGGCTCGTTTCGGATGCGGCGATCGCCAGCTCCCTCACGCAGCAGGACGCCTTCTGGCACCTGCGCGAGAGCATGTCGGAAGCACAGCGCCCCGAGGGTGGGTCTATCAAGCATGATGTTTCAGTGCCCGTCTCGCGCATCCCGGCCTTCCTCGCAGAAGCCGATGCGGCGGTGCATGCGCTGATGCCGGATGCCCGCATCTGCGCCTTCGGGCATCTGGGCGATGGGAACATCAACTACAACATCAGCCAGCCAGTCGGCGCCGACAAGGCTGCGTTCATCGCGCGCTGGCGCGAGGTGAATGCCGTGGTGCATGCCGTCGTTCACAAACATACCGGCTCTATTTCGGCGGAACACGGCGTCGGGCAATTGAAGCGCGACGAGCTTGCGGCCAGCCGTCCGGCGATCGAA
>CALSAF010000281.1:0-3826 GCA_943372805.1 Rhizobium sp. Q54
CGCGCCTGAGCTTGCCCTGGCCGTTACCGCCGTCGTGCTGGGCTGGCTGACGATCCACACCATGGCCGCGATGCATTACGCCCATGTCTACTGGCGGCCCTCCCGCGCAAGCGAAAACGGGCGCCGCGGCGGGCTCGACTTTCCCGGAACCGCAGATCCCTGCGGCCATGACTTTCTCTATTTCTCGCTGGTCATCGGCATGACGGCGCAGACCTCGGATGTGGTGATCACCTCAACCGCGATGCGCAAGCTGAACCTTCTGCATGCCACGATCTCCTACTTCTTCAACACCGTGCTGATCGCGGCCGCCGTCAACGCCGCCGTTTCGCTTGCCGGCTGAACCTCTGCAGACAAGGACCTTGCCCATGAACATCCTCTCCCAGAACACGGCCTTCGGTGGCATGCAGGGCGTCTTCTCCCACGCCTCCGAAGCAACCGGCACCGAGATGACCTTCGCCGTCTTCGTGCCGCCGCAGGCCATCGCCGAAAAGCGACCGGTGCTCTGGTATCTCTCAGGCCTGACCTGCACCCATGCCAATGTCATGGAAAAGGGTGAATACCGGCGCATGGCCGCCGAACTCGGCCTGATCGTGGTCTGCCCGGACACGAGCCCGCGCGGCAATGACGTGGCCGACGAACTCACCAACTGGAAGATGGGCAAGGGTGCGGGCATGTATTTGAATGCCACGGAAACGCCGTGGGCCGAGCATTACCAGATGTATTCCTACATCACGGAAGAGCTTCCCGGCCTGATCGCCGAACAGTTCCGCGCCGACATCAGCCGCCAGGGCATTTTCGGCCATTCCATGGGCGGCCATGGCGCCATGACGATTGCGCTGAAAAACCCTGAGCGATTCAAGAGCTGCTCGGCCTTCGCCCCGATCGTCAACCCGCTGACCGCCGACTGGACGCAGGATGCGTTCGAAAAATATCTCGGCGCGGATCGTGCCAAATGGCGCGAATACGATGCCTGCGCGCTGGTCGAGGACGGCGCCCGTTTCCCGGAATTCCTTGTTGATCAGGGCAAGGCGGACAGTTTTCTGGAGACGGGTCTGGCGCCGTGGAAGTTCGAGGAGGCGGTGAAGGGCACGGATATCGGCCTGACGCTGCGCATGCATGAGCGCTACGATCACTCCTACTACTTCATCTCGACTTTCATGGAGGATCATCTGAAGTGGCATGCGGCGCGGCTGGGGTGAGCTGCACTCACCGCAGTCACGCATTCAAGCCAGAGAATTGCGACAGGAGCCCGATGCATGGACGTACTGTGGTTCTTAGAAGAGCGAACTAGTTTTATACTTCGCTTTTACGACGAGGCCTCGAAGCCCTTTGAGCGAATAAAGCAGAACATCGAGAGCGGTGATGCGCCGTACACGCCGTACTACAGCGAGGACGGAGAGCCTCAATACCTTGAAGAATGGATGGATGCGGACACCTCGGTCGATGTCTTGGGAAGTCTGTGTATTTCGATGCTATCCGAGTCCCTCAAGCTCTATCTAAATACTTGGGACAAAATCATCGGCACGAGATGTGGATTACAATTGAGTGCCGAATTTCGGAAGCAAGGTTTTATCGCAGGTTTCAAGACCTGTTTCGGACACTATCTGCGCTTGGACTGGGATGAGTGTCCAGCCGACTTCGCCATTCTCGAACAGATCGTACTGGCTCGCAATGACGCGCAACACGCAAGCCGCATTGATGAGATGCGGCCTACACTTTCACATAAATGGAGAGAAAAGCATCCCCGACCAATTTTCATGAGTGATTATGAGCGGCAGATTTTTTCAGAAGACGATTCAGAAGTCGGGTGGAACGATCCCTGTTTAATTGTATCACGTGAAAATCTTGAGACAGCTATTGGCCAAGTTAATCTTCTTGCAGAATGGCTGGAGCCCAAATTGCACGACTTCAAACATAGACCACGATGACGTCTACTGGATAACGTTTCCTAATTTCGCCGATAGACGAACCGCTCGAAATCCGCTGCCCTGCCGCGCCCCGTGATGTCAAAACAGAACATGCCGGCAAACGCCCCGGTAAACGAGCCGTGCTCGCCAAAGCCGCCTTCGTCGGAAACGACGCCGGCGTCGAGGACGGGGCCAATGGCCTGCCACGCGCCTTCGCCGGCGACCCGCCAAGAGAATTGCAGGTCGTTGTCGGTGATCTCCATGGCGAGATCGATGGCGCCATCGGGGATCGACTGGCCCATGCCGATGGGGAAGGTCAGCTTGCCGGAGGGATAGTCGCCCGGGCAGGACAGGATGATCAGCGAGCGACCGAGTTTTTCATCGGTGGAGATACCGAGCGCGTGGAATTTGTAGCGGTTGTAGTAATGCGTCAGGCCTGCGACCTGCTGATAGGTATCGGGCGCAAATTCAAGCCGCGTTTCGGCGCGGAAGCGGTGATGCTCCTGGCGACGGGCGACCAAAGACTGCTCGAACCAGGAGCCGATGCTTTCACGGCCAAAGAGGCGCAGGCGCCCTGCCCGCTCGGTGAGGCTGAACAGGCGCTCCGGATGCGGCGTACGCAGCCACTGGAATTCGGATGGTAAGTCGGGGCTATCGAACGTCCTGACGATCTCGACCGGTTCCTCGCGCTTGATGGCACCATGAGGTGCTGGCACCTCGACGGATGGCACGACGCCGCCCTGTTCGAGATAGAGCCAGCCGTCTTGCCTCCAGACGCATTTCTGCAGGCCCGTTTCGCGGCCGAGCATGCAGCGGCGCTTCGGGGCCATGGGGCGGCCGCAGAGATGGGTGTGGTAGACCTGGCCATCCGGCGTCTCGACATATTGGCCGTGGCCGGCGCGTTGCAGCACGGCTTCCGGGTTATCCTTCGAGGTGATGAGATGCGTGTTGGGATGCATCTCGTAGGGGCCCTCGATCGAGCGGGAGCGCGCCATGGTAACGACATGGTCGTAGCCGGTGCCGCCCTCGGCGGTCGTCAGATAATACCAGCCATTGCGCTTGAAGAGATGCGGGCCTTCAACGAGGCCATGGCTGCTGCCCTCGAAAATGTTCCTGATCGGGCCGGTGAGCTTTTGCGTCTTCGGGTCCCATTCCTGCAGCAGGATGCCGTCGAACTTGGCATGGCCGATGGTGTTTCTGGCTTCCGGGCGGTGGTTCCACTGCATGTTGGTGAACCACTTGCGCCCGTCATCGTCGTGAAAGAGCGAGGGATCGAAGCCGGAGGAGTTCACATAGATCGGATCGGACCAGGGGCCTTCCATGGTGGGGGCCGTGACGATGTAGTTATGCGCGTCCTTGAACGAGCCTTCGAAGCGTTTGACGTCGGTATAAACGAGCCAGAACAGACCGTCGGCATAGGACAGGCAAGGCGCCCAGACACCGCCGCTGTCTGGATTGCCGCGCATGTCGAGCTGGCTTGCGCGGGTAAGCGGGCGGGTCACGAGCTCCCAGTTCACCAGATCACGCGAATGATGGATCTGCACGCCCGGATACCATTCGAAGGTGGAGGTGGCGATGTAGTAATCCTCGCCGACGCGGCAGATCGAGGGATCCGGATTGAAACCCGGCAGGATGGGGTTGATGATCATGGCGTGTTTCCTCCTGCCTGATGGCTTACTTTACGTGAACAATGCCCCTCATCCCCCTGCCGGGACCTTCTCCCCGCAGGCGGGGAGAAGGCGGAGACGGCGGCCGCTGTGCCCACCTCCCCCTTGAGGGGGGAGGTCGTCGCGGAGCGGCGGGTGGGGGTGAACCTTGAGAGTTTGGAGTTTGGCAGATGAAGCCGGACTCCTGCACGTCACCCCACCCCGGAGCTTCGCTCCGACCCTCCCCCTCAAGGGGAGGGTTTTTCGTTACTT
>CALSAF010000282.1:0-3814 GCA_943372805.1 Rhizobium sp. Q54
CTTCGACATCGAGGCGCCGTTCCGCGCCCTGTTCGCCGATCCGGCGGTCGCCACCGGCCTCGGCGAGGAGGAGGTGACGCCGGAGGAGCTCGCCGTCGACCCGCACGCCTGGGTGGGCAAGCCGCTGCCGGCGAGCGTGCTCCTCAACAGTGAGCAGCGCTGCCTCGCCGAGGCGATCTATTTCGAGGCCCGCGGCGAGAGCTACAACGGCCAGGTGGCGGTCTCGCAGGTGGTGCTCAACCGCGTGCGCAACCCAGCCTATCCGAACACCATCTGCGGCGTCGTCTACCAGAACCGCAAGATGCGCAACGCCTGCCAATTCTCGTTCGCCTGCGACCTCGTCCCGGACCGCGTCGTCGACGACCGCCACTGGCGCCAGGCCCAGGAGATCGCCCGCGAGACCACCGCCGGCCGCCTGAAGATCCCCGAGATCGAAGCCTCCACCCACTACCACGCCACCTACGTGAAGCCCCGCTGGGCGAAGTCGATGCAGAAGCAGAAGCAGATCGGTCTGCATATCTTCTACAAGACGTATGGGGGTGGGTGGAGTTGAGGGGGGGGCAGCTATATGTAAAACCTGAAAGGCAGCGGAGCTACAACCTCTGTCGGTCCCGCTGTTAGAATCTCGCCAGTCAGATCTGCAAACCGCAGCGTCACTGGTAGGCCGTCAGCGAATCCCGCATTGTTGAAATTCAGCTTAGTCAGAGATATCAGGTCGGTCAGAACTTGGCGTAAATTCGCGTTTCCGTTAACTAGATCAACAATCAGCGGATTTGGTACTTCGCGACCCGGATATGTGTTCAGGCGCGGCGTAAAGCCTGTAGTCCAAAGGTAGGCCCGACGATCCGAGGCGATGATTGCCGTTCCACGCAAAACGGGCTTTGATCCATAGCGAAAAAGCTTTAGCTCATTCTGACGTCTGATGCGGACGCCCACGAGTTTTGTGACGGCCGGCACAGTGGATTGGAAGCCCTCCCACTCGTTCTTTTCGAACCAGGTCTTTCCGTGGATGAAAAGTTCGCTTGGCGGGCTTCCGTGCATTTCCTGATACGACGAGACAACCATGCGCATCAAATCGGCTGCTCTATCGTGGCTGAGGTGGAAACTGCCATCAGCCTCCGAATACCAAGGCCCGACTGCACCCTTGAAGACCACGCCCTCGCCGGAGCTGAGGAACATCTGCGCCCCACAGCAGGCGTTATCGCGTCCCTTGGCGCTCTCGATTTTCTTGAACACCAAGCCGACATAGCATACGCCCTCTCGTACGTCTGCCACCCGCCAAGGGCGACCACCAGCTTTGTAGAAGCTGGTTGTTGCGAGATTCCAAGCTACCGAGGCTGGATCCTGCAGAGATCGCCTTGTCCCGCTCTCAAATTCGGTGGGGGTCAAAGTCGTCTCGCGCACCACTTGTAGCACCTGCCCTGTATCGAGAAGGCGAGCTTTCAACTGATTGTGGAAGTTTAGCTCGTACTCGTAGAGCGCTGCTGCCTCCGTCTCCTCGCTAAACAGCGAGCCTTTGAGTAGAATTGATTTCGCGGCCTTTGGGCCAAGTGAGCCTTTGGCGCTCACTCGCTGGTCCCTAGGCACGACCGACTTCGGCCGTCCATAGCGAAAGACTTCTTCAGGGAGAACGACAAACCAAAATTGAGGGCGCGCCTCCTGCTCGCGTAGATATTTCCTCAATGCGTCACCGTAAATGTCAACTGCTTTGAATATTGCCAGATGGCGATCTTCGGTTCTAATTCGACTACTTAGAGTGTCACCGTCAATGGTAATAGAGGTGAATGGTTTTATCGGCCAAGGAATCCCAAATGCGGCCTGAAAGCCGGGCCACATAGTCTTGTTTTCTTCCCGACCTGCCTCCGGCGCGGCGATGGTTTCAGATGTCGACTTCACCCAGGCTTCGTATCGTCGTATGCCGCCAGCCGTCCCGATAACACCAACATCCATCCGCGCCGGGTTCTGGTTGGAAGGTGGTGGTCCGTAGAGGAACAAGCCGTCCTTTGGATGTTCCGCTTTTTGATTAAAGCCGAAGCTGAGTAGCGGCTCCTCAATGTGAATTACGGTCCAGTCGGCCACTCGTCGCTCTCCTCTTCAAAGTCGGCGTCGAGACCGGCGTCCTCGTCATCTTCTGGTTCGTTGGGCTCCTCAGCCTCGTCTTGGAATTGTAGATCGTCAACGATATGACGCCCGGCAGTCAGTTGGAGTAGCTTGCCGGCTAACACAAAATTCTGAGAGCCATCTAGTGCGATCGCGCATTCCGTTGCGCCATCCGCCAGCCAAACGACGAATGCTTCATAGAGCTGGCGCCAGTGCTGGTTCCACCAATTCTTACAAAACCTGCGGCGAATCGGTGAAGTGCGTTTAGCATCGGTGATGGCCGTCTGGCCATCGGCAGAAAAAGCAACGTAGGGCTTGAAACGCACAAATGCTGGCGGTCCCAGCACTACGCCCACCTTCATGGCCAAATGCCAATAGACTCTGTTCCGCTCGCTGCGGCCGACTACGTTCTTGTTCGTTCGGCGCCCGGACGCGGCCGTGTAGGGAATCTTGTTGCTGGCAACCAATCCGTCCGGAAAATAATATGCACCGCTCCCACGCAGCTGCAATAATTGCAAGCCGCGTGATAGAAGATGGCGCTCGACATGCTGGCGCAGCAGTGTTGTGACAATATTATTGGCATCATTGCGGCGAGGCGAGGTTACTTCGGAAACATCTCCGCTGAGGAATGCCTCAAGGGGCACCACGGCTCGCTGCTCGGCGATCATAGGCTTCGGCAGAGTGGCATTGATTTTGTCGACATCCGCGAATGTGATGAGCAACTTATAAAACGAACTAAATGGAACTCCGCTCAATCGGAGAGCCGCTGCTATCGCGGTGGAATCGGCGTTATGTCTTAGATAGCGCACCTGTCCGGGCAGCGAGCTCACAGGCAACAGGCTGGTTAAGACGGGCTCCTGCTCCGTGCTGATAGCGGCAGCAGTTTTCACGGCATCTTGACGCCACCGCTCGAATTCCAGGGATTGGTCGCCTTTTGATCTAAAAACATTGGCAGTTTCTAAAGTATCCAACAACTCAATCAGCTTCGGGCCCCATCCAGTGCTGAAATCGATCGCGTTCAGTTGGTGAACCAAGATCGGGAAGTCGCCGAAGGCCACATCGTCAACGCGGACAGGGATGATGAATGCCGCGTCCCTAGTCGCCTTACGGACGGCGTCAGCCACTGACAACTCGTTCCGTACGCCCTGTCGCTTCGGATCGACGCTAGCTTTTGAGGCAACAAAGATTACTTTGCAGGCGTGTTCCCTCAGTGCATCCTCAATTGTATTCCAGAACGGTGTGCCGCCCTTCAGACCGAACATGTCGGCCCAAATTTTATAGCCGTGGCCGGTCAGTCGGGCGCCGAGCCAACGAACGAAGTCGTTGTCTTCAGGGGTTGCGTGGCAAATGAAAATGGTGTCACGGGCCATAGGCGCTCAGCGAATCTGATTTTGGTACATTACCAGAACCTGAGCGCCATGCTCAAACTCCATTCTAAGTGGAGCAATTGGAGAACCAGCTCGACTTCCCTTTCAGTCCCGACCACGGGAGCTGCACTCGCCACGCCGTGAGGAAGGAAAATAATCCTTGACACGGACGCCATCCCCATCCACACTCCTCTCGTTCACTCGGAGGGGCGCAGCCGGAGGCGTACCGGTGCCCGCGGGGTGGACGGCGGTGACCCGCGGCTGGAGAAGACGCGCAAACTCCTTCCCCGGGGGGATCGTGGGTAAAGCCTCCCGCCGCCACCACGAGCGGCGTCCCGGGCCTCCGC
>CALSAF010000283.1:0-3793 GCA_943372805.1 Rhizobium sp. Q54
GTGCGCGAAGTCTACAAGGTCAATGCCGACTAGTCCGTCACACTCGTGACCCGCTCGGTCTCCAACGCCTCCTGATCATCAAAGGGTGCGTGGTGGGCCTCGGGGCTTCGGCCCCGGGGCCTTTTGCTGTCTGGAAACGTGAAAGCCCCCGGCGGGATGTCCCCTCAGTGGGGAGAATTGCCGGCATCGGCGGCCGCATCGGCCAGGCTTGTCGTCAACAACACGGCACGGGTCTCGTCGGCCACCCGGGCAAAGACGCGGCGGATCTCGCAATCGGTCTCGCCGTCGCAATCCTCGCAGGGGCGATAGGCTGTCAGCGACAGACAGGGCAAGGGCGCCACGGGGCCGTCGATCAGGCGCAGCACTTCGCCATAGGTGATGTCGCTCGCCGGCCGGAGCAGCAGATAGCCGCCCTGCTTGCCGCGCCGGCTCTCCACCATGCCGCCACGTTTCAGATCGAGCATGATCTGCTCAAGGAACTTCTTCGGGATTTTTTGGCGGTCGGCAATCTCGGGGATCTGGATGGGTTCGCCCGGCTCGGCGCGAGCGAGAAGCGTCAGCGCCCGGAGCGCATATTTGGCTTTCTGCGTGATCATCCGGCTCATCCTGCGGCCTGCGGCTGCCCGCATGCTGGGCAGGCCATAGCGTAAATCGCCGGGGCGTTCAAATGGCAAGAGCGGGCAGCCCCGACAGGAATTGCCGCGATTGACCCCGCTGATGGAGATATTTGCTCACCCATGCCGTTTGCGCGGAAGGCATTTTCTATCCTGCCCGGCACCTTTCCCGGATAATGCCACCAAGAGCAGGGACCTTATGATGACCATTGAACATTCCCGACACCTGGCTGAGCAACTGGACCAGCGGCTGGCCTCCGTCGATCTGGCAGAACGCCTGCGCATCGTCGCGGGTCTCGACGGCCGCTCCGTCTTCACCACGTCGCTCGGTATCGAGGATCAGGTGATCACAGCAGCCATCGGGCTTGGCCAGCTGCCGATCGATGTCTCGACGCTGGAAACGGGCCGGCTCTTCAAGGAGACGGTGGACCTGATCGCCGAGACCGAGGAGCGCTTTGGCATCGCCATCCAGCGTTTCCATCCGAAGCCAGATGACATTGATACCTATGCGGCCAAGTATGGGTTGAACGGCTTTTATGAGAGCGTCGAAGCCCGCCACGCTTGCTGTCATGTGCGCAAGCTGGTTCCGCTGGCGGAGGCCCTTTCCGGCGCCCGCTTCTGGATCACCGGCTTGCGCCGCTCCCAGTCCGGCAATCGCGCAACAACACCCTTCGCCGAGTATGATGCCGAGCGCGACCTGATCAAGGTGAACCCGCTGGCCGACTGGTCGCTCGACGACATCAACGCCTATGTCGAGGCCGAGAGCGTGCCGACCAACCCGCTGCATAAGCGCGGCTACCCCTCGATCGGCTGCGAGCCCTGCACCCGGGCGATCAAGCCCGGCGAGCCGGAGCGCGCCGGGCGCTGGTGGTGGGAAAATGACGAGAAGCGCGAATGCGGGCTGCATGTGCCGGAGGCGGCAACGTCTTCGGTGCCGACGCCGGCTTGAGTTGAGACTTTAGAATTCACCCCCCTCTGTCACTTCGTGACATCTCCCCCACAAGGGGGAGAGCGGGGCGCCAGCAACTCGCCTCCCTGCCTGGACTGGGCGCCAGGGAGGCGGATTTCGGTCTCCCCCCTTGTGGGGGAGATGCCGGCAGGCAGAGGGGGGTGCCACGAAATGCCATCGTCGATGGCCATCAAGGCAGACAAAAGACCATGCACACCCATACATCCGAATTCGATCCGCATTCCAAGGATCCCGTCACCAAGCCGCCGCTCGATCCGCATCTGAAGGCGCTTGAGAACGAAGCCATCTATATTTTCCGCGAAGTGGCGGCCGAGTTCGAGAAGCCGGTCATGCTCTATTCGATCGGCAAGGATAGTTCGGTGCTCCTGCATCTGGCGCGCAAGGCCTTCTTCCCTGGCCGCGTGCCCTTCCCGCTGCTCCACATCGACACGGGCTGGAAGTTCCCCGAGATGATCGCGTTTCGCGATGCGACGGCGGAGAAGTTCGATCTGGACCTCATCGTGCACACCAATCCGCGCGGCAAGGAAGAGGGCATCGGCCCGTTCAGCCATGGCTCGGCCTATCATACCGACGTGATGAAGACGGAAGCGCTGCGCCAGGCGCTGGATGCCGGCAAGTATGACGCGGCTTTTGGTGGTGCGCGTCGCGACGAGGAAGCGAGCCGCGCCAAGGAGCGCATCTATTCCTTCCGCACGCCCGACCACAAATGGGATCCACGCAACCAGCGCCCGGAACTGTGGAACATCTATAACGGCATGGTCCGTCGCGGCGAAAGCGTGCGCGCCTTCCCGCTGTCGAACTGGACCGAAGTCGATATCTGGCGCTACATCCAGGCCGAAAACATCGAGCTGCCGCCGCTCTACTATGCGAAAAAGCAGAAGTACGTGGAGCGCGACGGCATGCTGATGTGGGCCGAAGATCCGCGCTTCGAGGCGCTTCCGGGCGAACAGGTCCAGGAAGGCATGCTGCGGTTCCGCACACTCGGCTGCTGGCCGCTCACCGGCGGCATCCGCTCGAACGCGACCACGCTGGATGCTGTGATCGCCGAACTCGAAATCGCCACCGTCTCCGAACGCCAGGGCCGCGCCATCGACCGCGACCAGGCCGGATCGATGGAAAAGAAGAAGCGCGAAGGATATTTCTGATGACTTCGCATCGCGACATCGGCGGTTTTCGCTCTCCCCCCGTGTGGGGGAGATGGCCGGCAGGCCAGAGGGGGGTGAACCCCTCGCTCCGCCATGATCGCATGAGAGTTTCGTCTCCGGCATACCCCCCTCTGTCGCTTCGCGACATCTCCCCCACAAGGGGGGAGAGTGGGTTCACCGCTGCCGCCCTGCACACAATCTCTTCCCAAGGTATCTGACATGACCCAGACCGCCACCCTCGCCGTCGTCTCCGACGCCCCCAATGCAGACACCGTCCCCGTCACGCGCGATTCACGCCCGCTGCGTCTCATCACCTGCGGCTCCGTCGATGACGGCAAGTCGACGCTGATCGGCCGCCTGCTCTGGGATACCAAGGCCGTCAAGGAAGACCAGGCGGCGACGCTGCGCCGTGATTCCGGCCAGCAAAACGATCTCGGCCTGCCGGATTTCGCGCTGCTGCTCGACGGTCTGCAGGCGGAGCGCGAACAGGGCATCACCATCGATGTCGCCTATCGCTATTTCGCCACCGACCGCCGCTCCTTCATCGTTGCCGACACCCCCGGCCACGAGCAGTATACCCGCAACATGGCAACCGGCGCCTCGACGGCGGATCTTGCGATCCTCTTGGTCGATGCCCGTGCCGGCCTGCTCGAACAGACCCGCCGCCACGCCACCATCGCCTCGCTGATGGGCATCAAGCAGTTCGTGCTGGCGGTCAACAAGTTCGACCTCGTGGGTTATGATCGCGCCGTGTTCGACCAGATCAGCACCGATTTCAAGGCGCTGGCGCTGTCGCTCGGCGTGCGCCAGGTCACCGCGATCCCGATGTCGGCGCTGAAGGGCGAAAACGTCGTCTATTCCGGCAAGTCGGTTATCCCGTGGTATGAAGGCCCGACGCTGGTCGAGACGCTGGAGCTTGCCACCCTGCGCTCCGGCCAGTCGACCGGTTTCCGCCTGCCCGTCCAGCGCGTCTCGCGTCCGGGCGAGAGCTTCCGCGGCTATCAGGGCACGGTGGCCGGCGGCGCGGTGAAGCCCGGCGACAGCGTCGCCATCCTGCCCTCCGG
>CALSAF010000284.1:0-3733 GCA_943372805.1 Rhizobium sp. Q54
AAGGCACCGAGATGGTGATGCCGGGCGACAACATCGCCATGGAAGTGCACCTGATCGTGCCGATCGCGATGGAAGAGAAGCTGCGCTTCGCCATCCGTGAAGGCGGCCGCACCGTCGGTGCAGGCGTCGTCGCTTCGATCATCGAGTAATTTCGAGACAGGCGGCGGGCAGGGAATATCCCTTTGGGATTTTCCTTGCCCGCCGTTTCGATTCCGGGCGCGTTTTGTTCCCGGCCCGCCATTTCGCCTCTTGCAAATCAGGCGCGCGATGTGCTTCAAACGGCGCGAAATGACCACGTCGTCGTTTCCGTAGGGGTGTAGCTCAGTTGGTAGAGTACCGGTCTCCAAAACCGGTTGTCGTAGGTTCGAGCCCTACCGCCCCTGCCATTTTCGTCGTTTCAAAAACCATGTCTTCTCATGACGGTTCGGCCGGCCGATTTTGTGTCAGCCGCGGCAGACCGCGCGCATTTGTTTCGGTTTCGTTCTGTGAAACCGGGTGGTCCGCTTCTCGCCAGGATGGTGCATTCGCGGGACATTCAGGGCGGTATTTGTCCCGGCGAGCGCCTTTGGCGTTCTTGACCTTTGGCCGGCTGCCCCTTACAAAGCAGCACTCGCTGTCGGCCCGGTTACGGACTTCCGACGCGGCTTCGATCTCCAGACACTTTGAGCTCGTTTCGCGCTCATCCTTGGCGAAGTTCCTGATGGCAGGTTCTTGGGCCATGGATCGGGCGCAACAAGGCTGTCTGGATTCCTGAAAACCATTCAATCGTCTGACGACGGATGCGGATGTCCCAACGATGGCGATGAGCCCGTTCAAGTTCCTGCAGGAAGTGCGCACCGAGACCAACAAGGTCACGTGGCCCTCGCGTCGCGAGACGACCATCACGACCATCATGGTGTTCATCATGGTGGCGCTGTCGTCGATCTTCTTCTTCGCGGCAGATCAGATCATTCGTCTGTTTGTGACGTTCTTGCTCGGCATTCGCTAAACGGACCTGAATCTCATGAGCATGCGCTGGTACATCGTTCACGCCTATTCGAACTTCGAAAAGAAGGTCGCCGATTCCATCAAGGAACAGGCCAAGCAGCGTGGCGTCGAGGATCTGTTCGAACAGGTTCTGGTCCCGACCGAGAAGGTCACGGAAGTGCGCCGCGGTCGCAAGATGGAAGCCGAGCGCAAGTTCTTCCCCGGCTACGTGCTGGTGAAGATGCTGCTCACCGACGAGGCCTTCCACCTCATCAAGAACACCCCGAAGGTCACCGGATTCCTGGGCGCCGAGAACAAGCCGATGCCGATCTCGGAAGCCGAAGCGATGCGCATTCTGCATCAGGTGCAGGAAGGCGTGGAGCGGCCGAAGACGTCGGTGACGTTCGAGGTCGGCGAGAACGTGAAGGTGGCCGATGGCCCGTTCGCCTCGTTCTCCGGCGTGGTGGAAGAAGTCGACGATGCCCGTTCGCGCGTGAAGGTCGCGGTGTCGATCTTCGGCCGCGCAACCCCGGTCGAACTGGAATTCGGTCAGGTCGAGAAGGTTTAAGAATTTAGCCGTCATGGCCGGCGTCAAGCCGGCCATCCACGTCTTTCCGGCGTGGCGGTTCAAGAAGACGTGGATGGCCGGGACAAGCCCGGCCATGACGTAGCGAGAGGAAACTCCCGCAAACCAGTCGTGGGAGGCAGTGCCGGTCGCCAGCCGTCATGAGCCGCACCACTAACAGGAGAAGAGTATGGCAAAGAAAGTGACCGGATACCTGAAGCTTCAGGTGCCGGCCGGTGCGGCTAATCCGTCGCCACCGATCGGTCCTGCGCTTGGTCAGCGCGGTTTGAACATCATGGAATTCTGCAAGGCGTTCAACGCGCAGACGCAGAAGGAAGAAAAGAACACCCCGATTCCGGTGGTGATCACGATCTACGCCGATCGTTCGTTCACCTTCGCCCTCAAGACCCCGCCGATGTCGCACTTCCTCAAGCAGGCCGCCAAGATCCAGTCCGGATCGAAGCTGCCCGGCCGTGACAGTGCAGGCAACGTGACTTCTGCTCAGATCCGCGAGATCGCCGAGAAGAAGATGAACGATCTCAATTGCGATTCCATCGAAGCGGCCATGAAGATGGTCGAGGGCTCCGCCCGTTCGATGGGTCTCCAGGTTCAGGGGTAATCGATCATGGCAATCGGAAAGCGTTTGAAGGCTATTCGCGAAGGCGTCGATCGCGAGAAGCTCTACACGATCGATGAAGCGGTCAAGATGGTCAAGGAACGCGCCAAGGCGAAGTTCGACGAGACCATCGAGATCTCGATGAATCTCGGCGTCGATCCCCGCCACGCCGACCAGATGGTCCGCGGCGTCGTCTCGCTGCCGAACGGCACCGGGCGTACGCTCCGCGTGGGCGTGTTCGCCCGCGGCGCCAAGGCCGAGGAAGCCAAGGCTGCCGGCGCCGATGTCGTCGGTGCGGAAGACCTCGCCGAGAAGGTGCAGGCCGGCCAGATCGACTTCGATCGTTGTATCGCCACCCCCGACATGATGCCGCTGGTCGGCCGTCTCGGTAAGGTGCTCGGTCCGCGCGGCATGATGCCGAACCCGAAGATCGGCACGGTGACCATGGACGTCGTCAGCGCCATCAAGGGCGCCAAGGGCGGTTCGGTCGAATTCCGCGTCGAGAAGGCTGGCATCATCCAGGCCGGCGTCGGCAAGGCATCGTTCGACGAAGCCAAGCTGGTGCAGAACATCAAGGCACTCGCCGACGCCGTCGTGAAGGCGAAGCCGGCCGGAGCCAAGGGCACCTATGTGCAGCGCGTGGCGGTGTCGTCGTCGATGGGCGTCGGCATCAAGGTTGAGCCGAACACCGTGCTCGGCTAAGCCGGAACGAAGCTTGCAAGAAACCAGGGCGGAATCGGGCAACCGGTTCCGCCCTTTCTTTTGATCTGCACCAGGAATCAGACAATGGCCGAGAAGGTCCTGATCTATTCGCGTTTCCCGAAGTCCCAGATGGTGCGCATCGGCGAGCGCTTCGATCTGCTCGACGCGGCCGGCAAGCCGCCATTGGAAAAGTTCTCCGCAGACGAGCTGAAAGACGTCCGCACGATGATCACTGCGGGCGGCCAGTTGCTGCCGGCCGCGGTGATGGACACGCTGCCGGCGCTCGGCGCCATCATCTGCTACGGCACCGGCTATGACGGCGTCGACTTCAAGGCTGCCGCGGAGCGCGGCATCGTGGTCGGCAACAGCCCGGGCGCCAATGCCGCTTCGGTCGCCGATCTCGCTCTGACGCTGCTGCTGGCGACGACACGGCGCCTCATTCCGGCCGATCAATATGTGCGCGAAGGCGGCTGGTCCGGCGCCAGGCCATCGCCGCTGATGGCGCCGCAGCCGGGGAATGCCGGCCGCAAAGTCGGCGTCTATGGCATGGGCGAGATCGGCCGCAAGATCGCGGCCCGCGTGGCCGCGTTCGAATGCGACGTCGCCTACACCAATCGCACCAGGTATGACGAGCTGCCGTATCGCTATGAGGCGGATCTCGCAGCTCTGGTGGAATGGTGCGACGTGCTGATGATCGCGGTGCGCGCGGGCAAAGAGACGCATCACATCATCGATGCCGAGATGCTGAAGAAGCTCGGCCCTAACGGCCATGTGGTCAATATCTCGCGCGGCTCGGTGATCGATCAGGCGGCGCTGGTGCAGGCGCTGGCCGACAAGACCATCGCCGGTGCCGGTCTCGACGTGTTCGAGAAAGAGCCGCATGC
>CALSAF010000285.1:0-3711 GCA_943372805.1 Rhizobium sp. Q54
AACAAAACAAAACAACAAAAGTAAATATTATTCGCGCTCACTCCAAATACAAAAGCAATTTATCGTTAATAAAATCTGATGAAATCGTCGAAGGATGATCAAAATCACTTATCAATATTTCACCACCTCTAATTCCATAACAAAAAACATCATCACACAGAACACCTGCAGGGTAAACGCGATAGACATTCACACCGCCCAAACTATCCAAAAATCTGTAGGCTTTTCTCGCAGAATTTTCAAAGTCATTCCTCGACGACTTCACATCCTTGAGATAGCCATTGACCACATACTCCTGGAACAAGCTGGTGCGATTTATATATGTTGATGGAATAGGATAAACGAAAACAACTTTGTTACCCCGTGAGAGAAGATCGGAAACAAGCCCTTCGTATGCAGAACGATTACCCTCAAAAAACTCGTCACTCTCGCGGTGCAGGTAACCACCGAGTATAACGACATCATTCCTAGCACGCGCCAACTGGGTCATTCTCATCTTGTCGAGCTGAGGATTTTTTCCAAATGCGCTACCAGGACGTGTCATCAGAATGAGATTTTGCCCCCGAGCCAACAATTTGGCTCGCAAGTCAAAAGCGAGGGCAACCATGTGGCTATCACCAACCAGGTAGACATTTGACGGAAAATTTCCCCACGTGCAGAATGCCTGCTCGGCTGGCCCCGTCATGGCCGCGAGCTTGTGGCACCTCTGAAAGTCAGACTGATAGCGGACCCTATCATCGAAATTCTCCTGCCGAACCTGATCCGGGACCCGCTCAGGAAATCCGGATACGGCATCAATCAGCATTGCACCGCCAAGAATAAGTGCAACCTGGATGGCAAGCACGGGATACACGCGCGAGGCGGACATCAGCCTTCGATTGCGAAAGGGCACCTCAATCGCAAAGTAAGTTAAGACAGCAAGAAAAAATGTCATCGCAATCCAGAGCGACTTGTCAATGTTGGTCGCATTGGGGAATGCAATCCTGGCAAACGCCATCAATGGGAAGTGCCACAAGTAAGCCGAGTAGCTGACCAAGCCGATCCATCTGAACGGAGCGATCGACAGAATCCGCCCCACTGGTGTGGCGGATGAACCGAAAAGCAAAACCAACGCCACGCCAAACACCGGGACAGCAGTCAACACCGAAGGATGCGGAGTTGAGGCACTGAAACTGGTAATAGACAGCAGCACAACAGCTAAACCTACGGCGCCGACCCAAGAGGGACCGCGAACGGCACGCCACCGCAGCTCGGAAAAAGCAAGCAAGGACCCGACCGCAAGCTCCCAAAAACGCGTGACAGAAATGAAGAAGTTTAGACTGGAATCAAAAAATAATAGAAAATGCGAAAAAAACAAAGAAGAGAAAATGATAATTGCATAAGTCTTCAAAGCTCTGATGTTGGAGCCTTTATGTATCCAAATAGCAATCAACGGGAAAAATATGTAGAACTGCTCTTCGACACTCAGACTCCATGTATGCATAAATGGCTTCAACAGAGAACTATCCGCACCATATTCCGTTGTAGAAAAATAGAAAAAAATATTAGAGTATGAAAAAATAGAGGACACTACACTCCCTGCAAACTCCTCCAAATCAGTAGGGGCCAGCAAGATCCACGCCAATGGGGTTGATACTATTATGACGAACAGCAGCGCCGGCAGGATTCTCCTGATTCTTCGATCATAGAAATTCACAATGGACAGAGAGTTCCCTGAAAGAAGCTCTGAAAAAATGATCCTGGAGATCAAATATCCACTGAGCACGAAAAAAACATCGACACCCAAAAATCCTCCTTCGAGTAGAGTATCCTGCCCGAACTCGAATTCTGCGTGGTAGATAAGGACTGAGGAGACGGCGATCGCGCGCAATCCATCAATCTCAGGTCTGTATTGGAGCGACATCGAAGAAGCAGCCTGCATGATGTGAATTTGCTACCAGATAGCACTTGCTCTCAGGGAAGTAGCCCAGAATTTCATTCAGCCCACAGCCCGAAGAAATGAGACCGACGTGATACATGACGCACATCCATCGTTCGAGGGCTTTGCCTTGTCGACAGAACCCTGCAAATCGTGAACACCGATACAGCACCGCGAGCGCTTCGTGCCAAGACGAATGGAAGTGCCATCAGCGGTACTCACTTCCATTCACAGGTGCCTCACTTGACTCGGGTGGGCAAAGACTAGGCCACCTACCCAAACGCGTCGGGACCAACTAAAGATTTGTCCGATGGAGACAAAGGAGCACAGATTTGAACATGCTGTCAGAAAAGATCAGAAATCGGGCGAGCAAGCTGCTCCATAGAAACGAAAACGAGTGGCTTGGCGGCACGAGAACACAGAAGATTGCGAAATTCATCAATCGTCTAACAGACGGGGCGGACCAAAGGCTGCGTGAAGAAGCCTTTGTCGGCGGTCGTCCTACGGCAGAAGCGGCAGTGCATGCGCTCAATGAGACCGGTTTCCACATCGACCCGAACCTTGATACATCTGAGGTAGTAAAGGTTGCAAAGGCTCTGGTCTCATCCCGACAGGACTTGATCGACGAAGGACGAGAAACGAAACCCTTCCTCATTAACGTGTACAAGCCCGGTCAGGATAACTTTCAACACCGAATGCTCGTTGACTTCGCATTGCAGAGCAATGTCCTCGATGTGGCGAGCGAGTACTGCAAGTTTGTTCCCCTTCTTACTGCGGTGAAGGTCCTAGTCAGCTTGCCACCGCCGGGCGGCATGGCCCAGGCCCGGTCGAGTCAGTTGTTCCACTTGGACAATGCTGATCTGCCGTTCCAACATTGCAAGCTGTTCATTAACGTCGACGACGTAAGTCCGAAAAATGGACCCTTCACATTCTTGTCGGCGCCCGATTCGGACAAAATCAGCGCGGCTATAAATTATGGGCACAGGGGGATCGATTATCGCGTCAAAGACGAAGTTGTAGAGCAATTGATCGGCACCGGTCGCTCAATCGCGATCTCAGGTCCAGCCGGCCGTTCGGTGTTCATAGACACCTCGCGATGCTTCCATCTGGGGAGCCGAGTGGAAGAGCAGCGAAGAGTCGTCATCATGTATCAATTCACTTCGGCGTGCCAGGCTCGACTACATAAGCCTGTCAGCTTCGCGAGGTTTTGGCGCGACGGAATGTCGAACGCGCAAAAGATGGTTCTGGGAGCGCACTGATCTGCCAGCAAGAGGGGACGAGCAATCTCGGACCCTGTTGATTACCCCATATCAAGCTCCGCCAACGGTCAAGCAACAAGTCGCAGCGCCAGACCCAACGCAAAGCGCCCGGACGTTGCGATCCGGGCGCCTGGTGGTTTTGCTTGAATAGGCTTAGAACTCTTCCCAGTTGTCCCTGGCAAGCGCTGTGTTGCCGGAGACGGAGGGCGTCGGGCGCCGGGTGGCGGGCTGCTGCTGGGGTGCCGGAGCCGAGGCTCGGGGCGCGGGCGCGGCAACCCGGGCAGCCGCCGCATGGACGCCAGAGGCCCCTGCCACGTCCTGCCCCGTGCGGAAGCGGCGCAGGAGCTCGGCAAGGTTTGCCGCTTCCTGTGCGAGACCGGCAGAGGCCGCATTCATTTCCTCGACCATGGCGGCGTTCTTCTGCGTCGCCTGGTCCATGTGGTTGACCGCCTGGTTGACCTCGCCGAGGCCGACCGACTGCTCCTGGGCGGCAGAGGCGATCGCATCCATGTGCTCGTTGATCGCCTGCACGAG
>CALSAF010000286.1:0-3659 GCA_943372805.1 Rhizobium sp. Q54
TGGCGACTGTTCGGGTTCGATGGAACGGCGGACGGAGACCCTTGCTCTCCCACGGGCTTGATGTCCCAAAGAGGCTTCGGTCTCCCATCCGCCACCGCAAAAGGCATTACAGCCTCGAATGCGGCGTTTGGGAAGTTACAAGGGGGAACCGCCGCTCGCCCCTTTCACCCCTGTCCCCGCATCCCAACCTGCGCTAGCATCCGTCGACCCAATCCCGGCGAACTCGACGAGGCGCGATGTTCATTCCCCTGCATGACCGAAACGCGCTCAAGCATATTCGCAAGCAATATGTGACGCTGGGGCTGATATTCGCCAATGTCGTGACCCATGCGCTGGTGACGCTGGCACCCGATGCGCTCTACGAGATCGGGGTTTATGGCATGGGCTTCATCCCGGCTGTTGCCTTCAACATCGCCGAGCTCGATCCCTCACTGGTGCTGGTACCGGAAGGCGCGACCTACGTCACCTATTCCTTCCTGCATGGCAGCTGGCTGCATCTGGGTTCCAATATGCTCTTCCTCTGGGTCTTCGGCGACAATGTCGAAGACGCCATGGGGCACTTCAAGTTCCTGTTCTTCTACCTCGCCTGCGCGGCAGCCGGTGCGCTGGTGCATGGGCTTGTTCTGCCCGCGAGCGAAGCACCATTGATCGGGGCCTCCGGCGCCGTGTCGGGCGTCGTTGCCGCCTATCTGATGCTGCATCCCAAGGTGCGCGTCTGGGTGCTCGTCTTCATGCGCTTTCCCCTGCCGCTGCCCGCATTCATCCCGCTTCTCTTTTGGGTCGGCCAGCAATTCGTCATGTTGGTCATCGACGGCGAGAGCAATGTCTCCTGGGGCGCGCATGTCGGCGGCATTCTGGCCGGCGGCTTGCTGGTGCTCTTTTTGCGACGTCCGGGTGTGCCGCTCTTCGATAGGGCGATCGTCACACCGCGGGCTGTGGAACATGCGGCGGAATCCGTTGATGTCGTCTCGATTGGCCCCTGGGGGAAAAGGCCGCCTGCGACCAACCGGGGAGCCGAGCAGCAGGACGCCGGCGGAGCCCCGCCAACCCTTGTGCCGCCGCCGGTCCGCAAGGTCACCCACTGGGGACGATGACAACAGGTCGCGGCCCCGACATATTGACGTGAACGTCAACGTCAATTATTGCTGTCGGCCAAACGGCATCGATCGTTGTATTTGGGGAAAAAATGCGTATCGATGTCGCCAATCGACAAACGACGGAGCGCATCTGAGCGCATTTTCCGGCGGAAGATTTGAAGAGAGGAACCCATGAAGATACTCGTCCCAGTCAAGCGGGTTGTGGATTACAACGTCAAGATCCGCGTCAAGCCTGATGGTTCCGGCGTAGAGCTCGCCAACGTCAAGATGTCCATGAACCCCTTCGACGAGATCTCCGTCGAAGAAGCCCTGCGGTTGAAGGAAGCCGGCAAGGCCGAGGAAGTGGTCGTCGTTTCGATCGGCCCTGCCAAGGCAGAGGAAACCATCCGCACCGCACTCGCCATGGGCGCTGATCGCGGCATCCTGATCGAGACCGAGGAAACCGTCGAGCCGCTCGCCGTCGCCAAGCTCCTGAAGGGCGTGGTCGAGGCTGAAGCTCCGGGCCTCGTCATCGTCGGCAAGCAGGCGATCGACGACGATTCCAACCAGACCGGCCAGATGCTGGCGGCTCTCCTCGGCTGGGGCCAGGCGACGTTTGCCTCCAAGCTTGAGCTTTCCGCCGACAAGGCAACCGTGACCCGCGAAGTCGACGGCGGTCTGCAGACCATCGACGTCAAGCTCCCGGCGATCGTCACCACCGACCTGCGCCTCAACGAGCCGCGTTATGCCTCGCTGCCGAACATCATGAAGGCGAAGAAGAAGCCGCTCGACAAGAAGTCGCCTGCCGATTTCGGCGTTGACGTCTCCCCGCGCCTGAAGGTTCTGAAGACCGAAGAGCCGGGTGGCCGCAAGGCGGGCATCAAGGTGAAGAGCGTCGCCGAACTGGTCGACAAGCTCAAGAACGAAGCCGGCGTGCTTTAATCGGACGGACAGGAGAAACGTAAAATGGCTATTCTTCTTCTCGCAGAACACGACAACGCGACCGTCTCCGAACAGACCGCGAAGGCGCTGACCGCCGCAACCAAGATCGGTGGCGACGTGCATGTGCTGGTCGCCGGCTCCGGTGCCAAGGCTGCCGCTGATGCCGCCGCCAAGCTTTCGGGCGTCTCCAAGGTGCTGCTCGCCGACGACGCGTCGCTCGCCAACAACCTGGCCGAGCCGCTGGCAGCCCTCATTGTCTCGCTCGCCGGCAGCTACGACACGATCATCGCTGCCGCGACTTCGGTCGGCAAGAACGTCATGCCGCGCGTCGCTGCTCTGCTCGACGTGATGCAGGTGTCTGAAATCACCGAAGTCGTCTCGGCGGATACCTTCAAGCGTCCGATCTATGCCGGCAACGCCATCCAGACCGTGCAGTCGTCCGACGCAAAGAAGGTGATCACGGTGCGTACCGCCTCCTTCGCTGCTGCCGGTGACGGTGGCTCAGCTGCCGTCGAAAGTATCGCCGCTGTCGCAAACCCGGGCGTCTCCTCTTACGTCTCCGACGCGCTGTCGTCGTCCGATCGCCCGGAACTGGCCTCGGCCAAGATCATCATTTCCGGCGGCCGCGCGCTCGGCTCCTCGGAGAAGTTCCAGGAAGTGATCCTGCCCGTCGCCGACAAGCTGGGTGCCGCCGTCGGCGCGTCCCGTGCGGCCGTCGATGCCGGCTACGCGCCGAACGACTGGCAGGTCGGCCAGACCGGCAAGGTGGTTGCCCCGCAGCTCTACATCGCCTGCGGCATTTCGGGTGCCATCCAGCACCTCGCCGGCATGAAGGATTCGAAGGTTATCGTCGCGATCAACAAGGACGAGGAAGCCCCGATCTTCCAGGTCGCCGACTACGGCCTGGTCGCAGACATCTTCGAAGCCCTGCCGGAACTCGAGAAGGCGCTCTGAGCACCATCTCGCAGCTGCGAAAGGACTGGTCAAAGAAACCTTTGCGGTCTATCAATCAGCCGGGTCCGCGATAAGCGGGTCCGGCATTTTTGTCGGTGCCATCTTCTTGAGTGAAGACGAGAACGGGTGAGGAGCGAGACGATGACGGACAAGATCAGCAATGTGGGTGTCGTGGGTGCCGGCCAGATGGGCTGCGGCATTGCTCAGGTCTCCGCCGCCGCCGGCTACAAGGTCACGATCTATGATCTCTCCAAGGAGCGGATCGAGGCGGGCCTGGCCACCATCAACGGCAACCTCGCCCGCCAGGTCACCAATGGCAAGATGTCCGACGAGGACCGCAAGGCAGCGCTGGCGCTGATATCAGGCTCGTCCGACGTCAACGACCTCGCTCCATCAGATCTCGTAATCGAGGCGGCGACCGAGGACGAAAGCGTCAAGCGCAAGATCTTCGCCGCCCTCTGCCCGGTGCTCAAACCCGAAGCGCTGATTGCGACCAACACATCCTCGCTCTCGATTACACGCCTCGCCTCGGCCACCGACCGGCCGGAACGCTTCATGGGCATCCATTTCATGAACCCGGTGCCAGTGATGAAACTGGTCGAACTGGTGCGCGGCATCGCGACCGACGAGACGACCTTTGCAACCGCCAAGACCTTCGTTTCCTCGCTCGACAAGACGATCACGGTC
>CALSAF010000287.1:0-3651 GCA_943372805.1 Rhizobium sp. Q54
GAAAGCAACGGCAACAGCCCACAAGCGCCTGTCGGCCTTCATGCTCGACTGCGGATTGAAGCCACCGGCCCCTCCCCTGTTCATGGACCCCTCACCAGATCTCAACCTGATCCTGGCTCCGGAGATCATTCGCCATCGCCGCACCAAACCGCTCGACCCGCAGCATTTCCTGTTCCTGGATGGGTGCCTGCGTCGGGAAACGCCTTACCAGCCACCACGCTTTGCCAGCCACAACGACCAGGCCCTCGTCCTGACCAGCTTCGGGTCACTTGGCGCGATGGATGTCGAGATGCTCAGGCGAATGATGGAGGTCTTTGCCATCCTGCCCTATCGCTTCCTCATCAATGTCGGCCATTGGCGCGATGAATATGTCCAGGTGCCAGATAATGTCTTCCTCGACAGCTGGTTCCCGCAGCCCTCCGTCGTATCGCAAGCCAGCCTCTTCATTCATCACGGCGGCAACAATAGCTTCTGCGAAGCCCTCTATTTCGGAGTGCCGTCCCTTGTGATGCCCTATTGCTGGGATGGCCATGACAACGCCCGGCGAGCCGCCGAAACGGGCGTCGGGCAAATGCTTCACCGCTATGACTGGCTGCCGGACCAGCTGGCTGAAATGATCCAGGCGCTCCTGGACGACGATATCATGAAGGCACGCCTCAGCCAAAACGCCACCAAAATGCAGGAATTTGCCGGCGCAACCCGCGCCGCCGAAGCCATACTCGGTCTGATGGGCTGACGGTGCTATCGCCCCGTCGCCTTCGCGAAAGACGAAAACAGGAAAAGGGGAAGACATGCAGCAAAAGCTTTTCATCGATGGCCAATGGCACTTTCCCGTTCAGGGCGGCGTCTTTCCTGTCGTCAACCCAGCGACGGAACAGGTGATCCATCAGGCCCCCGCAGGCACGGCTGCCGACATTGATTTTGCCGTGAGCGCCGCAAGACGCGCCTTTGACACAGGCCCCTGGCCCCGAATGAGCGGGCGCGAACGCGCGGGCTACCTGCGGGCCATGGCAGAGAGGATTGCACAGCGGAAAGAGGAGCTTGCCCGTCTCGAAGTACTCGACAACGGCAAACCGCTGCCCGAAGCGATATGGGACATCGAAGACACGGCAGGCTGCTTCTCGTTCTATGCAAATCTCGCCGAAGAGCTGGATGAAAGACCCGAAGAGGCAATTGCGGTAGCTGATGCCCGGTTCACCTCGAAAGTGCTGCGGGAGCCGATGGGCGTGGCCGGTGCGATCATTCCGTGGAACTATCCCCTGCTGATGGCCTCCTGGAAGGTTGCTCCAGCCCTGGCGGCGGGATGCACCATGATCCTTAAACCATCGGAACTGACGCCCTTGACCGCGCTGGAACTGGGCGTGATTGCCGAGGAGGTCGGGCTGCCCGCTGGCGTCTTGAACATCGTCACGGGCCTGGGTGGCGATGCCGGCCAGCCGCTGTCCGAGCATCCCGGCGTCGACAAGCTTGCATTCACAGGGTCGGTCCCGACGGGCGCCAAGATCATGGCGGCTGCAGCACGCGACATCAAGAATGTCAGCCTGGAGCTCGGCGGCAAATCGCCCTTCCTGGTCTTTGCCGATAGCGACATCGAAAAGGCCGTCGAATGGATCATGTTCGGGATCTTCTGGAACCAGGGGCAAGTCTGCTCGGCCACGTCGCGCATCCTTGTTGAGGAGACACTTTACCCCGCCCTGCTAAAGCGGCTGATCGAGGAAGCCGCGAAGATCACCATCGGTGACGGACTTCTTGAAGGCACGCTGCTTGGCCCGCTCGTATCGAGGGGCCAGCATGACAAAGTGACCGCCATGATCGCGCAGGCGCAAAAAGACGGTGCAACCGTGGCCTATGGCGGAAAGCGCCCCGAACAACACAAGATCGGCTACTTCCTCGAGCCGACAATCCTGACGGATATGGCCGAAGACAGTGTCATCTGGCGGGAGGAAATCTTCGGACCTGTCGTCTGCGTCAAGACGTTTCGGGATGAGACTGACGCGATCCGGATGGCAAATGACAGCAGGTTCGGCCTCGCAGCGGCCGTCATGTCACAAGACGAAGCACGCTGCGAGCGCGTCGCCCGAGCCCTGCGCGCCGGAATTGTCTGGGTCAACTGCTCGCAACCCACCTTCACCGAAGCCCCCTGGGGCGGCTACAAGCAATCAGGCATCGGCCGCGAACTCGGGAAGTGGGGGCTCGACAACTATCTGGAAGTGAAGCAGGTGACCACCTTTGACCAGCGAGAGCGCTGGGGCTGGTACATAAAATGAAGCCCTTGTGAATGAGGTCGTGTTCCGAAGAGTCATGTAGCTAAGCGTTGGTGGAGGGATCAAATTTCAACGTTTTGCATCTATCCGACCGGGAAGGAAATTGGGTTGATTGATCCAGCATTCCGCACAAGCATAACGCCGCCCGCCGCCATCACATCGGAAAACGGAAGTTCAGGGTGACGAACTGGCAGGAGGGTGAGGTGGGCCTTCGCCCCGTGGCAGTTTAACCCTTTGGACGACGCCGGAAGCACTGGCGGGCTGGGCCGTCCCACGTCGCAAGTCGAGAGGGGGCCAGAAGCAATGATCGGCAACATGTGGCGGATGCCCCCCCATTCCTGTGCTGGTCGACAGCACCGGGGTGAAGATCTATGGCGCCCGGCCAATGGCTGGACGAGAAGCACGGCGTAAAGTCCCGGCATGGCTGGCAAAAAGGCGTCTGGCTGTTGATGCCGACAGTGGCGAGATCATTGTCAATTTGCTGACAGATCAGGAAACAGACGATGCCTCGCACCTTGAGCCAGGTGCTTGATCAGATAGATGATGAGATCGACCAGCTATGACAAATGAGCTTTGGTTGAAACCGCGATTGGTCGATAAAAAGGCATCACTGGACCGCGTTTGCCTGCTCGCTCATTCCGTGCGCAACAGACAGAGGCTGCGGTCTGCGTCGCCATCCTCAACCGAATGTCCGCTTGCGGACGCCCAAAATCCGTACATCTGCTGATCCACGCCAACGCCCTTTAGAAGCGATATCGAAGGGGCACTTGACTCGCTTGCTGCACCGCACCAATAATTGAGGCGCGGCGTTTTGGCGCACTGTGGAGCATAGCCATGGCTTTCTCAGAAGTTCGCAAGCGGGAGTTCATCGACGAGACATTTCGACTGCTTTCCGGGACATTGGGGGCAAGCAGGCTGGTATTCTACTCCGTTGACGACAACAACAACCTGCACAACTTCGTGTGTTCGCGCGTGCCTTCCGAATTTCTGAAAATCTACATCCGCGAGATGCACGCCCACGACCCGCTGCATGTGCGCCAAATCAAACACGAACAGAGCCCGGTGCTGAAGATGAACGATGCGGGGCGCTACTCTGCGGAGAGCGAAGTCGCCCTCTACCGGCAATTCCTCAACGTCTTCCAGGTCAGCGATACGATCGAATTGATCTTCCAGCGAGACAGCCAGATCTATGCCGGCATCTGCGTGATGTGGACCGCCGACGACGCCAAACCTGATGACACGCAGTTTCATCTGGCCGATACGCTGCACCCCTATATTTCCTACAATCTCAAGGCGGTGTTTACCCGCTCCAAAGCGGCTGAGGCGGTGCAAGCCAACGCCCTTCTGCATCTCACCCAGCGCGAGGCCGAGGTTGCCAGACTGCTGT
>CALSAF010000288.1:0-3620 GCA_943372805.1 Rhizobium sp. Q54
CGGCACATTCGGAGCGGCCATTCGACCCGACATGCTGGCGTATGCCGCATTCGCAATCACCCGAAAGCCACCAGCCGACGCGGCCGGCCCAAGCCTGACATCCGGACAGATTTCCGTAAGACTCTGAATTCAAACATCTTTCTACCGCGATAAGCCAAGACAGCGGGTCGAACAGATAGAATTATACTCAAAATTTCATCTCATTTTCCATGAAATATAATCAAACAAATATCAAACACATCTAAATATAAATTCCCCTTTTCATAGATTTAGTCTTTTATCTTACTGCTATTCTTGGCGGCCCATCAAAATTTCTCTGTCATTGCTATCTCCATTACCGGGAGACAACCAATGACAACAAAGAAAAATCTGGGTATTGGAACTCTGGCCGCCGCCCTCACAGGCGCACTGGCCTTTCAAGTATCGGCGATGCCGGCGAACATGCAGATCGTGGGGAAGGCCAATCCGCCGATCGGACACTACGAATTCTGTCAGACCTATTCCGGCGAGTGCGCCGGCAGCCAGACCGACAGCGGCCCCATGGCGCTGACCGAGGACCTCTGGAAGGCCATGCTCGACGTAAATTACACCGTCAACAGTTCGATCACACCGTTGACCGATATGGAAATCTACGGCGTCGAGGAGCGGTGGACCTATCCGCGCAGTGTCGGCGATTGCGAGGACTTCGCACTCTTGAAGCGCAAGATGCTCGTTGACCGCGGCGTTGACCCCGCCGACCTCCTGATGACCGTGGTGCTGCAGCCAAACGGCGAAGGGCATGCGGTGCTCACGGTGCGCACCGACCACGGCGACTTCATTCTCGACAACATGCGCAACAAGGTGCTGCTGTGGTCCGAGACGGAATACACCTACCTCAAGCGTCAATCCTCGAGCAATCCCGGTCGCTGGGTGAAGCTCCAGGACGGACGTGCAGGCATCGTCGGCAGCGTGTCCCAATAAGTCACGCCACCGCCGCCTTATGGCCCGGTCTGTCCCCGCCTACCCGTCCCCCGACCGGAGCCAATGAGCCGGTCCCGTCCAACCGGGACCGGCTCTCTTTTTTCAGAAGCCAGCACCAGCGCCCCACCCGCTTAACCGCATATTAACCACGTTCACCGAAGTCTTTGAGTTGCGGCATCTCGCAACGATGACCGCTCCGAGTGGATGAGGCTGAGATGCGAGGCGCAGCAAACAGGGTGGAGCCACACGAAGAGCACTCGTCGCTGATCTCGAATCGCTTTCTGATCACAGCGACAGCGTCCATATGCCTCCTGGCAGCCGCCTCCGTCGCCATCAGCTGGTTCGGGCGCGCTTATGGCGAGCGGCTTTCACTGGCCGGACACAGCGAAAGCATCGAAATCGTCGAGGTCACGGTGGGCCGTGATCAACTACTCGTGCCCTCGAACACCATCCGCTTCGAACAGCAACGCCAGAGCGGCAGCGCCGAACGTCTCGATCTCTACCTGCTGTGGCCGGAAATGTCGGGTTACACATCAGCCAATCGGACCCGTTTCGATGACCTGAACCAGTCAAACGCGCTGATCTTCCTGCAGATCTCCCAAAGCACGATGTCCAGAGACATGTCCGGGCGGGTCGAGCCGATTTACAGACACCTGCTGGAGGAAGATGCGACTCCCGGTCCGGCCGGGCTCAGCGTTCAAGCGTTCAAAAGCGGGACAGGATATGATGGCGAGCACCTCCTGACCGGGACACTTCAGGATGGCGAAGCATATGCAATCCGCTGCCTGCTACCACCGCTCCCCTCCGAGGCAACCAACAGCGACTGCCAACGCGACATCCACGTTGGGGAAGACCTCACCGTGCTCTATCGCTTCTCAAGCCGACTGCTCGGCGATTGGCAGGCAATAGACACGGCGGTCCGCAGCTATGTCGAGACACGGACGCACCCCGCGCCATCTGTCACAACGCTTAAAAATCAACTCAAAGCATCAACAGACCGTTCATCATAAACCTCTTGGTAAGGCTAATTCCGTAGGGTCCACCGAGATGGTCGCGATTGGGGGAGAGCGTCCGGTCGTCAATGGTAAGATTTAAAGAGTATCGTGGTGCACACAGTTCTGGGAAGCTTCAACTTCGCCGTCTCATTCCGTCGGATCATGCTTGCGGTGTTTGCGGCCATCGTGACAAGTGTCGCTGCCGTGAGTGCAGCCCAGGCCAACCCGAAATATGCCGGGATCGTCATCGACGCCAAGACCGGCAAGGTTCTCTACAGTGAGAACGCGGACAGCCTGCGCTACCCCGCTTCACTGACCAAGATGATGACACTCTACATGGTCTTCGAAGCGCTGGAATCCGGCAAGGTGTCCCTCAACAGCAAGGTGCCGTTCTCGGCCAACGCCGCAAAGGAGCCGCCATCCAAACTCGGCGTCGGCACAGGTCGCAGCATCACCGTCGAGCAAGCCATTCTCTCGCTGGTCACCCGCTCTGCCAATGATGCGGCGACGGCAGTGGCAGAGTATCTCGGTGGTTCGGAGCAGCGGTTTGCGCAGATGATGACGGCAAAGGCCCGCAGCCTCGGTATGACGAAGACCACGTATCGCAATGCCCACGGCCTTCCCAATACCGCACAGATGACGACCGCGCGTGACCAGGCCCGCCTGAGTATCGCGCTGCGGCAGCATTTTCCGCAGTATTACGGCTATTTCTCCACTCGTAGCTTTCGCTTCGGCAAGCAGACGATCGGGAACCACAACAGATTGCTCGGTCAGGTTCGCGGCGTAGACGGCATCAAGACGGGCTATACCCGCGCTGCCGGCTACAACCTTGCGACTTCCGCCGAGGCAAACGGTCGTTCCATTGTGGCCGTGGTCCTCGGAGCGACCTCAGGCGCCCGTCGCAATGCACAGATGACGAGCCTCGTGCAGCGTTATCTCCCTGCGGCCTCGGCGACGCGCGGCGGCAATACGATCGCCAAGAACGACACCTCGGTCGCGCCGGCCCAGGCGACGGCCTCCGTCGGCGACGCAGTCCCAACCCTTCCCCAGACCGGTCCGATGCCCGACACGCGATATACCGGTGTCGCACAGGCCTATGCGGCGGCACCGACGACAAACGCCGCAAGCGCAGCTCTCGAAACCCTACGTCCTGCCGCACCGGCCGCAGCTACCGGGAATGCCGTGCCGGTGCCGCAACCGGCCCCAGCTTACATGCCCGACAGCGGTGCGGCGGTTTTGCCGGCAGACACGACGCAGTCCGTTGCTGCGGCTTCCGCCACCCCGCCGAACGTCGATCAGCTGACCACGGCATCGACCACGCCTGCCTCCGGCTGGGTCGTGCAGATCGGCACGTCGCCGGACAAGGAACTGGCCATGGATCTCCTGCGCGATGCCCAGGAAAAAGGCGGTAAGGTCTTGCGTTCCGCCACCCCCTTCACCGTCGCCTATGGCGATGGCGCACAACAAATCTATCGGGCGCGCTTCGGCGGGTTCGATGAGCAGAAAGACGCGGTCAACGCGTGCAAGGCCCTGAAGAAGAAGGGTATCGGTTGCTGGGCATCCGCGCAGTAATCGGTCACCCGAAACCCTCGATTTGTACAGTTTACGAGGATCACGGAATGGCATCGAAAGACTTCAAGTACGGCCCCGTCGAAGGGCAGGACA
>CALSAF010000289.1:0-3575 GCA_943372805.1 Rhizobium sp. Q54
ATCAGGGTACCATGTCTGGGCGGCCGGGCGGGGGAGCGGGCCGGTGCAGATGCGCCAAGGGCGCTTTTCCGAACAGCCTCTGAGCGCGGGTCGCCTACAAACAGATTGCCTCCATCGGGCAAGGCCATTATCGCCCTGCCCCAATATCAAGCCCGCGGCCCGCATGAGAAAAGCGGTCCGCACGTAACAGGATGACCCGAAATGGCCAGCGCGCCCGCGAATAACCTGCCGATCTTCTACAATGACCTTCAGCCGCTCAGCAGCGTGGACCATGTCGACTATCGCACCAAGCCGGCCGATTCGGCGCCGTTCCTGACGACGCAGCATGCCATTCCGCTGACCGTGGACGAATTCGTCCCGGCCCAGCGTTTCGCCCCGATCATCTTTTCGGCAGGCGACGACAGCGTACCGCTGCTGCTGATGGGCCTTAACGAAGGCGTCAACGTCTTCGTCGATGATGAAGGCAAGCTGCGCGGCCCCGCCTATGTCCCGGCCTATGTTCGCCGCTATCCCTGGATGCTGGCCAAGCTGCGCCCCGACAGCGACGACCTGTCGCTCTGCTTCGATCCCACCACGCCCACCATCGGTGCGTTCGAGGACGGCCAGCCGCTGTTCGAAGATGGCAAGCCCAGCGAGCTGACCCAGGGCGTGATGAAATTCTGCGAGGATTTCGAGCAGGCCGCTGCCCGCACCGGCCAGTTCGTCCGCGACCTTCAGGAAATGGACCTGCTGATGGATGGCGAAGTCGCGATCCAGACGCCGCTGGCCGAGCAGCCTTTCATCTATCGCGGTTTCCGCATGATCAACGAGGAAAAGCTGCGCGACCTACGCGGTGATCAACTGCGCAAGATCAACCAGAACGGCATGTTGCCGCTGATCTACGCCCACCTCTTCTCGCTGCAGCTGATGCGTGAAGTGTTCGAGGGCCAGGTTGCGCAGGGCAAGGGGCCGATCGCTGCCCCCGCCATCGAAGCGACGCCGGAAGCGGCCAACGCCTGAATGAGAAATTAACCCGAAAGGGTTTGAAAAATTGATAGAAAAGGCGTCGCATCGCCCCTTGAAAGGCGATGCGACCTGCCCTATCTATCAAACATGCGATGCACCTGCCCCCCTTTCGGGTGTGTCGTATGGGCGCCTCCCCCTTTGGAGGCGTCTCCTCCCTGAACCTTGGCCACCCCATGCTTGCATGGGGTGGTTTTTTATGGGCTGTCCCGGATGGGCGTGGGTTTCGCTTGACGGGGCCAGCCCCCCTGCCTAAAGGCCAGCCCCTGCCGATCGCCCGGAGCGATCCATGGCCCCTTCGTCTAGCGGTTAGGACGCGGCCCTCTCACGGCTGAAACACGGGTTCGATTCCCGTAGGGGTCACCAGCAACATCAATGAGTTAGCGCTCTCTAAGCTTTAGGTGTCAAATATACGTCAAATAAACGACGACGATCTTTCGCGATGTTCTGCGAATGGCGCTGCTGGAAAACGCTCCTGACGTAAGCGATGTCGTGGGCCATGGTGTGCAGGCGGATCCAACGCTAACCTACATAGATCACAGGGTGTGTCGGGACGTGATGCCGCTGAACAACTGAAACTTCGCGCTACGATGGCATTTTGCCGCTCCATCTACAGCGGGTTGAGACTGCGCCCGGCGATCATTTGCAATAAGCCCGCGATTTTCGTCACAATAAATTTAGTGCCTGGTTACTTGGCGATGCCCTTTCCCATGCACAGTGACAACGAAGCAGAGCGCAAATTATCGTCATGGTAGCGCCCTCGAAAAGCGGCGTGCGATCATGAATAGCTGGGCAGATTTTTGCACGAAAACAGGAAAATGAACGCAGCTTCGTAGTGAAGGCTGTGTTGTCAACAGTATGGAGAGATACAGCATATCGGCCATATATCTCCAAATCACCCAAGCCTCATTCCTTCCTGCTTCCCCCAACAATTAGTGTACCAAATTATCTACAGACCTTCATTTTTCCTGCCCGCACACTGAGCTTCATCATCAACGCCAAATCCTCCAATTTCCACTGATCGATCCACAGCAAAAACATTGTGTGATACGGCTCGGGAATGCGGTGCTTCTTCCCTCGCTTCCAATCGCCTGTCACGCCGTCGTGATATCCCTTGCGAGGCCAATATGACTGGCAGCAATAGCTAAACGGTCCGGGAAGATTTTTAAGCGGCTTTTTCCTGATCAGGACAGGAGACCGCTTAACCGAGTTTGTCGTTTTGCGAAGCCGAGCCCTTTCCACCGTCTTTAGTCGCTTCACCACTGCGATCATGCCCTTGGACACCAGGCAGTGGACATGGAGGTGGAAACAGCCGTCGTCCAAATTATACTCGCCGTGGAGGAATGCGAAAAAGAAGCCGTCCGCTTTCTTCGCGCCGAGCCGGTTCAGGTCGCTTCGAAGGCGTTTCATCAGCTTTTTCGAGCTTACTCGCATAAGTTCGTCAGGCGTCAAAATCCATTTGGTGGGCAGGATATGAGCCGTGGTCACTGGTGCGTTGCGAGGATCAGCATAAAGCTGCCACAGCCACCCTACGACGCGCACGCGCCAATTGCGCATGTAGATGCTGCTGGCGGGAGTACGATCTGGCCTATGGCCTTCTACGCCTTTTCGTAGCCGCCTCCTTAGTTGCCGGATGTAGTTCTTTTTGAACAGGCTGGGGTATAGACGGGCCACGCGGCGTAGCTGCCCTATGCGGAATTCATCCTCTGTGTAGCTGGCTTCCTCCGTTTCAAACTTGATCAGTCCATCTTTGCGCGTTGCACGGCGGTCGGGACGATATTTCTTAGGAGGCAAGCCGAGCTTGCTGATTCCGGGTCGAGCCAAGAAATTTCTCCATGATTATGGGCGCGGGGAAGCGATGGCTCCCGCTTGATGCGCTTTGATTGTTGGGGTGAATGGGTGCTGGTACGCCGAACCGACGATCGCCAGCACCATCATTTTCAGGCCAGGGTGTGCAGTGCCGGTGTGCCCGGCACAGTGATTTAGATTTTCACACGCTGAGGGCGAGGAAGCCCAAGCCGGACGGCTTCATCCCAGTAGCCATCGATCACGTCATCGCGACTGAGGGCGCTAGGATCGCATTTGACAAGCTTAACGCGTTGTTGGGGTTTGACGAGCGCGACGCGCCTGAGTTCCTCTCCTTCACCCACGCCAAACACGCTTTTGGTAATCGGTATCAGGCTGCGGACCTGCTCGATCACTCGCCTGCGCTCCCGTTTGGCCTTACGCCATTTTGTACTGTCGGCGGTTTTAGCCGCCTCACGTGCCTCGTCTGCCAAAATGCGCGGTGCGTTGATAAACGCTTCTATAGCTTCCTCCGGCGTACTGTTTTCAATATGCCATATGGAATGCGAGTGGTGGCTAACCCGCTCGGCGGTAGACCAGCTTAGAGTGATGATTTCTGCTGTCAGGAAAAAGGCCGCTTGAACCGCACCGGGATTGCCGGAGGCCTTAACTCCTGAGAGTGAGGGTTTACGATGAGCAAGACGACGAACAAGTTTGCCCCTGAGGTTCGGCAGCGGGCGACCCGGATGGTACTGGATCACGAGGGCGATTATCCTTCTCGCTGGGCG
>CALSAF010000290.1:0-3454 GCA_943372805.1 Rhizobium sp. Q54
CCCCCGAAAGAAGGGGAAAAAGATCGCCACCGGTTGTCTGGTCCGCTCTCCGGTCGGGGCTGCGCCCCTCCCTACGATCAGACCAGACAACCGATCCTACCGGCCATCATAGTCGCCGCTCAACCGGCCATCGTAGTTGTCGCCGCGCAAGATGAGCCAGAAATCATGCTTGAGTATGATGAAGATGAAAAAAATTTCATGACCAAGGTCGGCCGCAGATATGTCGCTGATGGGGTCTCCTTCTTGCATGATGAGGTCGGCGCAGTGATCGACGATCACGTGAGCAAGTTTGGCATCGTCGCAGGCAACAGCCGAAGACAGCCAAAATGGGACCGAGAAAAGATTTTTTCTCCGTACCGCAAAATGATCAAAGAAGGAAAATTTGAACAGAACTTCGGGCCGTTCGAGAAGACGGGGAAGCAGGCAAAACTCGAGGAATCCATCAAGAAGATGGCTGGTGAAGTTGACGGTAATCCGCCCTCCGAATCAACCGCCCGGCGCCTGGCTAAAGAGATTCTGAACGAATACCGCCATGACAAGAGTTTAGATCTTGAACCCTGAACCTCTTGAACCCGATGAATTTCCTTAGGGCTAAAATTAAGGCTTCTTCGTTCCCGTTCGCTGGCCACCGTGGCGCAGCGACGCCCGAGGAACGATATGGAACCATTCACTGTAACAATCGAGACGGCGCGGGAACTGACAGGACTAGGCAACACGAAGATATTCGAGTTGCTCGCCTCAGGTCAGTTGAAGCGCGTCAAGGTGGGACGCCGCACCCTTATTCCCATCGATAGCATCCGCGCTCTCATTGAGCGCGGATAGATCCTAGCTGCCGTTAGCAGCGGCTTTTCCCAAAATCGAAAGACTGGAAACGCTGGAACCGTGTGGCTCCGGCGATGGAGATCCTATGCCTACCATTCGTAAAAAGCTTAAAGCAAAATCTGTTAGCCAAAATTTATCGCCAAAAAATTTGAACGGGAAGTGGCGCCTCGCGCCAGCCAGCTTTGCCTTATCCACCGTCAATTCGGAAGCGAGTGAGTTGACCGCTTTCGAGAAAGCCTATCTGTCAGATGTTGACCCGTATCGCTCCGGTGAGGGCCGCCTTGCGGTGATCGGCTGATATTTTGACATGGCACCGGTGCAAGCGCCGGTGTTTGCACCGATACTGAGGACGGTGCGATGAGTCAGATCACGGTAATTTCGGGGTCGGAGCGGCGGCGGGTATGGACGGACCAGCAGAAGCGCGAACTGGTCGCAGCGGTTTCGGCGCCCGGTGCAAACGTGGCGGAGATTGCCCGCCGTGCCGATCTGCGGCCGAACCAGATCTACAGATGGCGGCGGCAGATGGGGCAGGCAGCCCAAGGCTTTGCAGAAGTGCAGGTGCAGCCCGATCCGATGCCAGTGACCGGATCGGCGATCACCGTTGAGTTCGAGCGGGCGATTGTGCGCATTCCCGCTGGCGCATCACCTGGGCTGGTGTCGGCAGTGCTGCGGTCGGTCAAGCCGTGATCCCAGTCCCCTCCGGCGTTCGGATATGGATTGCAACGGGGCACACGGACATGCGGCGCGGCATGCGCAGCCTGGCCCTGCAGGTGCAGCAAAGTTTCGGACGTGATCCCTACGCGGGCGACCTCTACATTTTCAGGGGACGCCGCGGCGACCTCTGCAAGATCATCTGGCACGATGGTGTTGGCATGTCGCTTTATGCCAAGCGTCTCGAGCGCGGGAAGTATATCTGGCCTTCGGCCGTGGACGGCGTGATTGCCATCTCCCCCTCGCAGATGGCCTGCATGTTGGAGGCGATCGACTGGCGTAATCCGCAGGCCACATGGCGCCCGACATTGGCCGGATAAAAGCCCTAGCATGACCTAAAAAGCTAGAGATTCCGGTGCGTTTTGGCTATGCTATTGGCCATGGGGAACGAGGCACAAGCAGAGATCGACAGCCTTCGCGAGCGGCTTGCCGCTGCCGAGGCTGTCGCCGCTGAAGTCGCCCGCATCAAGGCCATCAACGCCGACCTGGAAGCCCGTAACGCCCTTCTCGAACTGCAGAACGAGAAGATGCGCCGCACCCTTTTTGGTCAGCGATCCGAACGCACGCGCCATCTGATCGACCAGATGGAGCTGACGTTCGAGGAGTGCGAGACCGCTGCCAGCGAAGACGAGGCGTTGGCCGCTTTGGCGGCAGCGAAGACCAATGTCGCGCCGTTCGAGCGCAAGCGGCCCGCCCGCAAGCCCTTGCCCGAACATCTGCCACGCGAGCGCGTTGTAATCGCTTCGCCCGATGCCTGCCCCTGTTGCGGCTCGGATCGGCTGTGCAAGCTGGGTGAGGATATCACCGAGACACTTGAGGTCGTGCCGCGCCAGTGGAAGGTGATCCAGACCGTGCGGGAGAAGTTCTCCTGTCGCGATTGCGAGAAGATCACCCAACCGCCGGCGCCGTTCCATGTGACGCCCCGCGGGCTCTTCGGTCCCAGCTTCCTTGCGATGCTGCTGTTCGAGAAGTTCGGCGCGCATCAACCGCTCAACCGCCAGCGTGATCGCTATGCCCGGGAAGGCGTGGACCTGAGCCTTTCCACTCTGGCCGATCAGGTCGGCACCTGCACCGCCGCGCTGATGCCGCTCTATCTCCTGATCGAAGCCCACGTCCTTGCCGCCGAGCGATTGCATGGCGACGATACGACGGTGCCAGTGCTGGCCAAGACCAAGACCGATACGGGCCGGATCTGGACCTATGTTCGGGATGATCGACCTTTTGGCGGACCGGCACCGCCCGCAGCGATCTTCCATTATTCCCGGGACCGGCGGGGCGAGCATCCTGTGGGCCATCTGCGCGGTTGGAGAGGCATTCTTCAGGCTGATGCCTATGCTGGCTATAATGCCCTGTTCCATGGCGACCGCCTGCCGGCGCCGCTGACCCGCGCCCTTTGCTGGAGCCACGCGCGCCGTTATTTCTTCGAGCTGGCCGATATCGCCGCGCAGCTCAAGAAGCGCCGCAAAAAGGCCGTCATCTCGCCGTTGGCAGTGGAGGCGGTCCGCCGCATCGATGTGATCTTCGACATTGAGCGCGCCATCAACGGCAGACCGGTACAGGAGCGCCACACCCTTCGACAGGAACTCAGCGCACCTCTGGTTGCCGATATGGAAGAATGGATGCGCGACAACCGGTCAAAGCTATCGAAGAACAGCGATGTGGCCGAGGCTATGGATTATATGCTCAAGGCATGGCCTGCATTTACCGCCTTCCTCGACGATGGCCGCATCTGCCTGACGAACAATGCGGCGGAACGGGCGCTCAGAGGCATTGCAACGACCGATTCATACTACACCTCCTCTTCAAATGTCCGGAAACAGGGACTTTTGGTTTTCCATTTTGATGCGACACGGGCCTCTGTGACGCGGGAACTGGGTCACTTCGTCCTTTTCCAGGTCCGTGGCTCGGATTTGGTGCGGCG
>CALSAF010000291.1:0-3448 GCA_943372805.1 Rhizobium sp. Q54
ACATGGCACCGTCGCTGTCGACAACCCGCTCTTCGATCCGCGCGGCAGGAACGCGCATCGCCGACCTCCTGCTGCAGATGCTGGAGGGACGGGAGGCGACCGACATCCATGAAGTCTGGCCAGTCGAACTCATCCTGCGCGAGACCAGCCGTCCCGCCCCCAAGGAGCATCCGGAATGAAGATCGACAGGCGGGAAAACGTCGTCGTCATCGGCCACATCAACCACGACCGTATCTGGCGGCTGAGCGAACCGCTGCGGGCCGGCGGCAGGATTGCCTGGACGTCGCGCGAAACACGGCTTGGGGGTGGCGGATACTTCACAGCGAGACGCCTGCTGGAGCTCGGTCACCCCGTTGCTTTGCTATCGAACCTGATGGATGACACCGATGGCGACGTCGCACTTGCCGAGCTTCAGGCCGCCGGGTTCGACACGACGCTCATTGCCCGCCGCGAAGGCGCCACGGACTTTGCCGACATTCTGCTGGACCCGACGGGCGAACGGACGATCCTCTCCAGCGTAAGGCGCCTATCGCGCACCTTCCTGCTCGATCAGCCGATCGCGGCCCTGGCATTTTACGTCAACGCGCCGAAACTGCCCGAAGCGATCATCGCCTCACTGGCCGCAGCCCCCCTCGTGGTCTCGCAAATGCCCTTGCGCGAAGGCGAGCCGCGACCGGCGGATATCATGGTGGGCTCGAAGGCAGACCTTCCGGGCGTCAGCCTGACGGATGCCTGGCGGCGAGCGCGGGCGCTTGGCAGCGCCCGTCTCCGGCACCTGGTCATGACCGATGGACCGGGGGCGATCTCGGTCTTCGACGGAAAGGATGAAACAAGAGTGCCCCTCAAGCGGGTCGTTCATGTCCGCGATACGATCGGCGCCGGCGACAGCTTCAGCGGCGCGTTGATCCATGCCTTGCTGCACGGAATCGACATCGTCGAGGCGAGCCGCAGCGCCGGGGACGAAACCGCAGACTGGCTGGAACGTCGCGAGGCACGATCAGCGCAGCAACAGCAAAATCCGGATCCCCGCACCTTTGCCTGATGAGCATCCCGGAACCCACATGACACCCTCGGAGTTGGAGGGGGATTGGAACGCGGTCCCATTTTTGCGACCCTGGCAGGTCTTGACACCTCCTCGAAGCCATTCCCTCGTTTGACTATGGGGCCCCAAGGAAGCTTGAAGGCTGCTACGCGAGCAGTTTCCGAATAAGCAACCGACTCGCTCTACCAATTCATGACCTTTTTGGGTCTCTCATTTAACAAATCGAGATAATCGAATATCCTTCAAACATGAGGCTGATTCGAGAAAGCCTCGCGGGCTAAATGATTTAGCTGGGGATGCGGACATGCGGGAACAGATCGATATCGAGACCTGGGCGATGGTCAGGGCTCAGCAGATCGTCATGCAACACGGTGCCAATCTGGTCGTCGCCGCCCAGAGACTGGACCACAAGAAGACCACTGCAAATACATACGCGCTGCGCGCAGCGATCATGACGTCGCTGATCGAAGCGCTGCATTCGCTTCAGGTGCCGTCGGCCGAAACGGTTTCCGCGATGGAGATGCAGACGGCGGCCCATCAGGCCTGATGCCTGGCGGCAGGCGCTTCAGGACGGACGACGAAGCGACTGAGCCGGCAACGGCCAGATGTCGCCTATCAACCGGTCATACTCCGGCGGTTCGAACGCTTCGAAGCCGCCCCCCGGATAGAGCGTGAGTTCTCCGACGTAAAGCGCATCGCCCGTGTCGAAAAGATCGACGCGGACGAAATCCAGATCACGCCCCAGGGTTTCCGACAGCGACACCATCAGGTCCAGCTGCTCCGGGCGCGGGATTTCGTGCGGATAGGGCGGATAATAATCCGGGTCGTAGAATGGCAAACGCTCCCATGCGCGCGAATAGGTGGCGGAGTAGCCCTGATCGTCGGAGCGGGTATCGATGATGATGTGCGACAGCCGACCGCCAAAGACAAAGCAGCGATAGTCCCAGGGGATGCCTCCGTCCTTGCTCAGCATCTTCTCGATGACCACCTTGCGATCGACCTGTGAATAGGCCCATTCGCGATTATAGCGGGCATGGTCGATCGATAGCCACTCACCGGTTGGGTCGCTGCGCTTGAGCGCCTCCACATCTTCGGGCGTATAGAGGAATTCCCCAAGCCCGCTTGCATGGTTCGGCTTGATGACTGCCGGCAGCGGGATCCGCGACCAGTCGACATCCGACAGCCGCGTGCCTGCCCAATAGGTCGGGATCACGTGTTCCGCCCCAACTTTCTCGGCGACATAATCCTTCACCGCAAGCTTGTCGACGAGCTTGCCATAAAGCGGGTTGCGATCATGGATCTTCCGGTACTGGACTTTCTCCGAGAAGGTCTTCGGATGCTCGAGATCGGGCCATTCGCCCTTGATGCTCCAGAACTTGAGCTGCACATAGAGCTTGTCCGGCAGCGGCGCGATCAGGCGCCAGAAGATCCGCTTGAGGAGATAGCGGAACGAGTTCTGGTCGTAACCAGCCCGGATGAAGCTTTCCTTCTGTTCGCTCGCCAAGATGCAATCTCCGTTTCCGTTGCCGGCGAACTTTAGAGGTCCCGGTTTATCGTGGGGTTAACCGCAGCGATCGGGATACCACCTTTCCTCCAGCTTGATCGAAGCCGTCAGACATGCGAGCGTCCCGCCATGCGAATTCTGCTCGTGGAAGACACGCTCGACGTCGGAGAGGCGATCTCTCGCCGCTTTGAAACCATCGGCCATACCGTCGACTGGGAAACGAACGGTCGTGCGGCCGCTGAGATTCTGGATTTCACAGAATACGACCTCGTAATCCTCGACGTGATGCTGCCCGGCATGGACGGCTTCGCGATCCTCAAGCGCATGCGCGACAAGGGCAGCGCCGTACCCGTTCTCGTACTGACCGCACGCTCCGAGATCGATGACCGCGTTGGCGCCCTCGACCTTGGAGCCGACGATTACCTCGTCAAACCATTCGACTTCCGCGAACTCGAGGCCCGGGCGCGGGTACTGATGCGCCGCCGCGCCGGTGGCGAGGCAACCAATTTGATCGTCTGCGGCGACGTGCTGCTCGACCGCTCCCAGCGATCGGTGAAGGTGGGCAATCGCGAAGTGCCGCTCAAGCGTCGCGAGATGACGCTGCTCGAAATCCTCGCCAGCCGGCCGGGACGGGTGTTCAGCAAGGACCAGCTCCTCGACCAGCTGTTCGGTTTCGATGAGCCGGCGGGACCGAACGCCATCGAACTCTATGTCGGTCGCCTGAGAAAGAAGCTCGAAGGAGCCAAGGCGCGCATCGTCACCGTGCGCGGCGTGGGCTACCAGCTGGTGTCCGATGCAGAGGACTAGACGCTCTCTCTTCGCCCGACTGGTCATTCGTGTCGCCGTGGTTCTTGCCGGCGGCGCCGCGATCCTGGTAACCGCCGCGTGGTTCTATGCCCGCG
>CALSAF010000292.1:0-3448 GCA_943372805.1 Rhizobium sp. Q54
CAGAGCCGAGCTTGCGGGGGAAATTGGTTCGGACATCTTCCACGGTGCCATGCTGCAAAAGAAGAGCGCCATGATGCATATGGGCCGCTTTGTCGTGGGGCTGGCGGAAGCGGCCACCCGGCGCGGGGCGGAGATCCATGAGAAGACGCCGGTCACCGGTCGCCGCCTGACGGCTTCCGGACATGAGCTGGAAACGTCCAAGGGTATCGTGCGGGCGACGAAGGTGGTGCTGGCGACCGGGGCCTATACGCCGAAGACCTTCAGCTACTTCCGTCGCCGCATCGTGCCGGTCGGAAGCTTCCTGCTGGCCACCCGTCCGCTGACGGAGACAGAGGTCCAGTCGGTGATGCCGGGCAACCGCACCTGCGTCACCTCGCTCAATGTCGGAAACTACTTCCGCCTGGCACCCGACAACCGCCTGATCTTCGGTGGACGCGCCCGTTTCTCCGCCACCTCGAACCAGACCTCGGACGAGAAAAGCGGACGCATCCTCAAGGACGCGCTCCAGGGCATCTTCCCGCAGGTGGGCGATATCGCTGTTGATTATTGCTGGGGCGGTCTCGTCGACATGACCAAGGACCGTTTTCCCCGCACCGGCGAGGCGGACGGTGTTCACTTCGCCATGGGCTATTCCGGCCACGGGGCGCAGATCGCCACCCACATGGGCGAAATCGTCGCCGACCAGATCCTAGGTCGCGCCCGGAGCAATCCCTGGGCCGAGCTCCCCTGGCCCGCCATTCCCGGCCATCTTGGCCAGCCGTGGTTCCTGCCGCTGGTGGGGGCCTATTACAAGTTCAAGGACCGGATCGAGTAGGCAGATCCGAACAGGTGGAGCATTGAAAAGGGGCGGGTTTTGAACCCGCCCCTTTCGTTTCAGAGCCCACCGATGTGGAAGGCCTTGGTTTCCAGATATTCCTCGATGCCATCACGCGCGCCTTCGCGGCCGAGGCCGGATTGCTTGACGCCACCGAAGGGGGAGACGGCCATGGAGATGGCGCCGGTGTTGAGGCCGACCATGCCCGATTCCAGCGCTTCACCGACACGCCAGGCACGGGCCATGTCCCGGGTGTAGAAATAGGCGGCGAGGCCGAAGGGCGTGTCGTTGGCGATGGCCACCGCCTCCTCCTCCGTCTCGAAGCGGAAGAGTGGCGCGACGGGGCCAAAGGTTTCCTCTTCGGCCAACTGCATCTGGGTGGTGCAGCCGGTCAGCACGAGCGGGGCGGCAAACTGGCTGCCTTCGGGTGTCTCGGCCCTGGCGGCGATTGTTGCACCCTTTGCAAGCGCATCCGTCACATGCCGTTCGATCTTCTCCACTGCAGCGCGGTTGATCATGGGTCCGATGGCCACACCCGCCTCAAGGCCGGAACCGACCTTCATGGCGGCCACGCGCTGCGAAAGCTTTGCGGCAAAGGCATCATGGATGCCGGACTGCACGAGAATGCGGTTGGAGCAAACACAGGTCTGGCCACCATTGCGAAACTTGGAGGCGATCGCACCCTCGACTGCCGCGTCCAGGTCCGCATCGTCAAAGACGAGGAAGGGTGCATTGCCGCCGAGCTCGAGGCTCAGCCGCTTCACGGTCGGGGCGCACTGGGCCATCAAGAGCGAGCCCACGCGCGTGGAGCCGGTAAACGACAGCTTGCGCACCACCGGGCTGGCCGTCAGTTCGGCTCCGATCTCTGCCGGCAGGCCGGTGAGGATGTTGATGACGCCGGCCGGAATGCCCGCTCGCTCGGCCAGCACGGCGAGCGCCAGCGCGGAATAGGGGGTGAAATCGGAAGGCTTGATCACCACGGTACAGCCCGCGGCCAGCGCCGGGGCCACCTTGCGGGTGATCATGGCATTGGGGAAATTCCACGGGGTGATGATCGCTGACACACCCACTGGTTCCTTGAGGGCCAGGATTTTGCGATCTGATGTGGGCGCGGGGATGATGCCGCCCTCAATGCGACGGGCTTCTTCGGCAAACCACTTCACGAAAGAGGCGCCATAGGTGATTTCACCTTTGGCCTCGGCGAGCGGCTTGCCCTGTTCAAGCGTCAGGATCAGCGCGAGATCATCGGCATGGGCTTCCATCAGGGTGAACCAGCGCTCGAGCTTCGCCGCCCGTTCGGCATTCGGCACCTTGCGCCAGCCGCGGAAGGCGACATCTGCCGCTTCGATGGCGCGACGGGTGTCCTCGGCCGACAGGTCCGGCACGGTGCCGATCGCCATGCCGGTGGCGGGGTTGGTGATCTCGATGGTCCTGCCCGTCGAGGCGTCGCACCAGACACCGCCGATCACGCTCTGCTGGCGGAAGAGGTCCTGGTCCTTGAGGCCGGGCAAAGGGGCGGAGATTGCTATCGTCATGTCGAGGTCCTTAATCCAGGGCCGCCAGAACGGCGTGGGTAATGTCATCGGTCTTGTCGCGGCCCGGCATAGTGCCGATACCGCGTGCGGTGGTCCTTTCCATCGCGGTCATGATGCGTGATGCGGCATGGCGCTCGCCCAGATGCTCCAGCATCATCGCTGCCGACCAGATCGCTGCCAGCGGATTGGCGATGCCGAGATGGGCAATGTCGGGTGCTGATCCATGCACAGGCTCGAACATCGAGGGAGCGGTGCGATCCGGATTGATGTTGGCGGAGGCGGCAAAGCCGAGCCCTCCCTGGATGGCTGCCCCCAGATCGGTCAGGATGTCGCCGAAGAGATTGGAGGCGACCACCACATCGAGGCTTTCCGGCGCCATGACCATGCGGGCTGCGATGGCATCGATATGATAGTGGCTGACCGTCACGTCGGGATAGTCTGCAGCGACCTCCTTCGTCACCTCGTCCCAGAACACCATCGAGTATTTCTGCGCATTGGACTTGGTAACCGAAGCCAGCTTGCCGCTGCGCTTGCGGGCCTGCTCGAAGCCGAAGCGAAGGATGCGCTCGACGCCGACGCGGGTGAAGATGGCAGTCTCGACGGCCACCTCGTCCTTCGTGCCCTGATGCACGCGCCCGCCGGCACCCGAATATTCGCCTTCCGTGTTCTCGCGAATGCAGAGTATGTCGAAACCGCCTTTGCGCAGCGGGCCTTCGACGCCAGAGAGGAGGCGGTGCGGACGGATATTGGCATATTGCACGAAGACCTTACGGATCGGCAGCAGCAGGCCATGCAACGAGACCGAATCCGGCACCTTTTCCGGCCAGCCGACCGCCCCCAGATAGATGGCGTCAAAGCCACGCAGGGTCTCTATGCCGTCCTGAGGCATCATCTGCCCGGTTTGCAGATAGAAATCGCAGGACCAGGGGAAGGTGACGGTTTCCAGTTTACCGGGCAGGGCCCTGGAAGCGACTGCGAGCGCTGCCTCCGTGACCGGGATGCCGATGCCGTCACCGGGAATAAGAGCAATACGATAGGGCGCCATGGGGTCTCACAGGTCGATGAGCACGCTCTTCGAGCGGCGGTTGGCGTGGTAGGC
>CALSAF010000293.1:0-3353 GCA_943372805.1 Rhizobium sp. Q54
TCCCCCTTCTCGATCAACCGTCAAGAGCGGAAAGCTTGATTTGACCGCCGATAACCGGCATTGCGGGGCCTGTATTGTCGAGGCCTCGCCATGACCCGCCGCCTGATCTCCACCGGATCACCATTCGAGACAACTGCCGGCTATAGCCGCGCGGTGGTCGATGGCGATTTCTGCTTCGTTGCCGGCACCACTGGCTACGATTACACCACCATGATCCTGCCGGACGATGTCACGGCGCAGACACAGAACTGCTTCAAGACCATCGCAGGCGCGTTGACCGAGGCCGGCTTCGCCATGGCCGACATCGTGCGCGCGGTCTACTACATCACCGACGCCAATGACGCCGACAAGGTATTCGCGGTGACCGGTGAACATCTCGGCGACATCCGCCCGGCCGCGACGCTGCTCGTGGTCGCCGGGCTCTACAAGCCGGAGATGAAAGTCGAAATCGAAGTGACGGCAAAACGTCGCGCGATCTAATTCCACCCAGGGCTCCGCGAACGGCGGAGCCGTTCTTGTGTATCCATTCAGCCTTGGAGTGACTTGCTGATGACCATCCCCTCGCAGATCTACGCGAAGATTACCGGCCCCATCGTCATGATCGGCTTCGGCTCCATCGGCAAAGGCACGCTGCCGCTGATCGAGCGCCATCTCGACTATGACAAGTCGCGCGTCACCGTGATCGATCCGAAGGACGAAGGCCGCAAGGCGCATTGCGAGCAGCACAATGTGCGCTTCATCCAGCAGGGCGTGACCCGAGAGAACTACCGCGAACTGCTGACTCCGCTGCTGACCGAAGGTGGCGGCCAGGGTTTCTGCGTCAATCTCTCGGTCGATACCGGCTCCACCGACATCATGGAGCTCTGCAACGAGCTTGGTGCGCTCTATATCGATACGGTCAACGAACCCTGGCTGGGCTTCTATTTCGACTCGACCAAGGGCCCGGAAGCACGCTCGAACTACGCGCTGCGCGAGAACACGCTGGCCGCCAAGAAGGCGCGTCCTGTCGGTTCGACCACGGCTGTGTCCTGCTGCGGCGCCAATCCGGGCATGGTGTCGTTCTTCGTCAAGCAGGCGCTGCTGAATGTCGCCTCCGACCTCAAGCTCAACGCGCCGAAGCCGAAGACCAAAGGCGAATGGGCCGACCTGATGCGCCAGGCCGGCATCAAGGGCATTCACATCGCCGAGCGCGACACCCAGCGTTCCAAGAATCCGAAAGATCCGGACGTGTTCGTCAACACCTGGTCGGTGGAAGGTTTTCTGTCGGAAGGCGTGCAGCCGTCTGAACTCGGCTGGGGCACCCATGAGAAGTGGATGCCGGAAAACGCCAAGACCCACGAAGCCGGCTGCGGCGCTGCGATCTATCTGATGCAGCCCGGCGCCAATACGCGCGTGCGCACCTGGTGCCCGACCCGCGGCGCGCAATACGGTTTCCTCGTCACCCACAACGAGTCGATCTCGATCTCGGATTACTTCACCGTGCGCGACGCATCGGGCAAGGCGGTGTATCGCCCGACCTGCCACTATGCCTATCATCCCGCTGATGATGCCGTGCTGTCATTGCACGAGATGTTCGGCCGCGCCGCGAAGATGCAGGAGAAGCATCACATCCTCGACGAGAACGAAATCGTCGACGGCATCGACGAACTGGGCGTGCTGCTGTTCGGCCACGACAACAATGCCTATTGGTACGGCTCGCAGCTCTCCATCGAGGAAACGCGCGCACTCGCGCCCTACCAGAACGCGACGGCGCTGCAGGTCACCTCTGCCGTGCTCGGCGGCATGGTATGGGCGCTGGAGAATCCGAAAGAAGGCATCGTCGAGGCCGACGAAATGGATTTCGAACGCCTTCTCGAAATCCAGTTGCCATATCTCGGTCCGGTGAAGGGTTATTACACCGACTGGACGCCGCTCGAAGGTCGCCCGGGCCTGTTCCCGGAAGAGCTCGACACATCCGACCCGTGGCAGTTCAAGAACATCCTGGTTCAAGGCTGGTAATTTATCTGTAGGGTGGGCAAAGGCGCTTTTGCGCCGTGCCCACCTTCCAAGGTTCGGTGCAATAATGGTGGGCACGCTTCGCTTTGCCCACCCTACAAGCCCCATACGCGTCGGCCCGTACCAAAGACATCCGGCGCCACAAGCCCTTTCGAGGACAATGTGTCATACGCAGAACGAGCCACCGCGCAGCTCGAGGCCATCCGCGCCAAACTCATTCCACTGGACGAGTATCGCAAGCTCCTGAACGGCGAAGAGCTGGTGTCGGATTGGGTCGTGGTCGATCAATCCATGATCGATACATTCGCGGATGCCACGCACGATTATCAGTTCATCCATGTGGATCCCGACCGCGCCAGGGAAACCCCTTTCGGCGGCACGATCGCGCATGGCTTTCTCACCTTGTCGTTGCTCTCGACGCTGGCTTTCGATGCGATGCCGGGCGTGCAGCGTTCGCGCATGGGCGTCAATTATGGTTTCGATCGCGTGCGCTTCAACAGCGCAGTGAAAGCGGGCGCTCGCGTCCGCGGCAAGTTCCGTCTGGTCGGTTTGACGGAGCGCGCGGTATCGATCCAGTCGGCTTGGGACACGGTCATCGAGGTCGAAGGCATCAAGAAGCCAGCGCTCGAAGCGCATTGGATCACGGTCGCGATGATCGATCCGGACGCCGACTAGCAGTCACGCTCTCGCATTCTCGCGGCGCTTGCGCGTCCGAGGTGTGAGCAGATCTCCCCTCGCAGACATGAGGGGAGGTGGCACGCCGCAAGGCGCGTTGGGTGGGTTATGTACGCTGCTTGTGCGAGCTGGATCGCCAGCAAGCCCAAACCGCGCAACGCCTTACGGCGCGCCACCGCGACGTTCTTTCTGGCCGAAGGACCGTTCTTCCGGGTACTGGGCAATCCCTCGCAAGGGATTCATCCGGCAGGTTTCCCTGCCTTCACCCGCACCACGTCCAGCCGCGCAGTAGCGGCAGACCCCCGTATTGGGGTCGGACGGTGACCCTCGGCCACCCGAGTGCTGGGGGATACGTCCTCCCCCGCCCGCAGGCGCCGCATCCACGTTCCGCCCAAAGACGCCTCATGAGAGCGCCCCTCGCGAACGAGACAGGCGGATGATGATGGGCGATGGGAATTTTGTCAAGAACAAAATGGGAACAATCTGCTTGCGGGCCATTCGGCGCGCTCCACTTCTCCCTCCCTCCAGCGGCGAAGCCGCGCAGTGGGGAGCGACTGTCTTTCGGGTCAAGCGTTTTTGGTCTGCCATGGCGTTTTGTCCCGGAGGATGGCGTTGAGGATAGTGAGGAGTTTTCGGGCGACCGCAATCATTGCGACGAGCTTCGGCTTGCCGGCGGCGACCAG
>CALSAF010000294.1:0-3332 GCA_943372805.1 Rhizobium sp. Q54
TGGCAACTGCGGACACTCGACAACGGCTTGTACCGCGCATGGCACGACCGTCTCGCAATGCTGAAAGACAGTATCGATCAGGTTCGCCATCGCTATCTTGACGCCCAGGCGACCGGCGATACCGAGCAGTTGCCGGTCATCGTTGGTGAGGCTGTCGACCTTGTGCGGTCCCTGGAACCTGCCTCCCTCGTCATCGAACGCATGGCGCGCGAGGCCGAGGAGCGGATGCGAAACATCGTCAGAGACTGTATCACGCGCTAGTCGCTGGCATCCCAGGCCCTCACCACCGCCTTCTTGGCCTGCGCCCGCCACACGCGGGTGAGGTTTTCCCGCGCCCATTCGATATCGAGGCGATCGGGGCGGGCCAGCACCAGCCGATGGGGCCGATGGTGGTCGGTGGTGAAGAAGGTGTCGGGGTCCATCTCGATCAGATGGTCGCGCTCCTCGAAGGGGACCTTGAAGACCGGGCAGTCATGGGTCGGGTTCCAGAACAGCATGGCCTTGCCGTTGACCTTGAAGGACGGATGCCCCCAGGAGGTGGTTTCCTCCGTGGTCGGCAAGGCAAGGATGATCTGGCGCAGTATATCGAGGGTGATCATGACGGGGCCTCCGGGCAACATCCTGCCAGAGGCGCAGGCTGTTGTCATCGCGACCGGCATCTCCAGACCCGTCACCGAGCGGGACCCACCGAGCTCACCTTGCGCACGGCGAATTCTCCATTATGGTTGTATATTGCAACTTAATTGGAGAAGACGATGACGCCACAGGCCCCTGATGTCGCCGAGATCCGTTCTGCCTCGCGCATGCTGGTGCGCAAGCTCGGCTTCATGGGCAAGACGCTGGCGCAGACCGAGCTTTCGCCGTCCGCGGTGCATGCGCTGATCGAGATCGAGGCGGCACCCGGCATCCCGGCGCAGGCGCTTTGCGGCCTGCTCAACCTCGACAAGTCGAGTATCAGCCGGATGCTGCGCCAGCTCGCTCTTTCCGGCGACGTCGAAGAGCGAGCCGACAGCCGCGACAAGCGGGTGAAGCGGCTGTATCTGACGCCTGCGGGCGAGGCGCGGCTTTCGCAGATCCACCGCTTTGCCGAACAGCAGGTGACGCAGGCGATGGGGCGCCTGACACCCCGGGAGCAGGCAACCACCCTGGATGGATTGCGGCTTTATGCCGGCGCGCTGTCTCCGCCGTCGGAGACCGGTTCATCCGACATCGAGATCGCGACGGGCTATCGGCCCGGGCTGATCGGCCGGATCACCGAGATGCATGCAAGGCACTATGCCCGCAGCTCCGGCTTCGGCCAGAGTTTCGAAAGCCTGGTGGCCTCGGGCCTTGCCGAATTCGCCGGCCGGCTGGACCAGCCCTGCAACGCGATCTGGTGCGCGCTTCGCGACGGCGAGATCGTCGGCTCGGTCGCAATTGACGGCGAGGATCTGGGCGGCGGGTTCGCGCATCTGCGCTGGTTCATCGTCGAGGATGGTCTGCAGGGGGCGGGCGTCGGGCGTCGGTTGCTGGCGGCTGCCATGGCCTTTGTCGATGAGCAGGCGTTTGCGGAAACCCATCTTTGGACCTTTGCCGGCCTGAACGCCGCACGGCATCTCTACGAGGCGCAGGGTTTTGCCTGTGTCGAGGAGAGAAAGGGCAGCCAGTGGGGCAGCGAGGTGCTCGAGCAACGTTTCGTGCGGCCACTTGATGCCAGTGCGGCAAGCCTGCGGCTCGCTCAGGGGGCGATGCGCACGCCCGTATAACCGCCATCCGCGACATTGTCGCAAAGCTCCGACCATTCGCAGCCCAAACAGGCGGTGCGGATCTCGCCGGTGGCGAAGGTTTTTCTCAGGCGCGTCAGCAGAGCGGACGTCGGGGTTATGCGAGCACCGGGCGGAAGTGGGCTGCCGAGGAGACGGGCGACGGCGTCTGCTGCTTCGCGGTCCCGTTCGATGACGCTTGCGCCATGGCAATGAGCCTCGGGATCTGCGGTGAGCGGGCCACAGATATCGTCCGGCCCCGCCACCAGCTCGATCTCCTCGCCGGCCGAGAGCCTTGAGGCAATCGCCTCGTAGTTCTCGATGAAGGCGGGCGAATAGCCCTTGCCGACATAGGTCAGCATGCAGAGCAGGTGGTGGGCGCGGAGCCGGACGGTCATGCGTGTTTCAGTCGCTTATCAGAGGCTTACAGGTCGAGCGGCTGTGCCTTGCGGCGGGCCAGCGCCATCAGCAGGGCGGCGGCGAGTGCGGATTTCAGCACGGCGCCCAGAATGAAGGGCGTGACGCCGAGGGCCAAGCCTTTTTCGGCACCGATGAGATAGGCAAGCCATGCGCCGCCGATGGCGAGGCACAGGATATTGGCGGCGAAATGGGCGAGGAAGCTCTTGACCACGTGGCTGCCCGTCCAGCCCTTGTTCGCGAGATAACCGGCAAATGCCGCGATGATCGGGAAGGAGACGAGGTAGCCGGTGGTCGGGCCTACAAAGGGAGCAAGCCCGCCGCCACCATTGGCCAGCACCGGCAGACCCATCATCGCCTCGCCGAGCCAGGCAAGCACGGTCAGCGCGCCCAGGCGCCAGCCATAGAGCACACCGATCATGGTGATAGCGAAGGTCTGCATGGTGATCGGCACCGGCACCATGGGCACTGATATCTGCGAGGCAAGGGCCAGCACGCCCGTGCCAAAGAGCAGAAGGGCGGCCTGCACGGTAAGCGAACGCCCCGATATGCCGAGCGGATCGAAACCGCGGGCGGCGGGCGCGAGGATGGTCGTCATGGGCAATCTCCATTTTATAGATAATTTGAGGTGACGAAGAATCTTTTATCTATGAAATTGGCGGATGCCAAGATGGTGGACTGAGGAATCTCAAGGGAATGTCGCCGGGATGGGGATCGAGATTGCTGGACATGGCGTAGCTTTGCGCCTCTTCTCTCTTTTATCTATAATTTTAGAACGAGGCCGCGCTCCTCACCCTACCCTCCCCCCGCAAGCGGGGAGAGGGAGGTGCGCGCGGTCAGCGATTTGGCCTTCTCCCCTGCAGCCAAGGAGAATGTGCCGCCCTTCGGCGGGCTCAGGAGGCGGATGAGGGGCAAAGGATCACCCCTCACCCTGAGGCGCCCTCGCCCCGCGAGGGCCTCGAAGGGCGAGGCCACGGAAGAGCCATCCGCCCTCGTCCTTCGAGGGGAGCGTTCGCTCCCGCCTCAGGATGAGGGCTTGCCACCAGAGAGGGCGCACCCATCACAGGACGGCGGCTGGTCAGCAGAGAGCGGCACCCTTCTGCCTGGATGAGAGCCTGCCTGAGGCGGCGGCGCCATCACCCTCCCCTTGAGGGGGAGGGTCGGACCGAAGGT
>CALSAF010000295.1:0-3316 GCA_943372805.1 Rhizobium sp. Q54
AGGTGCTCCAGGCCTGGGTCAACTTCTCGCCCCAGATCCCGGCCCAGGTGAGGCCCGAGATGAGGAAGACGACGAGGAAGAGCGAGGCATAGAAGCCGATCGTCAGATGCAGCGACTTCCACAGCTGGCGGCCCTTGGCCGAGAGGCGCGGGACGAGCATCGCGCCGAAGCCCTGGCCATCGCGCGGCCACCAGAGATAGAGACCCGTCACGACAAGCACGATGCCGAAGCCTGCGGCGATCTCGATCAGCCAGTCGCCGAGGCTGCCGATCAGCAGCGTGCCGTGAATATCGCTGGCCAGATCGTAGAGACCATCCCGACGATCCCAGTGACCAAGAACCGCGGCACTGTAGGGATCAACGGCAACCATAAACGAGGTCTCACCCTGATTGATTCGGAAAAGGGCAGCCTGATCGGGGTCTCGCGGCGCGATGTACTGGATGATCTGACCGGGGATTTCGAGCGTGGCAGCTCCGGCCTGGGCGGAGACCGGGGCAACAGTCGCCTGTGGCACGAGGGTATAGGTCCTTTCGCCGTCGCGGCCAAAGAGGGTTGCGGTCCACAGCATCATCAGGCCGGTGACGGCAAGCATGATCATGAAGGGCGCGACGTAGAGGCCGGCATAGAAATGCCAACGCCAGGCGGTGATGTAGAAGCGGCGTGACAGAGCGGTGCTCTTCGCCGTTGCGGGGGAGAAATCGGAAACGGTGGTCATCCTGGGTCTCGACGGGTTTGGGGGAAGGATCAATGGGACAGGGAGCGATCGCCGGCGGCGACGCCAGCCAGCTGCTGAGGCTCAAGCAGCGTGATCAGATCGCCGTGCTGGATATCGATGAGGCCGGCCTTTTTCAGGCGGGTGAAACACCGGCTGACGGTCTCGACGGTGAGACCCAGCCAGTCGGCGAGATCGCCGCGGGTCGGATACAGATGGAAGGTGACGGCGCCGCGCCTCTTGCTCCGCGCCGGGCGACCGAACTGGGCGGCGAGGTCGAGGACGGCGGAGGCCAGGCGTTCCGGTGCCGTCTTGCGACCGAGCAGCATGACCAGCGCCTGGGACCGGGCGAGCATCTCGCCGAGCGCGGTCTCGCGCTCACCCTCGGCCATCGTCTCCGATACGGCTTCCAGCCGGGTGAAACCCAGCGTTTCGGCGGAATAGCGGTTGTGATCGCCGAAACCGAGGCCAATCAGGCGGCCAGGGCCGACGAGGTCGATGATCTGCCGCCGGCCATCGGCCAGGGTCTGGGCTGTGGCGACACAACCGTCGACCACGCGGTATTGTGGGGACCGGGCAAGACCTTCGAGAAAGACCACCGTGCGCGGCGGCAGAAGCGGACCGGCAAGAGCGTTCACCCTCGGCTGGGACAAGGTTGGGGAAACGGGCGAGAACGCAGGCAGCGCCCCGCGATCGGCAAGCATTTGCAGCATGACAGACATCCGAACTCGACCGGAGCTGCACGACTGCTCGCTCACCGGCCTGACGACACCGAGAACCGAACGCTGGGACGCGCCGGCCGTGACCTTCGATCAGGCGGTGACGGGGGGTGCGCGGGGATGGCTGTCGGGCGGGAAAAGCTGGCGATAATGCGCCTCTGCCGGCTGCGGCAGGGCAAGAGCGGCCACGAGCGGCATTTGGATGCCGACGGCGTCGGATGGTGTTGGAAGGAGCACCGTTGCTGAGATGCGGCAGGCTTCGCAATCGGATGTCGCCGCGTGGGCCTTGCCCTTGCCGTCTTCAGACGGCAGGCAGAGTTCCGGCAGCGTGCCATCGGGCAGCGTAAGGGCGGCGATTTCCTGCGGAGAGAGCTGCGGTGCCGGTGAAGCAACCGGGCGGTGCGCAAGGCCGAGCAGAACCAGTGCGACGACGCAAATCATGCGTATCGCTCGGTCAAAGCTCATCCGGATGCCACAAACGGCCATTCTATCCCCCGACAGATTTCTGTTGGATAGCACTCGGCGGGACGCGTCACAAGCGGGCGCAGGCATCACTCGGCGTCGCAGGGAGATCGCCTAAATAAGCCAGTCCTAAATGACTCATTGCATCAACCCAGAGCGCGTCAGGCGGTCGGGTTGCTGCGCATCTGGCCCGGCGTTCTGCCATAGGTGCCCTTGAAGACACGGGTGAAATGGGAGGTGTTCTGGAAGCCGACCTGGAGCGCGATGTCGATCAGGGAAGCATTGGTCTGGGTGACCAGCATCTTGGCCCGTTCCATCCTGAGCCTGGTGTAGATGCGGGCCGGCGAGACATCGATCTTCTGGGCGAAGAGGCGCTCGAGCTGGCGGCGCGACAGGCCGACGGAGCGGGCGAGCTGATCGATGGTCAGCTCGTTTTCGAGGCTCTGCTCCATCAGGATCAGGACCGCCTTCACCCGAGGATCGTCACATTCGATCGTCAGCGGGCGGCGGACCTGGATGTCCCTGTTCGTGCGGGCCTTCTCGATCTGCAGGACTTCCAGCGCGTTGCGCTCGGCATCGTGGCCCAGATACTGGCGGACAATAAAGGCGGCGAGATCGGCCGAGCTGCTGCCCCCGGCACAGGAGCCGCGGCGGCGATCGAGATTAAACAGGCGGTCGGAGCGCACCTCGTGATCGGGGAACCGATCGCGGAACTGCTGGTAATGCAGCCAGCTGACGCAAGTCTGATGATTCTTCATCAGACCGGCTTCGGCGAGGATGAAGGTGCCAGTACAGAGCCCGATCAGCGGCACCTTCTGGGCATCGGCCTTCTTCAGGAAGGCGATGGTCTGGTCGTCCACGGCCGGCTGGCGTCCGAGCAGGCCACCCACGACGACGATATAATCGAAGCGGCTGGGGTCGACGAAATCGCTTGTTGGCGCGACCTGGACCCCGCAGCTCGACGTGATGAGATGGCGCGTGCTGCCAATGACCTGCCAATCGGCGAGCACGCGGCCCGAGCGGTCGTACTCATCGCTGGCGAGCCTGATCGTATCGATGAACAGGGCGAAGGCCGAGAGCGTGAAGGAACGCGACAGCACGAAGCCGATCTTCAGCCGTGGCCTTTTCGTTGCCTCGTCGCCTGACATTATCTCGATCTCCGCATGTTCGGCGCATCGGCCATCCCGAACGCAAGAGCATTTCCGGCGAAAACAGACTCGCCTTCAATGCTCCATCTGCTTGTATCACGCAATTGCGGACGCAAGGCCGCTTCGCACGTTTGCTGGAACTGCTCTAGCAGCGGGAAACAATCGCTGCAATCGGTGTCAATCCATGCTCGAAACCTCCGGTGTGTCCCGCGCCAGATAGGCCTTCCAACGCCCCCGTCCCCGATGTTCGAAGAGCTGACCCAAGGCGGACGACA
>CALSAF010000296.1:0-3151 GCA_943372805.1 Rhizobium sp. Q54
ACAGGAGTGGCGCCAGACGCATCGGCAAGGGTGTGATCGACTTCCGCGCCGAGCCGCTGACCTTCCATCTGGTCGAAGGGCCGCAGGTCTTCGACGTACCCCTCGAAGCCCGGACCGAAGACCTGATGCATGACGTGCTGGAGGAAGTCTTCGACTGGCTGGGCGAACACTATGATCTCGACGCGGTCTCCGCAGTGGGCCACCGTGTGGTGCATGGCGGCGATCTCTTCGCCGATGCCGTGAGGATCGATGGATCGAGCCTTTCCGGCATCGACAGCCTTGTGACGCTGGCACCGCTGCACCAGCCGCAGAACCTGCGCCTGATCCGGGCGATTGCCGAACTGAAGCCGGGCATGCCCCAGACGGCATCCTTCGACACCGCCTTCCACCGCACGCAATCCGATGTCATCAGGCGCTTCGCCATCCCGCGCGAGTGGTTCGACAAGGGCGTCAAGCGCTATGGCTTCCACGGCCTGTCCTATGCCTATGTCGCAGGCGCCCTGAAGGCGCTCGAGCCCGAAACCGCCGGCGGCCGTGCCGTGGTCGCCCATCTCGGCTCCGGTGCCAGCCTTTGCGCGCTGGAACACGGGATCAGCCGCGACACCTCCATGGGTTTTTCCACCATCGACGGCGTGCCCATGGCGACCCGCTCAGGCGCCATCGATCCCGGTGTGCTGTTCCATCTGGTCGACGCCCACGGAATGAGCCTGAAGGCAGTGGAGGAGATGATCTACAGGCAGTCAGGTCTTTTGGGTCTGTCCGGCATCAGCGCCGATAGCCGTGTGCTGCTGGAAACCCCGTCGAAAGAAGCCCGTGAGGCGCTCGACGTCTTCACACTCAGGATCGCTGGCGAAGTGGCACGGCTGGCAGCCTCGCTCGGCGGCCTCGACACACTGGTCTTCACCGCCGGCATTGGCGAAAACCAGCCGGCGATCCGCCGCTCCGTTGTCGAGCGCCTGCGCTTCCTCGGCCTGCTGCTCGACAGCGAGGCAAACGACCGAAACGAGACGCTGATCTCGCGCGAGGAAAGCCGGGTCAGGATCCGGGTGATTTCGACCGACGAGGAACAGGTGATCGCCGACGACTGCCTGAGACTCGTCGGCTGACAATCTGCAACCGCTGACACCAAAGCGTCACGAAACGCGCCTAGACACGCTGCGTCGAGACACGGATGGAGACGCGACCATGCTGAGACAGCCAACCGCCGAGGGCGAGACGTTCGAACCGGCGGGCGCAGGCACGCTCATCCTCTCCAATGCCCGCGTGGTGCTTGCCGGCCATGTCCTGCATGGGTCTGTGACGGTTGAAAACGGTGTGATCGCAGCTATCCACGAGGGGCCGTCCGGAAAGACCGGGGCCGTGGATTTCGCTGGCGACTATCTCCTGCCCGGCCTTGTCGACATCCATACCGACCATTTCGAGAAGCACCTCTATCCCCGCGCCCATGTGCGCTGGGACTTCATGCGCGCCGCCCTGGCCCACGACGCCCAGATCATCGGCGGCGGCGTCACCACCGTCTTCGACAGCCTCTGCGTCGGCGCAACCACCGACAATCCGGAACGCGCCGAGATCCTGAAACCGATGATCGAAGCTCTGGAACAGGCGCAAGCCTCCGGCATGCTGCGCGCCGAACATCTGGTGCACCTGCGCTGCGAATTGACCGATCCCATAACCCCGCAGCTGACGGCCGAGCATATCGACCGTGAGATCGTGCGCGTCATCTCCATCATGGAACACCTGCCCGGCATCCGCCAGAGCCGCGACATCGAGGCCTATGTCGCAAGGGCCTGCAAGTCGACAGGCGAAAGCCCGGACCTCGTGCGCGAGAAGATCAAGGTGCTCGTCGCCGAGAAAAGCCATTTCGCCGCCACCACCCGGCCGCAGGTCGTGGCACTTGCCCGCGCGCGCGCCATGCCGCTGATGAGCCATGACGACACCGATATCGAACACATCGAGGACGGCCTTGCCGAGGGTGTCACGATCTCGGAATTTCCCTGCTCGCTGGAGGCCGCTGTCGCCGCTCGCAAAGCCGGCATGCGGATCGTCGCCGGCGCCCCCAACTTGGTGCGCGGCGGCTCGCAATCGGGCAATATCGCCGTGCGGGATCTCCTGGCCGACAAGCTGATCGACATCCTCGCCTCGGACTATGTCCCGCGCTCCATGCTCGACGCCGCCTTCATGATCTCGGCCGATCCGGGCCTCGACTACGATCTGCCGAGCGCTGTTGCCATGGTCACCCGCAGCCCGGCACTCGCCGGCGGTTTGACGGATCGCGGCGCAATAGAGACCGACCTGAAGGCCGACCTGATCCGCGTCAACCTGTACGACGGCCATCCCTTCGCCAAGTCGGTGTGGCGCTCCGGTCACCGCGTCGCCTGAGCGGAAGCGCCCTCCCCGCGTTTACTCGTGCCAGGCAGACGCGAGAACCCTCATCCAGTTTTCCCGGCAGATCTTGTCGAGATCAGCAGGACCATAGCCGCGATCCTTCAGCGCTGTCACGAGCCGCTGGTTGCCGGCAGCGTCGCCGATCACATTGGGGATCGTCGCCCCGTCGAAATCCGAGCCCAAGGCCACGCAGTCGATCCCCATGCGATCGACCAGATAGTCGATATGGCTGATCATGGTGGAGATCGAGGTCTCCGCATCGTCGCGGCCATCGGGGCGCAGCATGGTGACGGCATAGTTGAGGCCGACGAGACCATGGCTTGCCTTGATCGCGTCCATCTGACGGTCGGTCAGGTTGCGGGCAACAGGCGTCAGCGCATGCACATTGGAATGGCTGGCGATCAGCGGCTGGTCGCTCAGGCGTTCGACGTCCCAGAAGCCCTTCTCGGTGATATGGGCGAGATCGATCAGGATGCCCAGCCGGTTGCAGACCCGGATCAGATCCTCGCCGGCTTTCGTCAGGCCCGGCCCGGTATCGGGCGCGCTCGGATAGGCGAAGGGCACGCCATGCCCGAAAATGTTGTTTCGGCTCCAGACCGGCCCAAGCGAACGGAGGCCTGCGGCGTAGAAAACCTCGAGCGTTTCGAGATCCGCATCGATCGCCTCGCAGCCTTCCATATGCATCACGGCTGCAAAGACGCCGTCCGCCATGGCCTTGCGGATCTCGGCAGTCGTGCGGCACAGCCGCCAGCTGCCGTCCTGGTCC
>CALSAF010000297.1:0-3088 GCA_943372805.1 Rhizobium sp. Q54
GACGTCAGGAAAGGCTGCGCGTTCGGCGGCCAGTCGCTGCAGGAGAGAGGTCCTGGTCGTGTCATCGAGCCGCGTGAACTGCAACAGAGTGCGACCGCCGCAACACTGGCCGATCTCGGGCCCCAGCGGCACATCGAGGGTCGGCTCCAGCACTTCCCCCGCAATCAGTTTGCGCGCATGGCCGATCGCCATGAATTCCAGATGCCCGCCGCCGATCGTGCCCCAGAGGGTGGCAGCCGATACCAGCATCATCGTGCCGGTATCACGCGGGGTCGAGCCCCTGGTCCCTGCGACTTCGACAAGGACGGCATCGGGGTGGGTTTTGAGGAAGGCGGGGAGGGTTGTCATGACTGGTAACCCCCTGACAGGCCGGCGTGTGTGAGCCCCCCTCTGTCCTGCCGGACATCTCCCCCACACGGGGGGAGAGCGGTATGTGGCGCACTCGTGCCCCACGATTGAATTATGGCTGTGGCAACGATTTCAAAGGCGCTTGGGGAGTGCGGGTCGGTGCGTCTATCCGCTCTCCCCCCTTGTGGGGGAGATGTCCGGCAGGACAGAGGGGGGTATTCCCAGGCCGCCGCGCCTTGCAAATCTGCCATCACGCCCGCTTCAACCTCTCCACAGCCATCAACACCCGTTCCGGCGTGGCCGGCGCATCAAGCCTCGGGCAAACGCGATAATCCGCGACCGAGGCCACCGCCATCGACAGCGCTTCAAGCACCGAGATCGCCAACATGAAGGGCGGCTCGCCGACGGCCTTGGAGCGGCCGATGGTGGGTTCGGTGTTCTCAGACCAGGGCACGAGCTTCGTGTTGAAGATCTTCGGACGGTCGGAGGCGAGCGGGATCTTGTAGGTGGAAGGCGCGTGCGTGCGAAGCCTGCCCTTGCCGTCCCACCAGAGTTCTTCCGTCGTCAGCCAGCCCATGCCCTGGACGAAGCCGCCTTCGATCTGGCCGATGTCGATGATCGGGTTCAGTGACTTGCCGACATCGTGGAGAATATCGGTGCGGTCCATCAGATATTCGCCCGTCAGCGTGTCGATCGAGACTTCCGAGCAGGCGGCGCCATAGGCGTAGTAGTAGAAGGGCGTGCCGCGACCGGCGGCGCGGTCCCAGTGGATTTTGGGCGTTTTGTAAAAGCCTGCAGCCGAGAGCTGGACGCGGCCGAAATAGGCCTGTTTGACGAAGTCGCCGAAGGAGAAGATCTTGTCCCCGACGCGCACCCGGTTGGGCAGGAATTCGACCTCCGAGACCGGAACCGCATACTTTTCGGCGGCGAAGGCGATCAGCCGTTCCTTGATCTGGCGGGCGGCATCCCATGCTGCCATGCCGTTCAGGTCCGAGCCGGAGGAGGCGGCAGTGGCCGAGGTGTTCGGCACCTTGCCGGTCGTCGTCGCCGTGATCTTCACCGTGTCGACATCGACCTGGAAACAATCGGCAACGACCTGGGCGACCTTGGTGTAGAGGCCCTGGCCCATCTCGGTGCCGCCATGGTTCAGATGGATGGAGCCGTCCTGATAGATATGGACGAGTGCGCCCGCCTGGTTGAAGGCGGTCATGGTGAAGGAGATGCCGAATTTCACCGGTGTGAGGGCGATGCCCTTCTTGATCACCGGGCTCGTCTTGTTCAAGTCGATGATCGCCTGGCGGCGCGCCTGGTAGTCGCAGGAGGTTTCCAGCTCCTCGACGACCTTCAGGATGATGTTGTCTTCCACCTGCTGGTGGTAGGGCGTCACATCGCGACCTGAGCCCTTCTCGCCGTAGAAATTGGCCTTGCGGACCTCAAGCGGATCCTTGCCCAACGCATAGGCGATTTCCTCGATCACCCGCTCGGCGCCCAGCATGCCCTGGGGGCCCCCAAAGCCGCGATAGGCGGTGTTGGAGACGGTGTGGGTCTTTAAGGGCTGCGAGGTCAGCTTCACATGCGGATAGAAATAGCTGGAATCGGCATGGAAGAGGGCGCGGTCGGTAACCGGGCCGGAGAGGTCTGACGAGTAGCCGCAGCGGGCGGCGAAATTGGCCTCGATGGCGTGGATCTTTCCGTCATCATCGAAGGCGACGTCGAAATCCATCTTGAAGTCGTGGCGCTTGCCCGTGACGCCCATGTCCTCGTCGCGGTCGGGGCGGAATTTGACGGCGCGCTTCAGCTTCTTGGCGGCGAGTGCAGCGAGTGCTGCAAACTGGTTGCCCTGCGTTTCCTTGCCACCAAAGCCGCCGCCCATGCGGCGCGTGTTGACGGTAATCGCATTGGAGGGAATGTCGAGCACATGGCCGACGATATGCTGGATTTCCGAGGGGTGCTGGGTGGAGGACCAGACGGTCACATCATCATCCTCGCCGGGAATGGCGAGCGCGATATGGCTTTCGAGATAAAAATGCTCCTGGCCGCCGATGCGCATCGAGCTTTGGATGCGATGCTTTGCCTTGTCGAGTTCGGTCTCCGGCGTGCCGCGCTTCAGCGTCATGCCCGGCGTGACCAGCGGCGCGCCATTCTCCAGCGCGCCGTCGATATCGGTCCAGAAGGGCAGGTCGCGATACTCGACCTTGGCGAGGCGGGCAGCTTTCCGTGCCGCGTCGCGGGTCTCGGCGATGACGGCGAAGATAGTCTGGCCGTGGAATTCGACCCTGTCGGTTGCAATCAGCGGTTCGTCGTGACGGCCGCCGGAGGAGACATCGTTGACGCCGGTGATGTCGGCGGCAGTCAGGACATCGACCACGCCGGGATAGGTTTTCACCGCCGAAAGGTCGATCGACAGGATCTCCGCATGGGCGCGGTCCGCCATGCCGAGGGCGCCATGCAACAGGCCGGCGGGTTCGGGAATGTCGTCGATATATTCGGCACTTCCGGCGACATGTTTGTGCGCTGAATCATGCCGCAGCGACTGGTGCATCGGCCCCTTGATGTATTTCGTCGTCTCGTAGGTCGCCTTATCCATGAAGGCCTCCGTCTCTAAATGTAGCGCGCGAGGTACCCCCCTCTGCCCTGCCGGGCATCTCCCCCACAAGGGGGGAGAGTGGCGGGGGGATGCGGCGCGGCCTCACCCTCCCCTTGAGGGGGAGGGTCGGAGCGAAGCTCCGGGGTTGGGTGA
>CALSAF010000298.1:0-3059 GCA_943372805.1 Rhizobium sp. Q54
CAGGAACACTCTGTCGTCATGATCCGTGGCGGCCGCGTAAAGGACTTGCCGGGCGTTCGTTACCACATCATCCGCGGCGTTCTCGACACCCAGGGCGTCAAGAACCGCAAGCAGCGCCGTTCGAAGTATGGTGCGAAGCGTCCGAAGTAATCTTCGGCCCTTCTTTGATTTGATTTAAGGCGCTGCGCGAGGTCCTCCGCGTTCTAAAGCGTCCCAACCGTTGAGAGACAAACAGTATGTCCCGTCGCCACAGTGCAGAAAAGCGCGAAATCAATCCGGACCCGAAGTTCGGTGATCTCGTCGTCACCAAGTTCATGAACGCCATCATGCTTCACGGCAAGAAGTCGGTTGCTGAAAGCATCGTCTACGGTGCCTTCGACGTCGTTCAGAACAAGTCCAAGCAGGAACCGATTGCGATCTTCCATCAGGCGCTCGACAACGTCGCGCCGCATGTTGAAGTTCGTTCGCGCCGCGTCGGTGGTGCGACCTACCAGGTCCCGGTCGATGTTCGTCCGGAGCGCCGTCAGGCTCTCGCGATCCGCTGGCTCATCACTGCTGCCCGCAAGCGCAACGAGACAACCATGGTCGACCGCCTCTCCGGCGAGCTGCTCGACGCAGCGAACAACCGCGGTAGCGCCGTCAAGAAGCGCGAAGACACCCATAAGATGGCCGATGCAAACCGCGCCTTCTCGCATTACCGCTGGTAATCCACCGATTAAATATTGAAAGGCAGTCCGTTATGGCTCGCGAATATAAAATCGAAGACTACCGCAACTTCGGTATCATGGCGCATATCGACGCCGGCAAGACCACGACCACCGAGCGTATTCTCTACTACACCGGTAAGTCTCACAAGATCGGCGAAGTTCATGACGGCGCAGCCACCATGGACTGGATGGAGCAGGAGCAGGAGCGTGGCATCACGATCACCTCCGCTGCCACGACGACCTTCTGGAAGGGTCGCGACGGCAAGATGCGCCGCTTCAATATCATCGACACCCCCGGCCACGTTGACTTCACGATCGAAGTCGAACGTTCGCTGCGCGTTCTCGACGGTGCAGTTGCTCTCCTCGACGCCAATGCCGGCGTTGAGCCGCAGACCGAAACCGTCTGGCGTCAGGCTGAAAAGTACAACGTCCCGCGGATGATCTTCTGCAACAAGATGGACAAGACCGGTGCTGACTTCTACCGCTCGGTAGAAATGATCAAGACCCGTCTCGGTGCCACGGCCGTTGTCATGCAGCTGCCGATCGGTGCTGAGTCCGAGTTCAAGGGCGTTGTCGATCTGATCGAGATGAATGCTCTGGTTTGGCGTGACGAGTCCCTCGGCGCTGCCTGGGACGTTGTCGAGATCCCGGACGACCTGAAGGACAAGGCCGAAGAATATCGCGAAAAGCTGATCGAGACCGTTGTCGAGATCGACGAACAGGCGATGGAAGACTACCTGAACGGCATCATGCCGGACAACGACAAGATCCGTGCCCTGGTTCGCCGCGGCACCATCGACGTCAAGTTCCATCCGATGTTCTGCGGTACGGCCTTCAAGAACAAGGGCGTTCAGCCCCTGCTCGACGCCGTCGTCGAATACCTGCCGTCCCCGCTGGACATCCCGGCCATCAAGGGCATCGACTTCAAGACCGAAGCCGAAATCGAACGTCACGCTGACGACGCCGAGCCGCTCGCCATGCTCGCGTTCAAGATCATGAACGACCCCTTCGTCGGTTCGCTCACCTTCGCACGCATCTATTCGGGCAAGCTCGAAAAGGGCGTGTCTGTTCTGAACACGGTCAAGGACAAGCGCGAGCGCGTCGGCCGCATGCTGCAGATGCACTCGAACTCCCGTGAAGACATCGAAGAAGCCTTTGCAGGCGACATCGTTGCTCTCGCAGGCCTCAAGGAAACCACGACGGGTGACACGCTCTGCGATCCCCTGAAGCCGGTTATCCTCGAGCGTATGGAATTCCCGGAGCCGGTCATCCAGATCGCGATCGAGCCGAAGTCCAAGGGCGACCAGGAAAAGATGGGCCTCGCGCTCAATCGCCTCGCGGCCGAAGACCCGTCCTTCCGCGTCAAGACCGACCAGGAATCCGGCCAGACCATCATCGCTGGCATGGGCGAACTTCACCTCGACATTCTCGTCGACCGCATGCGTCGCGAGTTCAAGGTTGAAGCCAACGTCGGTGCTCCGCAGGTTGCTTACCGTGAGACGATCACGCGTCAGCACGAAGAAGACTACACGCACAAGAAGCAGTCCGGTGGTACCGGTCAGTTCGCGCGCGTCAAGCTCGTCTTCGAACCGAACCCGGATGGCGAAGACTTCAAGTTCGAGTCCAAGATCGTCGGCGGTGCTGTTCCCAAGGAATACATCCCGGGCGTTCAGAAGGGTATCGAAAGCGTTCTGTCGTCTGGTCCGCTCGCCGGCTTCCCGATGCTCGGCGTCAAGGCCACCCTCATCGATGGTGCCTTCCACGACGTCGACTCCTCGGTTCTCGCCTTCGAAATCGCCTCGCGTGCCTGCTTCCGTGAAGCAGCCAAGAAGGCCGGCGCCCAGCTTCTGGAGCCGATGATGAAGGTGGAAGTCGTGACGCCGGAAGATTATGTCGGTGATGTCATCGGCGACCTGAACTCCCGTCGTGGCCAGATCCAGGGCCAGGAACAGCGCGGCATCGCGATCGTGATCAATGCTCACGTCCCGCTCGCCAACATGTTCAAGTACGTCGACAACCTGCGCTCCATGTCGCAGGGCCGTGCACAGTACTCGATGACCTTCGATCACTACGCACCGGTTCCGTCGAACGTTGCTGCTGAAATCCAGGCAAAGTATTCCGGTCAGAAGTGACCGGAATACGCCGACCGTCCAATTGAGAATTGTGAATTTCCCCTGACGGGGACCAGAAAATGGAGAGCCGAAAATGGCAAAGAGTAAGTTTGAGCGCAACAAGCCGCACGTCAACATCGGCACGATCGGCCACGTCGACCACGGCAAGACGTCTCTGACGGCAGCGATCACCAAGTACTTTGGTGAGTTCAAGGCCTACGATCAGATCGACGCAGCTCCG
>CALSAF010000299.1:0-3052 GCA_943372805.1 Rhizobium sp. Q54
AAAAGCGCCGACTCCGCGGGTCGCTGCTAGCCTGCTCCACTGCGAGATCCACGGCCGAATGATCCGGAACATCGAGATAAAGCATCTGCGCGGTCGCAACGACCAGCAGGTGATGGAGGGACCGGGCGCCCTCCGGCAAGGGTGTGTCCAGCAGCTGACCGATGATCGCTTCAATACGCGGCAGATGGCGCAGGGCGCTCTGAAGGATCGCCTTGACGAGACCTCTGTCAGCGTCATTGAGCGCTAGGAACGCCGGGTTCCCATGTTCGGGATCAAGCATTCCATCGAGTGATGTCTTACGGTCAACGACGGCAGCAAGAAGTCGGCTCGCAGCAAGACGTGCCTCCAGTCCTGGTTTCAAAACCGGCCGGGATGACGGTCGGCGATGCCCCTTGTCGCCATCCCGCATCTTCTTCTTCGGCTTGCCAGTCGGTGTGTCGCTCAAGACCATGGTCCCTTGGGTGGTTCGGCTTTGCCACGTCCCCAACCCGTGGTCGGAACGGAACGCGCAGTGCGGGTTGCCTTAACAGGGGGTGACGGCGGCGTCGATCCCCCGCCAGAGATATCGGTCATCGCCAAAAGCGCCTCGATGCGGTTCCGGGTATTGGGATGAGTCGAGAAGAGATTATCCATCCTCTGCCCATTCAAGGGATTAATGATGAACATGTGTGCTGTTGCCGGATTACGCTCGGCTTCCTGGTTTTCGATATGCGCGGCATCGCCGGCGATCTTCTGAAGCGCAGACGCCAGCCAGCGCGGCTGGCCACAGATCTCGGCGCCACGACGGTCAGCCGCGTATTCGCGTGTCCGGCTGATCGCCATCTGGACCAGCATGGCCGCAAGTGGCGCCACGATCATGGCGATGATCACACCGATGAAACCAAAGGGATTGTTGCGATTGTCACGACCGCTCGAGAATAGGAAAGCGAAGTTCGACAGCATCGAAATCGCACCGGCGAGGGTCGCGGTGATGGTCATGGTAAGGGTATCGCGATTCTCGATATGCGCCAGTTCATGCGCCATGACACCAGCGACTTCCTCGGGCGTCAAACGCTGCAGCAGGCCTGTCGAAGCGGCAACAGCCGCATTCTCTGGATTGCGCCCAGTGGCAAATGCATTCGGCTGCGGGCTGTCGAAGACATAGACCGTGGGCATAGGCAGGCCTGCATTGCGGGCTAGGTCTCGCACCATTCCATAGAACTCCGGCGCTGTTCGTTCATCGACCTGTTGGGCCCGATAGGCCCGAAGCACCATCTTGTCGGAATTCCAATAGGAGAAGAAGTTCATGCCCGCCGCGATGACAAAGGCGATCATCATGCCGCCACGACCGCCGATCATGAAGCCGACGCCCATGAAAAGGGCAGTCATGAAGGCGAGCAGCATTGCGGTGCGCATGGTATTCATGGGTCTTCCTCCTCCGGCAATAGCGAGACGGCTGATCTATTGCCGTTTTCGCATGTTGATTTAAAAAGCGGGCATCCCAATTTCAATGTTTGGACATGAAATGCCGTCCCAGCAGAGGTCGATATAATGTCAGAAGATCGTGAAGCCGAAGTCTACCTTGGCGAACAGCCGCGAGAATTGAGCCCGGCTGCAAAACGTGCGCTTGCCGAGGCAGAAGAACGTCGACGCCGGGAAACAAGCCACAACATGCCAGCTGAAGTCGGCGGGCGCGGTGGCGCGGATCCCGCGCGGTTTGGTGACTGGGAGATCAAGGGCCGCGCTATCGATTTCTGAAAGGAATAATTCCCTATTGATGGACGTCTGTTTTCGGAATATGTTCCTATAATGTTCCCAAACAAGCCGCTTGAGATAGGATTGCTGAGTTTATGCCTGGGGTTTTCTGTCCCAGCACTCGCTGCCGATATGTTTGGGCCTGTGAAGGCAGATGTGGTTCGCGTCATCGATGGGGACACGGTCCTCGTCGATGCCAGGCCTTGGCCGAACCAGCGGATACGCACCTATGTCCGCTTGCGAGGCATCGATTCGGCCGAAGTCAATTCGAGTTGCGCCGCCTTTCGCCAGTCGGCGCACGAGGCGAAACAAGCTCTTGTGGCGATGATGACAGACCACCATACCGTCACGCTGACTGCCATAAGCGGTGACAAGTATTTCGGCAGGGTCGTTGCGACGCTGGTGACGGAGAGCGGTACCGATCTGGCGAAAGAGCTGCTGCAGCGGGGTCTTGCAGAGACCTACCACGGGAAACGGAAGGCGCGTCCAGTCTGCCCAGACTGAACACACGTCTCCAGGTTGAGCGCGGTTTCTGGACAGATCAAGGGCAGAGGTGCGTTATCATCGCATGACCCGTGATCAAAACGCCCTGACTCGTTGTGTATTTTGTCTGCTTTTGGTGCCCGCATTGTTTCAAACCCAGACAATCTCAGCGCAAGCAACAGAAACACAGATGGCGGCACGCACCTGCAAACAAGTGTCCAGTTGTGAGGAAGCAGTCATCCTGTGGTGCAACGGCTACCGTAGGGCCGACGCCGACAATGACGGCATCCCCTGCGAGAATGTCTGCTCCACGCAGCAGCAGGTGAATGAAATTCGCCGCTCCATTGGATGTTGAGGGCACCGGGAGCCCGGTGGGCTCCCGGTGGGATGTTTTGATTTTAGGCGATCTTGTTCTGGCGATTGGCGATCAGGTCATCGACAACAGCGGGATCTGCCAGCGTCGAGGTGTCACCGAGCGCACCGAAATCATCTTCAGCAATCTTGCGCAGGATGCGGCGCATGATCTTGCCCGAGCGTGTCTTCGGAAGGCCTGGTGCGAACTGGATCTTGTCCGGCGTCGCGATCGGTCCGATTTCCGTACGGACATGTTTCACCAGATCGGCCCGGAGCGCATCATTGCCTTCGTGGCCAGACATCAGAGTGACGTAGCAGTATATGCCCTGCCCCTTGATGGTGTGCGGATATCCCACCACCGCAGCTTCAGACACGAGGTGGTGCGATACGAGAGCTGATTCGACTTCTGCAGTACCAAGACGGTGACCCGAGACGTTGAGCACATCGTCGACACGGCCGGTGATCCAGTAGTATCCATCTT
>CALSAF010000300.1:0-3026 GCA_943372805.1 Rhizobium sp. Q54
CGATCGCGCTTGCACAGAGCGAACCGATGCATTGCGTCTTTACAACAGCGCATATCCCAGAGCGCGACAAGCTGTTCAGATGGGTGGAACCGATTGCCGTCGGCCGCAACTTCATGGTTGCCCACAAGGGCTCCGGCATCAAGGTTGCAAACATAGAGGAAGCCAAGACCTACATCGTCGGCACCCAGCGCAATGACTACACCCAGACGCTGCTGGAAAACGAAGGTTTCCCCAAGATCGATCTCGCCACAGACCTGAAATTGACACTGAAGAAACTTCAGAGCAAGCGTGTCGATCTGATGCCGATCTCCGAACAACACTACATCGAGCTGCTGGAAAAGGGCGAGGAGCTTGAGGCTCAGTTCGTCTTCTCGGAGCAGAAATTCGCCATCGCCTGCAATGCGAATTTCCCGGAAGATCTGCTTGCCCGCATGCAGGGCGCGCTCGACAAGCTGATCGCCGACGGCACCCAGGCCGGCATCTTCGAGACCTACAATCTGCGCTACTCGAACTTCGGAATGGTCGCGACCAACCCGTGACAGCTCCGAGATCAGCCTTGACTTTCGAGCCGTTTCGCTGTCGGGAAAGGCACTAAACCTCAAGACGGATTTCAGGCGATGATCATCCTGGCCGGCCTCGGCAATCCCGGTGCGCAGTATGCGAAGAACCGGCACAACATCGGCTTCATGGCTGTCGACGCGATCCAGCGCCGCCACGGCTTCACGCCCTGGGCAAAGAAGTTCAAGGCCGAGATATCAGAAGGCACGCTGGCCGGCGAAAAGGTCATGCTGATCAAGCCGCAGACCTTCATGAACCTCTCGGGCGAGAGCGTCGGTGAAGCCATGCGCTTCTACAAGCTTGGCCCCGAACACATCGTCGCGATCTATGACGAACTCGACCTTCTGCCAGGCAAGGCGCGCATCAAGACCGGCGGCGGCCATGGCGGTCACAACGGCATCAAGTCGCTCGACGCCCATTGCGGCCTGAACTACCGGCGCCTCCGCCTCGGCATCGGCCATCCCGGCGACAAGGCAAAAGTCCACAACCACGTCCTCGGCGACTTCGCCAAGGCGGATGCCGAATGGCTCGATCCGCTCCTCGAAGCCCTCGCCGACAACGCCGATATGCTGGTGCGCGGTGAAGACTCGCAGCTGATGAACAAGCTGGCGCTCGCAACGGGCGGTAAGGCCGAAGACGAAAAGCCGGCCAAGGCCCCAAAGGCGCCGAAACCGGCCCAGTCCCACATCCACCAGGCCCGCAATTTCAACCAGCCGAAGAAACTTCCCGAGAGCGGCCCCATGGCCGAGATGCTGAAGAAGATGTTCGGCCCCAAGGGCGACTGACCACACCCTCACGGGCGCGCCCTGCCCCGCCCTCAAACGACAGCCGCGCAAACGACCGGAAGACGACCATGAGCCACGACATCACCACCGACCTCGTCACCCTGCGCGACTACTGGCGTTATGCCATCTCCCGCTTCAATGCCGCAGAGCTGAGCTACGGCCACGGCACCCACACCGCCGTCGATGATGCCGCCTTCCTCGTGCTCGACAGCCTCGACCTGCCGATCGACACGCTCGACCCTTTCCTCGATGCAAGGCTGCTGCCGTCAGAGCGCCGCCTGCTGGCAGACCGCATCGAAACGCGCGTCGCAACCCGCAAGCCCTCGGCCTATCTCACCGGCCGTTCCTATATCCAGGGCATGCGTTTCTTCGTCGATGAGCGCGTGATCGTGCCGCGCTCGCATATCGGCGAGATCCTCTTCAACGAATATGGCGGCGAATTCGGCTCGACCTTCCTGCCCGATCCCTTCGCAGTCGAAAGCGTTGTCGACATCTGCACCGGCTCCGGCTGCCTCGCCATCCTCGCCTCCCGCTTCTTCCCGCTCGCCACCGTCGATGCCGTCGATCTCTCCGCCGATGCACTTGAAGTAGCAGAAAAGAACCGCCAGGCCTATGGCCTCGAAGACCAGCTAACGCTGCACCAGGGCGATCTCTTCACGCCGCTTGCGGGCCGCAAGTTCGACCTGATCATCACTAACCCGCCCTATGTCGACCACGAGGCCATGGACGCCTTCCCGGCCGAATACCGCGCCGAACCCGCCATGGCCCATGACGGCGGCGAAGACGGCCTCGATCTCGTCCGCACGCTGCTCACTGAGGCCCCCAAGCACCTGAACCCGGGCGGCGGCATGCTCTGCGAAATCGGCCGAGGCCGCGACATCCTCGAAGCCGAATTCCCCGACCTCGACTTCCTCTGGGTCGAGACGACGGAAGAGGAAGACGCGGTGTTCTGGATCTCAGCGGAAGCACTCGGCGTGAAGGCGAAGAAGGGCAAGTGAAGCCCAGGCCTCACAGCGCGAAAGTCTCGACCCGGTACCAGAAGAGATCGACGAGCGCGGCAAGCCCCCAGTCAATAAAGTAAGCTGCAATCCGTGATGCGTCCTGCGCCAAAAGCAGGGTTAGAAATCCGCTGAACATGGCCCAACCAACCGCGAGCCGCAGATTGTGCAGACTGTCGAGCCTATAGTAGCCCGCCTCGTCATACTCGGTCTTGAAGATCATGTCGTGCCAGCTGTAGCCGTCGCTGATCACGAGATCCATCATCGGCCGATCCGACAGGCGATCGGGCAAGATGTTGAAGACGGCGCGCACCACATGGCCGATTGCGCCCATCAGGGCAAAGAGGCCGACCGCCACGACATAGTGCCAGGTGGCCGCCTCGGGGAGTGTCTGCAGGTCAGGGCTCATGGCCGAAGTCTATGCCCGCAGACGTAAGCAATTGGTTTTCAAACCCGAGGTCCTCACTCCTCCGGCTCTGCCGTGAAGAGCAGCGGCATGCCCGCCTCCTTGGCGAGGTCCATGGCTTCCGTCACCTTCGTCTCGGCAATCTCGCGCGTGCAGACGACGACCACCGCCGAGCCGAATTTGTGCGCCGTCATCATCACCCGGTAGCCCGTCTCCTCGCTCATCCGGAAGACGACCTTCAAGACGATCGTCACGAACTCGCGCGGCGTATAGTCGTCA
>CALSAF010000301.1:0-3011 GCA_943372805.1 Rhizobium sp. Q54
GGCAGGAAGAAGTCCATAAAGGACGCCCCCATGACATTGCCCGTTTCGTCGTAGCGGATCTCCTGGCCCATGGCACAGGCGAAGGCTTCCGTCAGCCCGCCATGCACCTGCCCCTCGATGATCATCGGATTGATGCGCGTACCGCAATCGTCAAGCGCATAGAAGCGCCGCGTCTTGGCAACGCCGGTATCGACGTCGATATCCATGACGCAGAAATAGGCGCCGAAGGGGTAGGTCATGTTCGGCGGCTCATAGTAGTTGACCGCCTCCAGGCCCGGCTCGAGGTTCGGCGGCGGCGCATTATAGGCCGACCAGGCGATCTCCTTCATCGTCTTGAACTTCTCCGGCAGGCCCTTGACGCGGAAGCGGTCGATGTCCCACTCCAGATCACCCTCATGCACTTCGAGCATATGGGCGGCGATCATCTGCGCCTTGGCCTTGATCTTGCGGGCAGCCACGGCGGTGGCAGCACCGGCAACCGGGGTCGAGCGCGAGCCGTAGGTGCCGAGACCGTAAGGAGCCGTATCGGTATTGCCCTCCTCGATCATGATGTCATCGGCGGGAATGCCGAGTTCGGTGGCGATGATCTGGGCATAGGTCGTCTCGTGCCCCTGCCCCTGGCTCTTGGTGCCCATCCGGGCAATCACCGAGCCGGTCGGATGGATGCGAATCTCAGCGGAATCAAACATCGCGATGCCGAGAATGTCGCAATTCTTGGCCGGTCCAGCACCGACAATTTCCGTGAAGAAGGAGATGCCGATGCCCATCAGTTCACGCGTTTCACCGCGTTTGAAGGCCTCGCGCTTTTCAGCCTGCTCGGCACGCAGGGCCTTGTAGCCGATCGTGTCCATCGCCTTCTGCATGGCGGTGTGATAATCGCCGCTGTCATATTCCCAGCCGAGCGCCGAGTGATAGGGAAACTGCTCGGCCTTGATGAAGTTCTTGATCCGCAGCTCGGCTGCATCCATACCAAGCTTCTGGGCCAGCACTTCCACGGCGCGCTCGATGGCAAACACCGCCTCAGTCACCCGGAACGAACAGCGATAGGCAACACCGCCGGACGCCTTGTTGGTATAGACACCATCGACCACCAGATGCGCGACCGGGATATCGTAGGAGCCGGTACAGATGTTCATGAAACCGGCCGGCCATTTGGACGGGTCGGCGCAGGCGTCGAAGGCGCCGTGATCGGCCAGCACATGCACGCGCATGCCAAGGATCTTGCCGTCCTTGGTGGCGGCCAGTTCCGTGGTCATGTGATAGTCGCGGGCAAAGGATGTGGTGGACAGGTTCTCCATCCGGTCTTCCACCCATTTGACCGGCACGCCCAGCACGATAGATCCAACGACGGAGCAGACATAGCCGGCATAAGCGCCGACCTTGTTGCCGAAGCCGCCGCCAATATCCGGCGCAATCACATGGATCTTGTGTTCCGGCAGACCCGAGATCAGTGAGACGACCGTGCGGATGACATGCGGGGCCTGGAACGTGCCCCAGAGTGTCAGCTCGCCCTTGACCTTGTCGAACGAGGCGACCGACTGGCAGGTTTCGAGCGGCGACGGGTGGGTACGATGGTCGACCAGCATTTCCTTGATCGTCACATCGGCCTTGGCAAACACGTCGTCGGTCGCCTGCTTGTCGCCGATCTGCCATTCGAAGATGTGGTTGGGATGTTTGCGCGGCCCGTGGGCGCCAACCATCTTGTCCTTGATGTCTTCACGCAGGATCGGCGCATCCGGCAGCATGGCCTTGAACGGATCGACGATGCAGGGCAGCGCCTCATAGACGACATCAACGAGTTCGGTCGCATCAGAGGCGATATAGCGATCCTCGGCGATAACGAAGGCGACTTCCTGGTTCTGGAACAGCACTTTCTCTTCAGCCAGAACCGCCTGCACGTCGCCGGCAAGCGTCGGCATGTAGTGCAGGCCCAGCGGCTTCAGATCGGCAGCCGTCAGCACCGCGATCACCCCCGGCAGCGCCTTGGCGCGCGACGTGTCGATGCTGACGATGCGCGCATGCGCATGCGGCGAGCGGACGAAATCGCCGAACAGCATGCCCGGCAGTTTCAGGTCATCGACATAGGAGCCCTTTCCTTGCGTAAAGCGGATGTCCTCGACGCGCTTGCGCTTGCACCCCATGCCCTGCAGCTTTTCGGTCCGCTCGGCGCGATCGGTGTCAATCTTGACTTGCTCGTTCATTCCGCGGCCTCCTGAAACGGTGTTCCATTGATCTTGGCCGCCGCATACTGGATGGCCTTGACGATGTTCACATAACCGGTGCAGCGACAGAGATTGCCGGCAATGCCGTAGCGAATTTCCTCTTCGGTCGGATTGGCTTTTTCCTGAAGCAGGCGATGGGCGCGCAAGATCATGCCCGGCGTGCAGTATCCGCATTGCAGGCCGTGCATCATGCGGAAGCCCTCCTGCAGAGCGCTGAGCGTTCCGTCCGGATTGGCAACACCTTCGATCGTGGTGATGCTGGCGCCGTCGGCCTGGACCGCGAAGGTCATGCAGCTCTTCACCGACATGTCGTCCATGTCGACCGTGCAGGCACCGCAATGGCCGGTGTCGCAGCCGATATGGGCACCCGTCAGGTTCTGCTGCTCGCGCAGGAAATGGATCAGCAGGGTGCGCGGCTCGACGAGAGCCTCGACAGCCTTGCCATTGATGGTGACCTTGATATGTGACTTTGTCATGGTTCTCCCCCTCAGACCGTGGCGCGGGCGCGGGCCCGCTCAAGCGCGCGGCGCAACATGATGCCGGCCATCTTGGTGCGGTATTCGGCAGGTCCGCGCATGTCGGAGGCCGGATTGGTGATGGCCTCGGCCGCAGCGACAGCCGCATTGACGGTTGCCGCATCGAGCGTGCTGCCAACCAGAATGCCAGCGGCCTCGGACGCCCAGAGCGGCGTTTCCGATACATTGGTCAGGCCGATCGAGGCACTGGTGCAGGTGCCTCCCGCCATGGTGATGACCACTGCCGCCGCTGCGGTCGCATAGTCTCCGACCT